>NZ_LBJZ01000177.1:0-111751 GCF_028128935.1 Bradyrhizobium sp. CCBAU 11361
CCCCCGCAAATCGTGCGGGAATCATATCGCGCGAATCACATCAAGCGCAGCGTTTTCACACAGCCAGGGTCAAAAGCGGTCATTGCCGGAGGGCGCTTGATACGTCTGCCAAGGGCCCAACAGCGGAAAGTCGCCAGTCCGCTTGTTCAATCGCCTGGTCGACACAAGCCGGCATGTTGATTCAAATCAATGGTCATCCAGACGCTTCGGGATCAATGGCCGCGGATGCCACTTCATCCTCACGGGAGACGAGCATGCGGATGTTGGCTGTCGCTGCTGTCCTGAGCCTGACGCCGGTTGCGGCCTTCGCCGCCTCCGAGTGCCGGGTCACCGGTCATCCGTCCGCGTTTGGCGTCGACATGACGGCCTACTTCGCGGTCAGGTCGGGTGAAACGTGCAATTTCCCGATGCGAATTCCGGGAGCGATGCTTAGCTCGGGCGTTGCGCAGAAGCCTGCGCACGGGACGCTCAGACAGATCAACGTAACGACGTTCAGGTACACCGCGGCATCCGGGTACAAGGGCAACGATACGTTCGCCATCTATGGTGAAGGAAAGGGTCCATACGGGTCAGGCAGATCGGTCATGACGGTGAATGCAACGATCGAGTAGGAGCGGCAAACGAACCATCCGAGGCCGTTGGGCAAGCCCGGATCACTCGGGGTCATGAGCAATCGCTGTTGGCCAAGCGGAGCAACTTCCGCCTTGTCCTCGACATCTGACGTTTGGAAGTCCACGCCCTAACGCGCGGCGCCGAGGCCGAGCTCCGCGAGGCGCGTTGCTAACCAGCGCGACAGCGGCTCATCCACGAGGCCGCCGACATAGACCTCCGACATCGTCGCATGGTGCTTGTCCAGCACCAGCAACACGCCGATCCAACAGGCAAACCAGACATGCGGATCGGTCAGCGCCCGCAGCTTGTGCTGGTCGTGCGTCACCGGCGTGTGATTGCTCGTTTTGCGGATCTCGACCGCGAGCAGGTTGTTGGGGATCTCGCGCTGATGCACGACGACATCGGGATAGATCGACTTGTCCAGATGATCGTCGGTCGAGATGATGGTGCCGTGCGGCAGATGCAGCGTACGCTCGCCGAGCCGGTCGTAGTTGCAATCGACCGACCAGCCCGAGAACTGCTTCTCCAGATGCACGGCGAAGCGATGCGTGATCGCGCGCTCGCCGATGTCCTTTTCGAACAGGAATCCCTCGTGGGCGTAAAAGTCCCGGAGCGCCGCGATCACCTTGTTCAGCTCGGTCTGCATCTTGCCCCCCGGCCCTCGGCGCTCCCTATGCTGCGCCCTACAACTGAACTTCGATCAGCCGCGGCCCGGGCTCGGCGACGGCTTCGGCGAGCGCCTTGTTGAACTCGTCGGCATTGGTGACGGCGCGGCCGGGCACGCCCATGCCCTTCGCCAGCGCCACGAAATCGAGCGTCGGACGGTCGAGCCGCAGCATGTCGTTGGCGCGCTGGCCAGGCTCGCCGGCGCCGACATTGTCGAACTCGCCGCGCAGGATCTGGTAGATGCGGTTGGCGAACACGATGGTGACGATGTTGAGGTTCTCTCTCGCCTGCGTCCACAGCGACTGGATCGTGTACATCGCGCTGCCGTCGCCGACCATGGTGATGACCTTGCGGTCCGGGCAGGCGATCGCGGCGCCGATCGAGAGCGGCGTGGAGAAGCCGATCGAGCCACCCATGTTCTGGAGCCAGTCGTGCGGCGCGGCGGCCGCCGTCGGCGGGAAGAAGGCGCGGCCGGTGGTGAGCGATTCGTCGACCAGGATCGCGTTCTCGGGGATCGCGTACGCAATCGACTGCGCTATGGACGCGTGGGTCAGCGCGCCGGTCGGCTTGACCAGCTCAGCCGAGGCCTGCGGCTTGACGTCCCTGGCGCTCGCCTTCACGGCACCCGCAAGCGCTTCCAGCGCCGCGACCGAATTCTCGCCCCAGGAGGTCATGCGATGGACGTCGCAGCCTTCGGGCCTCAGCACGCTCGGCTTGTTCGGATAGGCGAAGAACGCCACGGGATCGTCGGACTCGACCAGCACGATGTGGCGGAACTTCGCCAGCATCGGCAGCGCGTTCTCGATCACGTAGTGGATGCGGTCGATCGAGAAGCGGCCGCGGCCGCGCGCCATCTTGGGACGGAAGGTCGGGCCCATCACGGTGCAGCCGGTCTTGGCCGCGATGCGCTCGGCCAGCGCCAGGCCCTGCTCGGAGAGCGCGCTGCCGGTCATCAGCAGCAGCGTGCCCTCGCCGTCGCCGTGCAGGATTTTTGCGGCCTGCTCGACCGCCTGCGGCGAATAGCTCGCGCGCTGCTGCTCGGCCGGGACCTCGGCGATGCCGTCGGCTTCGTTCCAGGCGGTGTCGGCGGGCAGGATCAGGGTCGCGACCTGCGGCGGCGCGCTTTTGGCGGCGGCAATCGCAGCGGCGCCGTCGGCGGCAACCGACTTGGAATCCGGCGAGGTGCGGACCCAGGACGACATCGGCCGGGCAAGGCCCTCGATGTCAGAGGTCAGCGGCGCGTTGTAGCCGATATGGTAGACCGCGTGCTGGCCGACGATGTTGACGATGCCGGAATTGGCCTTCTTGGCATTGTGCAGATTGGCAAGGCCGTTGGCGAGGCCGGGACCAAGATGCAGCAGGGTCGAAGCCGGCGTGCCCTTCATGCGGAAATAGCCGTCGGCAGCGCCCGTCACCACGCCCTCGAACAGGCCGAGCACGCAGCGCATGCCGGGCACGCGGTCGAGCGCTGCGACAAAATGCATCTCGGAGGTGCCCGGGTTGGTGAAGCAGACGTCGACCCCACCCTTGACCATCGTCCGCACCAGGCTTTCCGCACCGTTCATCCCAAAGCTCCCGCAACCGGCAATATCCAATGATCCGTCCGATCAATCATTGTTTGCTCGTCCCGTCAAAGCAATAGCCGGCATCGCGGCCCTGCCCCGCATGACGACGCGCTGGTTTGGCTAACGCCCCGTTCCGATGGAATCGGAACGGGCATTAGATTCTTGTTTTGACGCGTTTTCTTTGTGCGAGCCGCTATCCACTTCGCTCGAAAACGCTCCAATGCTTCCCGGCAAATTGGCCCGGTTGCCGATTTGGTAACGGCATTCGTTAAGGTTGACCTGCCTCACGGGGCCGTGGCTTGCGAAATGCCGGCAAATATGGCCTGTGACGTTCGTTGAATCGATTTTTTGCTGGGGGAAACAATGATCCGGTTTTTTGCCGCGCCGATTGCCGCCATGGCGCTCTTGCTGGCTGGTGCGGCCGACGCATCCGCGGCGGGGATGATAGACTTCACAGGCACCAGCTCAACCGGCTATCTCGGCGGCGGCGGCGCGAGCCCGATTCCCCGCTCCACCGTGATGTATCCGACCAATTACGCGCCCGGCACGGTCGTGGTGAACACGACCGAGCGCCGGCTCTACCTGGTGCTCCAGAACGGCCAGGCGCTGCGCTACGGTATCGGCGTCGGCCGCGACGGCTTCCGCTGGGGCGGGGTGCACAGGATCACCGCCAAGAAGGAGTGGCCGGACTGGACGCCGCCGTCGCAGATGCTGGCCCGCCGGCCCGACCTGCCGCGCCACATGAAGGGCGGCATCGAGAACCCGCTCGGCGCGCGCGCGATGTATCTCGGCTCGACGCTGTACCGCATCCACGGCTCCAACGAGCCGGAGACGATCGGCCAGGCGGTATCTTCAGGCTGCTTCCGCATGACCAATGACGACGTCAGCGACCTCTACAGCCGCGTCTCGGTCGGCACCACCGTGGTCGTGCTCAACAACTAGCCAGCCGGCGAACTGCGGGAACCCGCGGGGCGCGTGAATTTGCGGTCTTGTGCGCGCGACGCGAATACGGCAGCGTCGGGTGACGATGAGCGCATTGAACCCACCCGCGCGTGGCCTTCGCATCGCCCTCCTGGCGCTCGCAGCGCTGACCTGCGTGCCTGACACCGCTACCATGGCCGCCGCGGGCGAATTGCCCGCGATCGCCTCGCGCCAGCGCGCCGAGAAGAAGAGCTTTACCGACAGCGAGATCGTCGAGGGCTTTCTCAAGACCGCTTTCGGCGCCGAGTACCATCTCGCCGGCCGCGTCGACCGCATCCGCAAGTTCGACGGGCCGGTGCGCGTGTTCGCCGAGAGCGACCGCGCCGATCGCAAGACGCAGCTCGCCAAGGTCGTCGCCGACATCGGCAAGCGGATTCAGCATCTCGACATCGCCATGACCGACAGCAGCGAGGCGGCGAACGTGCGGGTGAAGCTCGTGCGCGACCGCGATCTCTTCCGCACCATCTCGAGCTTCTACGGCGCGGAGAAGGCGCGCGAGATCCGCACCTCGCTCGATCCGCAATGCCTGTCCGGCTTCCGCAAGAACGACAATTTCGAGATCGAGCATTCCGACGTCATCCTCACCGTCGACAACGGCGACTTCACCTTCCTCGACTGCGCCTATGAGGAGCTGTTGCAGTCGCTCGGTCCGATCAACGACACGACGAGCGTGCCCTGGACCATGTTCAACGATAACGTTTCGATGGGCTATTTCGACGTCTACGACCAATACATCCTCAACCTGCTCTACGACCCCCGCATCAAGGCCGGCATGACCGTGCCGGAGGTCAAGGCGGTGCTGCCCGACGTGCTCGCCGACGTGCGCGCCTGGGTGAAGCGGGTGAACGATCTGAAGGAGTGAGGCGACACGACCGCTGCCTCTTGCCCTCCCCTTGAGCGGCAGGGCTATCGCATGTGACTTCTTGGCGGGGGCCTGAGCGAACGCCTCATCCTGAGGGCCCGCCAAAGGCGGGCGTCTCGAAGGATGGGCCGCAGAGCAACGGCCTCAAATGCGATTGCCGTGCCTGGAGGGGAGGGTCAGCAAGGATGCTCTCGCCTCCTCACACCTTCCTTGCCTTGGTCATCAGAAACTGCTGGCGCATCACGTTTTGGCCGGCGTCGAAATACTCCGAGATCAGCGCCTCGAACTCGGTACGGAAGCTCCTGAGCCTGTCCGGCTCGTCCTTGTACTGGGCGACGAGCTTGATCAGGGGCCCGATCGTCGCTTCCATGGTGCGGCGGAAATGCTGCGGGCTGAGTGTGGACGGCGTCATCATGTCCATCTCGAAGGAGACATCCTTCGCTTTCCCTGCGAGACGCTCGGCGACGATCTTCGGATCGCCCCACAGGACCGGCGATGCCACGCCCTCGGGCGGCGGCAGATGGCGGCCGACCATCGCGAACATCCGTCCGACATACAGATGCGGCGGCCAGGTGGAGAAGGCGATGGTGCCGCCAGGCTTCAGCACGCGCAGCATCTCGCCGATGGCAACGTCCGGACGCGGCGCGAACATGTGGCCGAACTGGCTGAGCACCACGTCGAACTCGTTGTCGCCATAGGGCAGGCTTTCCGCGTCGCCGTCGACGAAGGCGACATCGAGGTTCGCCAGTTGCGCGTGCTCGCGGGCGCGCTCGATCAGAACCGGCGACAGGTCGAGACCCCTGACCTTTGCACCGCGGCGCGCCGCCGTGATCGCGACAACGCCGGTGCCGCATCCGACATCGAGCACCCTTTGGCCGGCGGCAACGCCGGCAAAACCAACGAGCTTGGCGGCGGCCGGCGTCGTGAAAACTTCCATCGGCGTGAACAGCGACCAGGCTTCCTTCTGGACAGCCTTGAAGCTTGCAAACGGATCCTGTGCGGTCATGGAACTCTCCCATCGCTCAAGGGTCGATCTCCATGAGGCGGGCGACGGACGCCGAAGGTTCAAGGTGCACTCCCCGCGGCAGCGGGCAGGCCGCAGGTGACACCCGAACACATCGAAACGGCAGCGATTCTAGTGCAATTGGCGATCGTCGATCCTCGCCAGACCGCACTGCGTTCGAGTTCGGCGTGCCGCTTCACCTCGCATCGGCATACACCGTGGCGCGCGACACGCCGAGATGGGCGGCGATGATGTCGGAGGAACGGCGTACCTGCATGCAGCCGGCGTCGCGCAATTCGCGCAGCAGGCTGCGGCGGTCCTCCGTGGTGAGCGCGCGGGGCGTGGTGGCGCGGCGCGCGGCGAACCGGTCGATATGGGCGCGGATCGCGTCGGCGCCGACAGGGGTCAGGGATTCGCGCGGGCCGTTTTGCGCATCGACGCTGACGAACTGGCCGATCGCGCTCTGCAAACCCTGGAACAGCGTCAGGTCGACGTTGAGGCAGAGCGCAGCGACGTAAGCACCGTCCGCGCCCTTGATGCCGATCGACGTGCTCTTGGCCTGCCGTCCGTCGGCAAAGCTGTTGGCGTAGTTCGCAATCACTTGCGGATAGTCGGGATCGGCGATGCGGGCGAGGCCAAGCTCAGTCGCGCCCTGGCCGACCTTGCGGCCCGACAGGTTGTTGTGAATCGCGACGATCGCATTCCTGGGATCGGTGAGATCGTGCAGCACGACCTCGCAGAACGGCGCAAAAGTCTCCCCCAGCCCTTGCGCGATCTGCTGCAACTGGTCGAACAGCAATATTCGCTCGGCGGCGGTCTTGCCCGATGGGGCGGACGCGGATTTGCTACGGCTCATCGCCCGGCCCTATTGCACGAGATCGGCGACGGTGGTCGCGGCCTTCAGCCCCGTGCCGGTGAGCACCGCGACCGTGGTCTCGTTCGCCTTGATGGCGCCAATGGCGGAGAGTTTGTCCAGCGCGGCGGCAGCGCTGGCGCTGGTCGGCTCGGCGAACAGGCCCTGCCGTGCAAGACGCCGCAGGGCGGCGACGATCTCGTCCTCGGCCAGCGCAACGGTGCCGCCGCCACTCTCGCGCAGAGCGGCGATGATCTCGCGCAGGCGCAGGGGATTCTTGATCGCGGTGCCTTCGGCGATGGTCTTGCTGACCTCGCGCGCGACAGGCGTATCGAGGCCGGCCTTGAAGCTCGCATCGATCGGCGAGCAGTTGAGCGGCTGCGCCGCGAACAGCCGCGGCAGCTTCGTGATCTGCCCGGCTTTCAGCAGCTCGCGGAAGCCGAAGGCACAACCGAGCAGGCTGCTGCCTGCGCCGACGGGCACGATGACGTTGTCGGGGGCGCGGAAGCCGAGGTCTTCCCAGATTTCATAGGCGAGCGATTTGGTGCCCTCGAGGAAGAACGGCTGCCAGTTGTGGCTGGCGTAAAATGTCTGGCTCGACTGGCGGATCGCCTCGGCCTCCGATTCCTCGCGTGGCCCCTCGACGAGCTGCACCGCCGCGCCGTAGGCGCGCACCTGCGCGATCTTGGCCGGCGAGGTCGAGGCCGGCGCCAAGATCTTCACGCGCATGCCGCCGGCGGCGCCTAGCCCCGCCATCGACGAGCCGCCATTGCCGGAAGAGTCCTCCAGAATGGCGTCAACACCGATCTGCCGCAGGAAGGACAGCATCACGGAGGAGCCGCGGTCCTTGAAGCTGCCGGTCGGGTTGAACCATTCGAGCTTGAACAACGGGCGCAGGTCCCCCCACTCCTGCGCTACCAGCGGCGTGCAGCCCTCGCCGAGCGTGATCGGATTCTTGATCTCGACCGGTAGCGCCGCACGGTAGCGCCACAGCGATCGCGTACGCGGCTCGACCTCCTCGCGCGACATCCCTGCCCCCGGCGTCACCAACAGCGGCGTACGCTCGTCCGAGCACCAGCGCGGCTGGTCGAGCGGATAGAGCTTTCCGGTACGAGGCTCGATGTAGCTGGCGGCGAGCATGGCGGTCTCCTGGGGGCAATGGCGATCTATACGATTTGTCTGATTATATACATTATGTCCAGCCGCGACGCAATTGCCGCAACGCCTCTTGAAAACAGAAAAACAGAAACTATTTCAAATCCTTAGATCTATCCCGCGGATCGAACGGCAAGGTTCGACCGGAGCGAGGGCG
Organism: Bradyrhizobium sp. CCBAU 11361; assembly: GCF_028128935.1. Classification (NCBI taxonomy): domain Bacteria; kingdom Pseudomonadati; phylum Pseudomonadota; class Alphaproteobacteria; order Hyphomicrobiales; family Nitrobacteraceae; genus Bradyrhizobium; species Bradyrhizobium sp. CCBAU 11361. The sequence goes on from NZ_LBJZ01000177.1 coordinate 7,855, forward strand.
CGGGATTCACGCGGACCGGACCGGTTCGCCGATGACGGAATTTGGCGATGAACGCCTGCCGGGCGCAGCAGCATTAACTTGTCTGTCGCCGTCGGCCGCTACAATATGTTGGATTGAGCTTGCGCCGCCGGTGCTCCGCATCGGTAACGCAAAGTGAGCCAGGCCCGTCCGAGCGGCGGGCCGTTGGCTTTTTGGGAGCCTGGACATGAGCCGCGCGAACCGTACCGATCACATCCGCCTCACCTCCCATCCGGAGCCGGGCAAGAAGGCCGCCTTTCCGATCCATTGGGGCGCAGCCGACGCGCGCGCCCGCGGGCCGATCATCGGTACGGTGTCCCGCGCCGGAGATCGCAACGTGATCGGCAGCCATGGCGGCTCCTATGCAATGTACCGCGCGCTCGCCGTCTCCGCCGGTGCGCTCGACCCTATCCGGCGGCCCGACCTCACCAACACGTTTCCGGCGGCGACCATCGGGCCGTTTCCGCAATGGAACGATCCCGCCAAGATCGTCGCGCTCGACCCCTGGGGGCATCTGGTCGCCGAGAACTTTGGCAAGGAGATCGCCGAGGGCTCCGACATCCGCCCGAGCATCGCGGTGACGCGTGCCCGGCTCGACCTGCCGGAGATCCGCGAGGCGCTGGCCGCCAAGCGCTTGCGCGCCGACGGCGAGGTCGTGCACGCCAATGGCAGCGTCTCGGTGGTGAAGATCGCGATCGATCCGGTCTGGTACCTGCCCGGCCTTGCGGAGCGCTTCGGCACCGGCGAGACCGAGCTGCGCCGCACGCTGTTCGAGCAGACCGCCGGCATGTTCCCGGAGCTGGTGACGCGGCCGGACATGAAGGTGTTCCTGCCGCCGATCGGCGGCACCACCGTCTACATGTTCGGCGACGTCACCAAGTTGCCCGACCATCGCACCAAGATCACCTGCCGTGTGCATGACGAATGCAACGGCTCCGACGTGTTCGGCTCTGATATCTGCACCTGCCGGCCCTACCTCATCCACGGCATCGAGGAATCCGCGCGCGGCGCGCAGGAGGGCGGGCTCGGACTCGTCGTCTACAACCGCAAGGAAGGCCGCGCGCTCGGCGAGGTCACGAAATTCCTGGTCTACAACGCCCGCAAGCGCCAGGAGGACGGCGACGCGGCCGCCGCCTATTTCGAGCGCACCGAATGCGTCGCCGGCGTCCAGGATGCGCGCTTCCAGCAATTGATGCCTGATACCATCCACTGGCTGGGCCTGAAGCGCATCGACCGCTTCCTGTCGATGAGCGACATGAAGCACGACGCGCTGACCTCGCAGGGCATCGACATCGTCGAGCGCGTGCCGATTCCACCCGAGCTGATCCCGGCCGACGCCTATGTCGAGATCGCCGCCAAGAAGGCCGCCGGCTATTACTCGACCGACATCGCGCCCGAGAAGGACGTCAACGGCGTGGTCGGGCGTTCGCTGGAAAAATATTGATCGCGCGATGTCGGACTCTTTGGAACGAGAAGCCCGCTCGCTGCTCAGCGCAGCAGCGGTTCGTACACGCGCCGGTGAGATGCTTCAGATCGGCCTTGCCGGCGGGCTCAACCATTTCACTGTTGATCTCGACCGCATGGACGACGTTGCCGATGCCGTGCTCGCAGTCACCCGAAAAGCCTATCCGACGCTGGACGTGCCCTTCCATGCGCGGTGGCGGCATTTTGTGCTTGGCGGCGTCGATCGCTGGGCGCGGCTGGCGGACGCTGCATCATGGCCGGATCGCGCCGCGCGGGCGCGAGCGGAGTTCGACCTTGCCATCGTCAGCGTGCTGCTCGACGCCGGCGCCGGCGCAGCCTGGCGCTATCGTGACGCGGTGACGGGCGAAAGCATCGGCCGATCCGAGGGGCTCGCGATCGCGAGCCTCGACATGTTTGCGGGTGGGCTCTTCTCCCGCGATGCCCGCGCGCCTTTCAGGGCCGACGCGGACGTGCTCGCAAAACTGCCGCTTGCCGCGCTCACCTCTGCGTTTCAGGTCAGCGACGCCAATCCGCTGCTCGGCCTCGACGGACGCACGGATCTGCTACGGCGCCTGGGCAAGCAGGTTGCGGACCGTCCAGAGATCTTTGGACTGCACGAGACGCCGCGGCCCGGCGGCCTGTTCGACCACATCGCGGCGCAGGCTGTCGGCGGCGCCATCGCCGCGCCGGCCATTCTCTCCGCGGTGCTGAACCAGCTCGGGCCGATCTGGCCGTCGCGGCTGGAGCTTGCGGGGATTCCGCTCGGCGATTGCTGGCGCCATCCGGCGATCAAGGCTGACGATGCGACCGCCGGCCTCGTGCCGCTGCACAAGCTGTCGCAATGGCTGAGCTATTCGCTGATCGAACCGCTGCAGCGCGCCGGATTTGCGGTCACCGACATCGACGGCCTGACCGGGCTTGCCGAATACCGCAATGGCGGCCTGTTCGTCGATCACGAGGTGCTGCGCCTGCGCGATGCCGCCGATGCCGGGCGCGCGCATGCGGTGGATTCCCTGCTCGTCGTGGAGTGGCGCGCGCTGACCGTCGCGCTGCTGGATCGGCTTGCCGGACTGGTTCGCATAAAGCTCGGCCGCACGCCTGAGACCTTGCCGCTCGCCAGCATCCTGGAAGGCGGCACCTGGGCGGCGGGCCGCGCCATCGCCTTCGCACGCCGTCCCGACGGTTCGCCGCCGCTCAAGGTGATCAGCGACGGCACGGTTTTCTAACTCTCATTGTCGCTCACACATTCACTTGATGAATTTCAGGAGCATCCGATCATGGAAGGCGTCACGATCGTCGATCATCCGCTGGTCCAGCACAAGCTGACGCTGGTGCGGGACAAATCCATCTCCACCAAGTCGTTTCGGGAGCTGATCAAGGAGATCGGCATGCTCTTGTGCTACGAGGTGACGCGCGACCTGCCGCTCGCCGATACCGTCATCGAGACGCCGCTGGCGACGATGCACTCGGCCAAGATCGCCGGCAAGAAGCTGGTGTTCGTGCCGATGCTGCGCGCCGGCACCACCTTCGTCGACGGCATGATGGATCTGGTGCCGACCGCCCGCGTCGCGCATATCGGGCTCTACCGCGAGCCGCACAGCTTTGCCGCGGTCGAATATTTCTTCAAATCCCCGTCCGACCTCGGCGAACGGCTGGCGATCGTCGTGACGCCGGTGGTCGCCACCGCCAACACGGCCGTAGCCGCCATCGACCGGCTGAAGGAGCGCGGCGCCAAGGACATCCGCCTCGCCTGCCTGATCGCCGCACCGGAAGGGCTCGAACGCCTGCGCGGATTGCATCCGGACGTGCCGGTCTGGACGGCCGCGGTGGACGAGGGTCTCGACGAGAACGGCTTTATTTTGCCCGGCCTTGGCGACGCCGGCGACCGCGCCTACGGCACGCGATAGCGCGGAAGCTCAGATCTTCCCGCTGCCGCAAATGCCCTTCAGCGCCTGCCACTCCGCATCTGTCAGCAGCGGCGGGCCGCTGACGGGGCGATCTTCCTTGGTCATGCGGGCGAGGCGGTCCTCGGTCAGCGGGTGGCTGGCGAGGATGGTGAAGCCAGAGCCGCCTTCCTTGCCGGTGATGCGGAACATCAGCTCGGCCGAGGGCTTCGGGGAGCGGCCGAGCGCGTGCATGATCTCGATGGCGAAGGTGTCGGCGGCGGTCTCGGCCTCGCGCGAATAGGAGGCCTCGACCACGCTGCGCGAGGCGAAGATCACGGCGGATGAGCCGGTGACGTCGCCGAACAGCAGGCCGATCAGGAACGAGGTGCCGCCGTTGTAGATCAGGCCGCGCATGTTGTCGTGATGCTTCAGATGGCCGAGCTCGTGGGCGAGGATGCCGGCAAGCTCGTCGGGGCTTTCAGCCTTGTCGAGCAGGCCCTGCAACAAGAACACCTTGCCGCCCGGCAGCGCGAACGCGTTCGGCACCGAGGTCGGCAGCACGCCCGCGATCATGGCATCGTCGTCGAGGCCGGCCGCATCGCGCAGGCGGTTGACCAGCTTTGTGAACGCGGCCTTGCCCGCGGGGTCTTCGCACATGCGGCGGCCGAAGATGGTCTTCACCTGGACCTCGGACGCATCGCCAATGCGGCGCTCGATTGGTTTCGGCACCAGCGGCGCGAGACGATCGGCAGCGAGCGGCACGCCGAACAGCACGACACAGACGATCGAGACAGCGGCGGCCACCGACCAGCCGACGATCTTCGCGACACCGCGGCGCGTGGTCTGCTGCTCGTCGAGACGCATGCAGCGGACGGTCACGTCGGCCGCGAGCGCGGCATCGCGAATCTCCAGCCGTGCCAGCGGCGGCGCGGACGTCGCGGCCAGACGCAGGATACCGGCCGGACTGTCGGCGCGGCGAATGTCGGCATAGGCCCAGCGAACCGGCGTCCCGCCCTCCTCAAAGATCTCGAGCGCATCACCGAGCGTCAGCGTCACCTGGCGCCTGCGGCTCGACACGCCGTCGAAGAAGATCGTCGGCTTTGCGGACTGCGCCGGAGCCTCGGTGGACAACTCGCTCACAGATCAGAATCCCGCGACATCGAGTCCGTCGGCAAAGCCTTCGCCGAGCGCGCTGGCGAGCTCGCCGCTGCCGCGCACATCCGCCGCGGCCCCGATGTTATGCACCTCGACGGTCTCCAGCACCTTGGCCCAGAGATCGCGCTGAAGATAGACCCGCATGATGATGTTGACCGCAAGCGCCACGGCGAAATAGCCGATGACCATCATCACCAGCATCGGGATGCTCTTGGCGGTATTGTCGGGACCGAACACCTGCTCGACCGGAAGGCCGCTCAGCGTAACGACGAGCATGGTGGCGCCGCCGAGATAGGCGGCGAAAATGATCGAGAGCAGCATCCACCAGCCGATCACCTTCCAGTACAGGCCGTAGAACGCATCATGCGGCAGCTCCGAGGACAGGCTGACGCCGCCGACGCGGATGCCGTCGAGCCACCAGCGCCATTCGCGCGCCTTGAACTCGGCATAGAAGAACGGGGCGAGCGGGAAGATGACCATCGCGATCGGGCTGAGCAGCCACAGCCACCAGCCGCGCTTGAAGAACGTCCAGCCATCGCCTTCGAAATCGCCGGAGAGGTCACCGTAATGGGTGTGCTGCATCTTGTAGCGTTCGAGCGAAGCCTCGCGCCAGGGCAGCGCCAGGCCGAGGGTGAGGAACACCAGCAGGCCCCACGCCATCGCGCGGAACGAATAGGCCCAGCCCGAGCCGTCCATCCAGAACCGCACGCCGCGCCAGACCGTGCGCGTCAGGCGATAGCGCCGCGCGCGAAAAATCGCGAACTGGCCGAAGGCGTAGAAGCTGATGAACAGCGGCGTCGAGGCGAAGCCCTGCCAGCGCTCGAACTCGATACCGATGAGGAAATAGGCAAGATAGATCGGTACCAGGATCGCCAGCGCGAACAGGAAGCCGATCAGCAATTCCTTGCCCCGGCCGGTATATTCGGCGGCGTCGCCGTCGATCGACGTGTTCGACCACAGGTGACGGCGGATGTCGGTGACGAGCCAGAACCGGTAGAAGCCGAAAGTGACCAGCTCCAGCATGGCACCCTTGGTGACCATCTTGCGGAACACGGAGCGGTCGCCGGCGAAGTCGACCCGCGTGGGCGGCAGTGGCGGCGGGACGGGTTCGGAACCGATGGGGGCCCATTGCATGTCGTTCACGGCGGCAACCTCGGGATGTTGGCCTGTTGCGGTCAAACTATAGATCAGAGATTGGTCGATCCCCAAGATGGGCGGGTTCGATTTGCCCCGTTTCCCGTCGATTTCTGGCACGTTTCCCCGTCGAACCGCGTGCGGGAGATCACGTTGACACATCTGCGTGACAGTTGCTGATCCGTAGCCCGGGTGGAGCGCAGCGTAATCCGGGACAGCTTGATTGGCGGCCCGAATCCCGGATTTCGCTCCGCTCCATCCGGGCTACGCACCTCACGCAAAGGTTGGATGTGGCAAAACTCGCCCTTGCCCCGACGCAGACAACCGGCTGTAATTGCAAATCAAATACCGCAGCGCAGAATTCAACGAGAACGCGCGGTTCATGTCAGGGAGAGCGGTCATGCACGGGACCATCGAAAGCACGGCAAAGCTCGATGCATTGCGCGAGCGCGCCACGTCACTGCCGCTGGAGCAATTCGATCCGGGCGATCCTGAATTGTTCAGGACCGATACGTTCTGGCCCTATTTCGACCGCCTGCGCCGTGAAGACCCCGTGCACTACTGCAAGGACTCGATGTTCGGGCCGTACTGGTCGGTGACGCGCTACAACGACATCATGGAGATCGAGACCAACCATTCGGTGTTCTCCTCGGCCTCCGCCCTCGGCGGCATCACCATCCGCGACATCGATCCGGATTTGCGCCGCGAAAGCTTCATCTCGATGGACCCGCCGCGCCATGCGGCACAGCGCAAGACCGTGGCGCCGATGTTCACGCCGACGCATCTGGACAATCTCGCGCTCAACATACGCACCCGCTCGGCCGAGTGCCTCGACAATCTGCCGCGCGGCGAGGTGTTCGACTGGGTCGATCGCGTCTCGATCGAGCTCACCACGCAGATGCTCGCGGTGCTGTTCGACTTCCCCTGGGAGGATCGCCGCAAGCTGACGCGCTGGTCGGACGTCGCCACCACCATTCCCGGCCCCGACGGCCTCGTCGCCACTGAAGACGAGCGGCAGGCCGAGCTGACCGAATGCGCCGGCTATTTCGCGCGCCTGTGGAAGGAGCGCATCGAGCAGCCGCCGAAGAGCGATCTGCTCTCGATGATGGCGCATGGCGCGGCGACGCGCGACATGGACGCGAAGAACTTCCTCGGCAATCTCGTCCTTTTGATCGTCGGCGGCAACGATACCACGCGCAACACCATGTCGGGCTCGATCTACGCGCTGAGCCAGCATCCGGAACAATATCGCAAGCTGCGCGAGAATCCGGCGCTGCTCGACAGTTTCGTGCCGGAAGTGATCCGCTGGCAGACGCCGCTCGCGCATATGCGCCGTACCGCGCTCTCCGACTTCGAGTTCCGCGGCAAGCAGATCAAGAAGGGTGACAAGGTCGTGATGTGGTACGTCTCGGGCAACCGCGACGAGGAGGCGATCGAAAAGCCCTACGATTTCATCATCGACCGCGCCAGGCCGCGCACGCATCTCTCCTTCGGCTTCGGCATCCACCGCTGCGTCGGCTTGCGGCTTGCCGAACTCCAGCTCAAGATTATCTGGGAAGAGATCCTCAAGCGCTTCGACCATATCGACGTGGTCGGCGAACCCAAGCGGGTCTATTCGAGTTTCGTAAAGGGTCTTGAAACCTTGCCGGTCAAGATTACGGCGTAGGAGACCTCCCCTCCCCGCCTTCGCCGAAGCTTCGGCGGTCAAGTGCGGGGAGAGGCGAAAGAAGAGCGACAACTGGAGCCACGACCATGAACATCCAGACGCCGGTGAAAGTGGACAAGGCCGAACGCATGCGCAGGGCGCGCGAGGAGGCCTACGCGACCCCGCTCGCGCAGTTCCACCCCGGCGCGCCACGCCTGTTCCAGGACGACACGCTGTGGCCGTGGTTCGAGCGGCTGCGCAAGGAGGAGCCGGTGCACTACTGCACCAACGCCCCGATCGAGCCGTACTGGTCGGTGGTGAAATACAACGACATCATGCATGTCGACACCAATCACGGCCTCTTCTCCTCGGACTCGACGCTCGGCGGCATCTCGATCCGCGACGTGCCGCCCGGCTACGACTATCCGAGCTTCATCGCGATGGACCAGCCGCGGCATTCGGCGCAGCGCAAGACGGTGTCGCCGATGTTCACGCCGACGCATCTGGACGAGCTGGCAAAGCTGATCCGCCAGCGCTCGCAGACCGTGCTCGACAATCTGCCGCGCAACGAGACCTTCAATTTCGTCGAGCGCGTCTCGATCGAATTGACGACGCAGATGCTGGCGACGCTGTTCGACTTCCCCTGGGAGGAACGGCGCAAGCTGACGCGCTGGTCCGACGTCTCCACCGCGCTGCCCAAGAGCGGCATCGTCGCTTCGGCCGAAGAGCGCCGCCGCGAGATGGACGAATGCTACGCCTACATGTCCAGGCTGTGGAACGAGCGCGTCAACTCCGCGCCGCGCAACGACCTGCTGTCGCTGATGGCCCATAACGACGCCACGCGCTTCATGGACCCCGACAACCTCATGGGCAACATCATCCTGCTCATCGTCGGCGGCAACGACACCACGCGCAACACCATGACCGGCTCGGTGCTGGCGCTGAACGAGAACCCCGAGCAGTACGACAAGCTGCGCGCCAACCCTGCGCTGATCGACACCATGGTGCCGGAGGTGATCCGCTGGCAGACGCCGCTGGCGCATATGCGGCGCACCGCACTCCAGGACACCGAGATCGGCGGCAAGCAGATCAAGAAGGGCGACCGCGTCGTGATGTGGTACGTCTCGGGCAACCGCGACGAGGAGGCGATCGACCGTCCCGAGGAGTTCATCATCGACCGCCCGCGGCCGCGCACCCACCTCTCCTTCGGCTTCGGCATCCACCGCTGCGTCGGCATGCGGCTCGCCGAGCTCCAGCTCAAGATCGTCTGGGAGGAGATGCTGAAGCGCTTCGACCGCATCGAGGTGGTGGGCGAGCCGAAACGGATCTATTCGAGCTTCATCAAGGGATACGAGTCGCTGCCGGTGAGGATACCGGGGTAGGCTTCCGCTCCGTCGGGCTACCTTTGGGCAAAGTGCTTCGCCAATTTTTTGGTGTCATGCCCCGCGAAGGCGGGGCATCCAGTACGCCGCGGCCTCTCGGCTCAAGCATTGCGGCCTCTGGAATACTGGATTGCCCGCCTTCGCGGGCAATGACAGCGGAGGATGAGGCGAAGGCCCTCCAGCTATAAAATTTCGGCATGACAGGTCGCGCCAGAAGCGAAGGGTCGGCGGCTAGCTTGTGTCCTAAGCATTCACCGCGCGCTCGGTGCGCTCCCTCGCCCCGCAGGCGGGGAGAGGCGAAGAATGCACCGGCACTCAAGCCAACTTGATGTCCCAGACCCCTTCCTTGCGGCAGGCGGCGACTTCCTCGCGCAGGAGCGCGGTGATGGCCAGCGAGGCCGTCGAGGCCGGGCGGTCGATCGGAGAAGCGAAAATGAGCTCGCGCGTCATCGGCTTGGACACGACGGCGGTTTCCAGCCGCCCGTCCGCGACCTCGCCGTGGACCGACGAGGGCGGCAGCAGCGCGAAACCGAGCCCCTCCTCCACGAGGCTCGTCAGCACGCGAAACGAATCCGCCTCAAGCTGGACGTTGAGCTTGATCTTGCGCTGGGCGGCCGCGTGCTCGATCAGCGCACGGAGGCCGTGCGAATGACTGGGCAGCACCAGCCGCTGCCGCAGCAGCCAGCCGACATCGACGCTCTTCTTGCGTGCGAGGCCGCAGCCGCGCGGGCCGACCGCAACGATGTTGTCGCGGCCGAGGCTCTGCACATTGAGGTGCAGATCCGCCGAGCGGCCGTAGAGGATGGCGAGATCCATCTCGCCGCGGTGCAGCCATTCGACGAGGTGGCCGCTGTAGCTTTCGACGATCCGCAGCGAAATGCCAGGAAATGTCTCGACGCAGCGCCGCGCGAAGCGCGCCGAGAGCACGCAGCTCACGGTCGGAACCAGGCCAAGCACGACCTGGCCGGACGGCGGCCCCTTGGCCGACTGAATGTCGTCGCGGATCTGGTCGATCTGCCGCACGACGCCGGACGTGCGCGCGAGCAGAAGCCGCCCGGCATCGGTCAGCACCATGCCGCGGCCGTTGCGCGTGAACAGCTCGACGCGCAGCTCGTGTTCCAGAAGCTTGATCTGGCGGCTGAGCGCCGGCTGCGCCACGCGCAGCGTGTCGGACGCCTTGGAGAGGCTGCCGAGCTCCGCCACACAACTGAAGGTCCTGAGCTGTCGGAAATCCATGCTTGCCAATCCTGGAAGGCTACTCCATACGCTATAGCAAATGAGCATAGGGGGCTGGCGTTGTTTTCACAACGCCGGAGGATCGGCCGGCGTTATCTTAACTGCGGCACCAAACGGGAAACGCCATGAGTGAAGAACACCACACCGAAGATCACGCCGATATCCGCGAAGCCGTCGCAAAGCTCTGCGCGCAGTTTCCCGGCGAATACTGGCGCAAGCTCGATCGCGAGATGGCCTACCCGAAGGCCTTCGTCGACGCGCTGACCGAGGCCGGCTATCTCTCGGTGCTGATCCCCGAAGAATATGGCGGCGCGGGCCTGAAGCTTTCCGCCGCGGCGGCGATCCTCGAAGAGATCCAGCGCGCGGGGTGCAACGGCGGCGGCTGCCACGCCCAGATGTACACGATGGGCACGGTGCTGCGGCACGGCAACGCCGACCAGAAGGCAAAATACCTGCCGAAGATCGCGAGCGGCGAATTGCGCCTGCAGGCCTTCGGCGTCACCGAGCCGACCAGCGGCACCGATACGTCCTCGCTGAAGACCTTTGCGCGCAAGGACGGCAACGACAGCTACATCGTCAACGGCCAGAAGATCTGGACCAGCCGCGCCGAGCATTCCGACCTGATGGTGCTGCTGGCGCGCACCACGCCGAAGGAGCAGGTCAAGAAGCGCACCGACGGCCTTTCGGTGTTCATCGTCGACATGCGCGAAGCCAAGAACAACGGCCTCGAGATCCGCCCGATCCGCACCATGATGAACCACGCCACCACCGAAGTGTTCTTCACCGACATGAAGGTGCCGGCGGAGAATCTGATCGGCGAGGAAGGCAAGGGTTTTCGCTACATCCTCTCCGGCATGAATGCCGAGCGCATCCTGATCGCGGCCGAATGCGTCGGCGACGCCAAATGGTTCATCGCGAAGGCCACGAACTACGCCAAGGAGCGTAGCGTGTTCGGCCGGCCGATCGGCCAGAATCAAGGCATCCAGTTCCCGATCGCGAAGGCCTACGCCTCGATGCGCGCGGCCGAGCTGATGGTGAAGGAAGCGACACGCAGATACGAGGCCGGGCTCGACTGCGGCGCCGAGGCCAACATGGCCAAGATGCTCGCGGCGGACGCGTCCTGGGAAGCGGCGAATGCCTGCATCCAGACCCATGGCGGTTTTGGATTTGCCGAGGAATATGACGTCGAGCGCAAATTCCGCGAGACGCGGCTCTACCAGGTGGCGCCGATCTCGACCAATCTGGTGCTGTCCTACGTCGCCGAGCACGTGCTCGGCATGCCCCGCTCGTACTGAGGCAGCAATCATGGGAGCACTTGACGGGATCAGGGTGATTGCGGTCGAGCAGGCGGTCGCGGCGCCGTTCTGCTCCTCGCGTCTGGCGGATGCCGGCGCGGAGGTGATCAAGATCGAACGGCCCGAAGGCGATTTCGCCCGCGGCTACGACGCGGCGGCCAAGGGCCAGAGCAGCTACTTCGTCTGGCTCAACCGCGGCAAGCAGTCGGCGGTGGTCGATCTCGCCACCAAGCAAGGCTGCGCCGAACTGGAGAGGCTGATCGCGAGCGCCGACGTGCTGATCCAGAACCTCAAGCCGGGTTCGATGGACAAGCTCGGCTTTTCGCGCGAGCGGCTCTTGAAGGACTATCCAAAGCTGATCTCCTGCACCATCACCGGCTATGGCGACGAGGGCCCCTACGCGCATCGCAAGGCCTATGATCTGCTGATCCAGGCCGAGAGCGGGCTGGCCTCGATCACCGGCAATCCCGACGGCGCCTCGCGCGTCGGCATGTCCATCGTCGACGTCGCAACCGGCGCCACCGCGCATGCGGCGATCCTGGAGGCGTTGATCGCGCGCGGGCGCACCGGCAGGGGCGCCGACATCCGCATCTCCATGTTCGACGTGATGGCGGACTGGTGCACCGTGCCGCTGCTCAATTCCGAGGCCGGCAACCCACCGAAGCGCATGGGCCTGCGCCATCCCTCGATCGCGCCCTATGGCGTGTTCACCTCGAAAGACGGCAAGGACATCCTGATCTCGATCCAGAGCGAGCGGGAGTGGAAGACGCTCTGCGTGAAGGTGCTCGATCAGCCGGACCTGCCTGCCGATCCGCGCGTCGCCAACATGGTCGAGCGCGTGCGCAACCGCGACTTCACCGACAAGACGGTCGCGGACGCCTTCGGCAAGATGACACGCGACGAGCTGCTGAAGCGGCTGTCGGACGCCGACATCGCGTTTGCCGAGGTCAACACCATGGCCGACCTCACCAACCACCCGCACCTGCGCCGCATCGAGGTGGACACGCCGAACGGCCGCGTCAGCTATCCCGCGCCGGCGCCGATCATCGTCGGCGAGAGCCGCGCTTACGGTGCCGTGCCGGCCATCGGCGAACGTCCATCCAAGAAATAACAAGAGCGAGGCGTCATGACCGAGAAGCTCGACATCGATCATCTCAGGCAATGGATCGGCCGCAGCACGGAGGCCACCGACATCGTCACCGCGCAGCTCGTGAAGGGCCTGCGCGCGACGCTGTTCCAGGAGGTCGGCGAGCCCAGGAAAGGCGACGCCGCGCCGTTCACGGTGCACTGGTGCCTGGCGCAGCCGGTGTTTCCGATGGCGATGCTGGGGCCCGACGGCCACCCCACCCGCGGCGGCTTCCTGCCGCCGGTGCCGCTGCCGCGCCGGATGTGGGCCGGCGGCGAGATCGAATTCCTGGAGCCGCTGTGTGTCGGCGATGAATCGACGCGGACCTCACGCATCGCCGACGTCACGGTGAAATCAGGCTCGACCGGTACGCTGTGCTTCGTCGCGGTCGAGCACACTGTGACCTCACCGCGCGGCGTCGCCATCCGCGAACGGCAGGACATCGTCTATCGCGAGATAACGAGCGGCGCGCCTGCCGGCGCCAAGGCCCCGCCTCCGCCCCCCAAGGCACAGCATCGCGAGACGCATGTGTCCGATCCGGTGCTGCTGTTCCGCTACTCGGCGCTGACCTTCAACGGCCACCGCATTCACTACGACCGCGACTACGTCACCAAGGTCGAGGGCTATCCGGGCCTGATCTTTCACGGCCCGTTGCAGGCGGCGCTCATCATCGAGATGGCGGCCAAGCTCAACGGCGGCAAGGCGCCGAAGAAGTTTACCTATCGCGGGCTTCAGCCGCTGTTCGAGGGCACGGAGTTCTCCATCAACGCCAACGAGGCCGAGGCGGGCATGGAGCTGTGGACCGCGAATGCGGAGGGACAGCCGACGATGAAGGGCACGGCGGTGTGGTGAGCCACCACTGCTGCCTCCTCGTCATTGCGAGCGGAGTGGCGATGTAGGAACTTAGACCCTCACCCTGAGGAGCGCGCCCTTCGCGCGCGTCTCGAAGGGCGAGGCCACCAGCCGGGCCTTCATCCTTCGAGACGCGCGAAGACGCGCTCCTCAGGATGAGGAATTAACAGGGGACGGAAACCATGTCCAAGAACGGCAAGAGCGGCGCCAAATCCGTCACCGTCAAGCAGGCGACAATCGACCTGCTGCGCGCCTTCGGCATCAGACGCGTCTTCGGCAATCCCGGCTCGACCGAGCTGCCGTTCCTCAGCGACTGGCCCGACGACATCGACTACGTGCTGGCGCTCCAGGAAGCCTCCGCCGTGGGCATGGCCGACGGCTATGCGCAGGCGACGCGCAATGCCGGCTTCGTCAATCTGCATTCGGCCGCCGGCGTCGGCAACGCGCTCGGCAACATCTACACCGCACATCGCAACCAGACCCCGCTCGTGATCACCGCGGGCCAGCAGGCGCGCTCGATCCTGCCGCTCCAGGCGTTCCTCTATGCCGAGCGCGCCTCGGAGTTCCCGCGGCCCTACGTCAAATACAGTGTCGAGCCGGCCCGGCCCGAGGACGTGCCGGCCGCGATCGCGCGCGCCTATTACACCGCGCTGCAGCCGCCATGCGGGCCGACCTTCGTCTCGATCCCGATCGACGACTGGACCCATGCCACCGCGCCGGTCGAGGCGCGCAAGGTCAGCCGCGAAATCGGACCTGATCCGGAGGCGATGAAGGCGCTGGTCGCCGCACTCGGTTCCGCAAAACACCCGGCCCTCGTCGTCGGCCCCGGCGTCGACCGCGCCGGCGCGGTCGATCTGATGGTGCGCGTCGCCGAGAAGGCCAAGGCGAGCGTCTGGGTCAGCCCGTTCTCGGCGCGCTGCTCGTTCCCCGAGCGACATCCGCAGTTCGCCGGCTTCCTGCATGCCTCGCCCGCGCAACTCTCCGACGCGTTGCGCGAGCACGATCTCGTCGTCGTGGTCGGCGCACCCGTGTTCACCTTCCATGTCGAGGGACACGCCGCGATCTTCGACGGCGGCGCGACGATCTTCCAGATCACGGATGATCCGGATGCGGCGGCGGTGACGCCGGTGGGCACCAGCATCCTCGCCACCATGAAGCCGGCACTGAGCCTGCTGCTCGACCTGCTGCCGGACAGCAAACGCGCGGCGCCCAAGGGCCGCACGCTGCCGCCGGCGCCGCAGGCCGCCGATCCGCTGCCGGTCGAATTCCTGCTGCATTCGCTGTCTCAGGCAATGCCTGATGGCGCATCGCTGGTCGAGGAAGTGCCCTCGCACCGGCCGGCGATGCAGAAGTTCATGCCGATGCGCGGCCAGGACAGTTTCTACACCATGGCGAGCGGCGGCCTCGGCTATAGCCTGCCCGCCGCGGTCGGCATGGCGCTCGGCAAGCCGAAGAGCCGCACCGTGTGCCTGATCGGCGACGGCTCGGCGATGTATTCGATCCAGGCGCTGTGGACCGCCGCGCAGCGCAAGCTGCCGCTGACCGTCGTCGTCATCAACAATTCAGGCTACGGCGCGATGCGCTCGTTCAGCCAGGTGATGCAGGTGAGGAACGTGCCCGGGCTGGAATTGCCGGGCATCGACTTCGTGCGGCTCGCCGAAGGCATGGGCTGCCATGCGGTGCGGGTGAGCAAGGCCGCGGAGCTGGGCGAGGCGCTGACGCGCGGGATGGCGTACGACGGCACGAGCCTCGTGGAAGTGGTCGTGGATTCGGCGGTGCCGGTGTTGTACGGGCAGAAGCATTAGGCGGCGCGGTATATCCACATCGTCGTCCCGGCGAAGGCCGGGACCCATACCGCGCGATCTATCGATTGTGCATGGTGCCAATCCCGAACAGCCAATCCTCGCCAAACTTCTCCCTGTGGGTATGGGTCCCGGCCTTCGCCGGGACGACATTGAATGTTTGGCGCGAACGCTGCCGGACTACGACGCCAGAAATCCCCCGTCCGCCGCCAGCACGTGGCCGACCACGTAGGACGACGCGTCCGACGACAGCCACACCACGGCCTCCGCGACTTCCTCCGGGCTCCCCATCCGCCGCAACGGCAGGCCTGCGCTGACCGTCGCGACATCGCCGACGCCGGCGCGCAGCATCATGTCGGTGACGACGCGGCCGGGCGCTATGGCGTTGATGCGGATGCCGCGCGGGGCGTTCTCCATGGCGGCTGAGCGCGTCAGCGAGATCGCCGCCGCCTTGGAGGCCGAATAGAGCGAGAAGCCGGGATTGGGATTGCGTACGCCGCTGACGGAGGCATTGACGACGATGCTGCCGCGGCCTTGCGCCAGCATCGCCGGCAGTTGATGGCGCAGGCACAGGAACAGCGCGCGGACATTGGTGTCGAACACGCTGTCGTAGATCTCCATGCCCTGCTCTTCCAGAGGCGCCCGGCGCTCCTGGAAGCCGGCATTGTTGAAGGCAACGTCGAGCCGGCCGCAACGCTTCACGGCCGTGCCGACGAGGCGCGCCACGTCGTCCTCGCGCGTGATGTCGGTCTTGAGTGCGATCGCGTCCGTGCCGATCTCGCGGCATGCCGCCGCGGTCGCCTCGATCTCCGCTTCGCGCCGCCCCGCAACGATGATCGCTGCCGCGCCTTCGGACGCCATCCGCAGGGCCGTGGCGCGGCCGATGCCGCTGCCGCCGCCGGTCACCAGGCAGACCTTGCCCCTCATCCGCTGACCAGCCGGGGAAATTCCGCTCATGGGTCACTCCAAAACGCTTGCGCGCGCCGCTCTGCGCATATAGTTGTATGATACAACTATATGCCGGGAGTCAAGATGACCGGGCTATCGCTGATCGACGACATCCGCGCCGCCTCGCGCCTGATGGTGCGCGAGCTCGGCTTCATGGACGCGACGGTGGCGGCATCGGACTATCCGCCGTCGGCCGTGCACACCATTCTGGAGATCGGCATCCGCGGGCCGATGACCTCCAGCGAGCTCGGCGATTTCCTGCGGCTGGAAAAATCCAGCGTCAGCCGCCTGGTGCGCAAGCTGATCGATTGCGGGGAGCTGAAGGAGACGCCTGACGAGCGAGATGCACGCAGCAAGCTGCTGTCACTGACGGCCAAGGGCCGGCGCACGCTGGAGGCGCTGCATGCGTTCGGACGGAAACAGGTGAGCGGCGCGCTGGCGGCGTTGACAGAGGCCGAGCAGCGCACGGTGCGCGAGGGCATGATGCTCTATGCCCGGGCGTTGCGGCAAAGCCGGGCGGAGGATGAGGCGGCGGCTTAAGGGTGCGTAGCCCGAGCCTCTCCATCGTCGTCCTGGCGAAAGCCAGGACCCCATTACCCCAGGGAGTAATTTGGCGAAGACTCGTCGTTCGTTACGACGACCTCCCACAAGAGATAGATCACGCGGTATGGGTCCTGGCTTTCGCCAGGACGACACCGAGATGGCGGCACCACCCTTCCTTACTTCCCGAACTCCTCCCGCATCTTCGCCTGGATCTTCGCCATGCCGCCGATCCAGCGGTCGTAGTTCTCGGTCTTCTTGCGCATGTAGCCGAGCACCTGGGGGTGCGGCAGGATCAGGAACGTTTCCTGTGCGAGGCCCGCGAGCACGTCATTGGCGACCTGCTCGGGCGTGAGATCGCCGTCGCCGGATTGCGGGCCCTTGGGGATCGAGCGCAGCATGTTGGTGTCGACGCCCTGCGGGCAGAGGATCGAGACCTTGATGTTATCAGCCTTGTGCGAGATCGCGAGGTTCTCGGCAAACCCCACCGCGGCGTGCTTGGTGGTGGAATAAGCAGGGCTGCCGACCTGCGACAGCAGGCCCGCGGCCGAGATCGTGTTGAGGAAATAGCCGCCGCCCCGTGCCTTCATCCGCGGGACCAGATGCCGGGCCGCATAGACATGGGCCATGACGTGGATCGCCCAGCTGCGCTGCCACGGCTCATCCGAAGCACCACCGGCATTCACCGACATGGGATCGAAGCCGCCGCCGATGCCGGCATTGGAGCAGAACAACTCGATCGGGCCGAACTGCCGCTCGGTCTCCTCGATGACGTGGGCGATTTCTTTTTCCTGCGCGACGTCGCATCTGAAGGCCGCGCCATCAACCATGGCAGCGACTGCCCTGGCGTTGGCGGCGTCCATGTCCGCGACGACGACCTTGGCGGCGCCCGCCTTGTGAAACGCCTCGCACAGCGCCTTGCCGATGCCGTTTGCGCCGCCCGTGACGACCACGACCTTCCCGGTCACCTGCATGCGACGTCTCCTCTTGTCCCGTACCGCTCTTATACCGCTCGGCTTATTCCGCTTCGCGGAGCTTGCTCAGCTCAACACGAGGTCGAGCACCGCGGTATAATGGCACGCCGCACCGGCCAAGACAAAGCCGTGCCAGATCGCATTCTGGAAGCGCAGCCGCCGCCAGGCGTGGAAGATCACCCCAAAGCTGTAGAGCAGCCCGCCCGCAAGTATGAAGCCCAGCACCAGCGCGGGCAGCGCCTTGACCACGGCGTCGTAGAGCATCACGCCGCTCCAGCCCATAGCGAGGTAGATGCCGACCGCGACGCGGTCGAACCGGCCGGGATATCGAAGCTTCAGCACGATACCGACGATCGCCACGCACCAGACGCAGACGAGCAGCGCCAGCGCGAAGACGCTGTCCTTCAGCTCCAGGATGAACGGCGTGTAGGTCGCAGCGATCAGGAGATAGATCGCCGAATGGTCGAAGCGCCGCAGCAGCCATTTGACCGGCGAGACCGGCCAGAGATTATAGCTCGCCGACAACACCAGCATCGAGAGCAGGCCGGCGACATAGATCGAGACGCCGACGATGTCGGTGGCGTCGGCATAAAGCACCGCAAGCACCACCAGAACGGTCGCGGCGACGGTACCGAAAAACACACCGACTGCATGAATGACCCCGTCGGCGATCAGTTCTGCGCGGTCGTAGTTCCAGCCGATCGCGTCGGCTGCGGCATGGACGGAATCGGATGCAAGCTGTTTCAGTTGGAAGACGGTCATGGCAATCCACAAAGCGAGTCAATCTCTCGTTGTATAGGTCTTTCGGGATCGGCGCGTCGTTCAAACAGCTGATTTACCGACAAAGGCGGTGGAAGTATGAAGCTTGATTTTCCCCACGCAATTGCCACCTTTGTGAACAGCTTCACGTTTCCGCCCGCCGAGATCCCCTAACGTTCACATGGCATTCAGTTTTCAGGATATGGTCGAAGAGGCGCGCCTGTCGGCCCGGGCGCTGATCGACTATGGCGAGCACTTCTTCAATCCGACGGTAAGGCTCGGGGTCACCGGCCTGTCGCGGGCCGGCAAGACGGTGTTCATCACCGCGCTGATCCATGGGCTGACGCGCGGCGGCCGGTTTCCGGTGTTCGAAGCCTATGCCTCGGGCCGGATCGCGCGGGCGCATCTCGCGCCACAGCCCGACGATGCCGTGCCGCGCTTTGCCTATGAGACTCATCTGCGTGCGCTGGTCGAGGAACGGCACTGGCCGACCTCGACCGTCGACATCAGCGAGCTGCGCCTCGTCGTCGACTATCAGCGCCACAACGGCGCCGACCGCACCCTGACGCTCGACATCGTCGACTATCCCGGCGAGTGGCTGCTCGACCTGCCGCTGCTGCAAAAGAGCTACGAGCAATGGTCGGCGGAGAGTCTTGCGCTGTCGCGCGAGGCGCCGCGCGCGCATCTTGCCGCCGACTGGCACGCCCATCTCGCCGCGCTCAAGCCCGAGGCGCGCGAGGACGAGCAGGCGACGCTGACAGCGGCAAAGCTCTTCACCGATTACTTGCGCGCGTGCCGCGACGAACGCTTTGCCATGAGCCTGTTGCCGCCCGGCCGCTTCCTGATGCCCGGCAATCTCGCAGGCTCCCCGGCGCTGACCTTCGCGCCGCTCGACGTGCCCGTCGGCGGCCAGGCGCCGGACGGCTCGCTGTGGGCGATGATGGTGCGCCGCTTCGAAGCCTACAAGGACGTCGTGGTGCGGCCGTTCTTCCGCGATCACTTTGCGCGCCTCGATCGCCAGATCGTGCTGGCCGATGCGCTCGCCGCGTTCAACTCCGGACCCGAGGCGCTGCACGATCTCGAAGCCGCGCTCACCGGCATTCTCGATTGCTTCAACATCGGCCGCAGCACCTTGCTCTCCAGCCTGTTCCGGCCGCGCATCGACCGCATCCTGTTTGCGGCGACCAAGGCGGACCATTTGCATCATTCCAGCCACGACCGGCTCGAGGCGGTGCTGCGCCGCGCCGTGACGCAGGCGGTGGCGCGCGCGGAAAATACCGGCGCGGCGATCGACGTGGTGGCGCTTGCCGCCGTCCGCGCCACGCGCGAGGCGCAGGTCGCGCATGGCCGCGACAAATTGCCGTCGATCCTGGGAACGCCCGCCGCAGGCGAAAGCGCCGGCGGCGAGTTCTTCGACGGCAACACGGAGGTTGCGACCTTTCCCGGCGACCTGCCCCTGGATCCCGAGCCGCTGTTCAACGGCACGGATGCGTTCCGCGGCCTCGCGACCGGAGCCGCCGAGAAAAGCGACTTCCGCTTCCTGCGCTTCCGCCCGCCAAAGCTCGAACGCGATGGGACGGACGAGCCGACGCTGCCACACATCCGCCTCGACCGTGCCCTGCAGTTCCTGATCGGAGACAAGCTCTCATGAACGAGCGATCCCCGCCGCGGCGGCCGGCGACGTTCCGCCTCGACGATCCCGGCGTCGTCGTCACCGAAGCCGACGAGACGGCGCGGCTCGGTCGCGCCACTATCCAGATCACGCCGGAGCACGATCCAGCGACATTGCCGGTGCCGATTGAAGCCGTGCTGCCCGCACGACGCGGCCTCCCCTGGGGCGCGCTGTTCTGGTCCGGCCTTGCCGGGCTGACGCTGCTCGGCGTCGGGCTCGGTGTGGTTCATCTGGTCGAGGATCTGTTTGCACGCAGCGAAAGCCTCGGATTCGTCGGCCTCGCCTTCGCGTTCGTCACCGCGCTCGCGCTCGCGGTGGTGATCGGGCGCGAGGCGTATGGGCTGGCGCGCCTCGCGACGATCGAGAAGCTGCATCAGCGCGCCGCCGCAGTGCTTGCCAGCGACGACCGCAAGGAGAGCCGCGTCATCGTGCAGGATCTCCTGAAGATCGCGCACCAGAATCCGCAGCTCGCCCGCGCCCGCGCCACGCTGGAGAGCCACACCGGCGAGATCATCGACGGCGCCGACATGATCCGCCTCGCCGAGCGCGAATTGATGTCGCCCCTGGATGCGGAGGCGCGACGGCTGGTGTCGTCAGCCGCGCAAAAGGTCTCGATCGTCACGGCGGTTTCGCCGCGCGCGGCCATCGACGTGATGTTCGTGTTCGTTGCCGCGCTGCGTCTGATCCGCCAGCTTGCGTATCTCTATGGCGGCCGGCCCGGCGCGCTGGGCATGATCCGCCTGCTCCGCCACGTCATCGCCCATCTCGCCATCACCGGCGGCATGGCCGCGAGCGACAGCCTGGTGCAGCAGATGCTGGGCCACGGGATTGCAGCGAAGCTGTCGCAGCGGCTGGGCGAAGGCGTGCTCAACGGATTGCTGACGGCGCGACTCGGATTGGCCGCGATCGAGGTGACACGCCCGCTGCCCTTCGCGGCGCTGCCGCCGCCGAAGCTGTCGGATCTCGCAACGGATCTGTTGCGGAAGAAAGAGGACGAGGAGTAAGTCTCCTCACCCCAACCCTCTCCCCTTGCGGGAGAGGGTGGCTCGCCGCAAAGCGGCGAGACGGGTGGGGGTATCTCTCCGCGAATGAAGCTCTCAGTGGAATATGCGGAGAGATACCCCTCATCCGGCGCCGTAGCCGAAGCTTTGCTTCGGCGTTCTCAAGAACGGCGGCCGACGGCCGCCTATGCCACCTTCTCCCACAAGTGGAGAAGGGAAGAGGCGCGCACCGCTAGCTGAGCGCACGCGCTTCGAATTCCCCCGCCAGCACCCGCCACTGAAACAGCGGCGAGTCCTTTGGCGGGGACAGCTCCGGAGTCCAGCCGGTGAGCTTTTCAAGCACGTAGGTATCCGTCAGTACGCCGCGCCAGCGGCGTTCGACCTGACCGAGCTGCTCGCGCGTCGCAGGGATGTTCTCCCACAGCGATAAACGATTGTCCGGCTCGCGGCCGACATAGATGCCGGCATGACCCTTGATCCGGTCCATGCCGGGATCGCGGAAATCCTGGAAGCGGCCGCGCTCGTTGATCTCGATGACGGGCACGCGGCCCCTGAACAGCCAGCGCATCATGGCATAGGTGCGGTAGTCCGTGGTTGCGATCCAGGTCGCGCCGGTCTCATCCAGCGCAGCCTGCGCGCGCGCTGCGACCTGCTCATAGCCGGCCTCGCCGCCGATCGGATCGATCTTGCCGAGAAAATTCCAGGGCGCGGCGACGTAGTAGAGGAACACGATGACGACGAAGGCGATGCCCGAGATGATCGCCGTCTTCGCCCAGAACAGGCTCGACCGGATCACCCGCGCCGACCGTTTTTCACGCGACAGCATGACGAGGTTCACCGCCGCCGCCGCGAAGCCGACCGGCCACATGAACATCGGCCAGGTATCGCCGACCCGGAGCGTCAGCGATTTCATGAAGAAATAGAGAAACGGCACCAGCACCGCGGTCGACAGCAGGATCGCGACCGGCTCGCGCGTGCGATAGCCGCGCCATGCCGTCATCACGAGCCCCCACAGCACCACCGGCAACATGACAAAGCCGACAAGACCGAATTGCAGGCCGATGTAATCACCGACGGTGCGGAGCGAGATGCCGTAATTGGCGGTGGCGCGCACGCCCTGGAACCGGAACGAGGCCCAGTCGTGCTGCGCATTCCAGATCAGCACCGGCGAGAATATTGCGATCGCGACCAGCACGGCGAGATAGGGGTAGGGACTGCGCAGCCAGCGCCAGCGCCAATCCGGCACGAGAAGAAAAGCGGCCACCGCCGGTGCGAACATGACCACGGTGAATTTCGACAGCATCGCCAGCCCGGCGAACAGCCCCGCTGCCAGCCACCAGCGTCCGTCATCGCTCTCCGCCAGCCGTACCAGGGACCACATCATCGCCACCGCGAACGGGATCATGGCGACGTCGGGCGCGATCTTGGCCATCAAGAGGCCGTAATAGAGCGCGGCCTCCGGCATCAGCACCGCGATCATGACCGCACGCGCGTCATGGGTGAGGCGGCGGACGATGTCGGCGAGCAGCAGCTGCGTCACCAGCATTGCGACAATGCCGCCGAAACGGACACCGAGGGCGGTGTCGCCGAAGATCGCAGTGCCGAAACGGATGAGCCAGGCGATGCCCGGGGGATGATCGAGGAAGCTGAGCGCCGCCTCCTTCGACCAGGTCCAGTAATAGGCCTCGTCGGTGCGCAGCTCGATCGCGGAGGCGTAGACGATGCGCAGCAGCGTCATCGCGGCGATGACCAGCACGGCAGCAAGGATGAGACGGCGTTCGGCGCCGTCTGGCTTCGCAGAGATGTCGGGAGCGATCGTCACGGCCGCGCTTTTCCCCGACTTGGGAGGGGGAGTCAATGTAGGGCAAGCTCTCTCCCCGAGTCGTCCCGGCGAAGGCCGGGACCCATAACCCCAGGGAGGAGTTTGGCGAAGACTCGGAGTTACCAGCCTGCCCGCAACGTCTCCCTGTGGTTATGGGTCCCGGATCGGCGCGCGCCTGAGGGCGCGCTTGTCCGGGACGACAGCGGTGGGTGTGGCAGCGCGCCTTTGCCCACCCTACGGTTTTGTAACCTTGCCGCGCATGTGATCGGGCAAGCTGTTCGCCGCTGGAATTAAACGCTAGGCTGGCTGTTCTCCTTCATGAACTGATACAACCGAATCATGGCCACCGCACCCGTACACATGCCCGAACTCGTCCGCGCGACCGGCGTGCGGCAGGTGCGGCTCATCTGCGGCGTCATCCTGTTCTCCTATGTGGTCAGCCATTTCCTCAACCATGCGCTCGGCAACGTTTCGGTCGATGCCATGGAGGTCGGGGTCTACTACCACACCGCATTCTGGCAGTTCCTGCCTGTTGCGATCGTGTTCTACACCGCCGCGCTCACCCATATGGGGCTCGGCATCTATGCGCTGTATCAGCGGCGGCAGTTCCGCTGGCGGACGATCGAGCCGCTCCAGCTCGTGCTGGGGCTGAGCATCCCCGCCCTGGTCATGGCGCACGTGATCGGCGTGCGGCTCGGCCAGACGCTGTACGGACACCAAAAACTCTATCCGCAGGAACTCTATCTGTTCTTCGTCGCGTCGAACCGCATCTGGGCCATGACGATCCTGCTGATCATCGCCTGGGTCCACGGCTGCATCGGCATCTATTTCTGGCTCCGCCTCAAGCCGTTCTTCACGCGCGCCGCGCCCTATCTGCTCGCGGCCGCGGTGCTGATCCCGACGCTGGCGCTGCTCGGCGTCTATCAGGGCGGCCGCAGCGTCATGGTCGAAGCCGACGACGGGGAATGGCGCACGCATAATCTCACCCGCCGCCAGGTCGGCACGGTCGCGGAAGCCAACACGCTCGACCGCATCACCGGCGGCCTCACCATCGGCTATGTCGGGCTGCTCGGACTGGCGCTGGCCGCGCGCGGCGTGCGCGCCTGGCGCGAGCGGCGCGGCGGCATGATCGCGCTGTCCTACGGCAACGGCAAGACGGTGCGGGTCCCCAAGGGCCTCTCCGTGCTGGAAGCGAGCCTGCGCCACAATGTGCCGCATGCCAGCGTCTGCGGCGGCCGCGCCCGCTGCTCGACCTGCCGCATCCGCATCATCGGCGACCATGGCGCCCTGCCCGAGCCGTCACAGCGCGAGGCCTTCGTGCTCACCCGCGTCGGCACCACCGACCCCTCGATCCGCCTCGCCTGCCAGCTGCGGCCGACGTCGGATCTCTCCTTCTTCCAGCTCTTCACCTCGCACACCGTGTCAGCGACTGCTTCGACGCCGGCCCGAATCGGCCAGGAGCGCTATCTCGTCAGCCTGTTCGTGGACATGCGCGGCTCGACCCAGCTCGCCGAAAAGCGGCTGCCGTTCGACACCGTCTTCATCGTCAACCGCTTCCTCGGCGCGGTCTCGCAGGCCGTGGTCGAGAACGGCGGCCAGCCGAACCAGTTCGTCGGCGACGGCATGCTGGCGCTGTTCGGGCTGTCATCCGATCCGCAAGCGGCCTGCCGGCAGGCGCTGAAAGCGGCCGCAGGCATCGCCACGCATATCGACGAGCTCAACGAGTTGCTGAGCCACGATCTGCGCCAGCCGATCCGCTTCGGCATCGGCATTCACGGCGGCGAGGTCATCATCGGCGACATCGGCTATCGCGATCACATCGTGTTCACGGCGCTGGGCGACGCCGTCAACGTCGCCGCCCGCCTCCAGGACATGACCAAGACGCTGGCCTGCGAAGCCATCGTCTCGGAAGAGGTCCGCCGCACCGCCGGCCTTGCCGACGACGCGCTGCCGCAGCAGGAGGTCGCGATCCGCGGCCGCGACGAGCCGATGGCGGTGCGCGTGGTTGCGGATGCCAGGGAGCTGTCGGCGCTGGTTGAGGGCAGCGCGCGCGTCGCGGCGTGATGTTCACCTCTCCTCGCCTGCGGGGAGAGGTCGGAATGCGCGCGTAGCGCGGATTCCGGGTGAGGGGGTACAGGTCTCGCGGCAGTCGCACGTGTGGAGAGAGGCCCCTCACCCCAACCCTTTCAGCGCGAGCGAAGCTCGTCGCGGCCCCGTAAGAACGGGGCGAGGGAGCGCTCTGCCTGCGCCGCAACAGCTCGGCTCAATCTCGTTACAAGCGTAACACCGGCTTGCTGCAATGCAGCGGCATGGGCCTGCTGCGAAAGCACGAATTGACTTCATCAGCATCGTTGCGACAGATGAACGCAGGATCGCGGTGATGACCGCGATCCAACGAAAAGCTCCGGGAGGGGACCAGATGTTCGATCGACGCGACCTGCTCAAAGGAGCGGGGCTTGCCGCCATGGCGGCCACACTGAACTCCACCAAAGCGCTGGCACTCGACACCTTCACCCTGCCCTTCGCCAATGGCGAACGGCCGCTGGTGAAATATCCGCAGAAGCGGCCGATGATCGGCCTGACCAGCCGACCGCCGCAGCTCGAGACGCCGTTCACCGTGTTCAACGACGGCCCGATCACGCCGAACAACGCGTTCTTCGTGCGCTATCACCTCTCCGACCTGCCCTACAATCTCGACCCCGACAAGTTCACGCTCGAGATCAAGGGCAAGGTCGACAAGCCGCTCAAGCTGTCGCTCAAGGACATCCGCAAGATGAAGGCGACCGAGACCGTCGCCGTCAATCAATGCTCAGGCAACAGCCGCGGCTTCTTCGAGCCGCGTGTCGCCGGCGGTCAGCTCGCCAACGGCGCCATGGGCTGCGCGCGCTGGCGCGGCGTGCCGCTAAAGACCGTGCTCGAGATGGCGGGGGTGCAGAGCGGCGCCAGGCAGGTCACGTTCAACGGCATGGACGGTCCGGTCAGCGACAAGACGCCTGACTTCATCAAGGCGCTCGACATCGATCATGCCACCGACGGCGAGGTGATGCTGGCCTATGGCATGAACGGCGAGGACCTGCCGTTCCTCAACGGCTTCCCGCTGCGCCTGATCGTGCCCGGCTATTTCGGCACCTACTGGGTCAAGCACCTCAACGAGATCACCGTCATCGACAATGTCTACGACGGCTTCTGGATGAAGTCGGCCTATCGCATTCCTGATACCCCGAACAATGCGATCGAGCCCGGCACCGCGCCGAAGGCGACGATCCCGATCAACCGCTTCACCATCCGCTCCTTCATCACCAGCGTGCCTGACGGCGCCAGGCTGAAGGCGGGTAGCACGACACTGCGCGGCATCGCCTTCGACGGCGGCAAGGGCATCAAGGACGTCGCGGTCTCCACCGACGGCGGCAAGACCTGGACGAGCGCCAGGCTCGGCAAGGATCTCGGCAAATACGCGTTCCGCGAATGGAAGCTGCCGGTGAAGCTCTCGGCCGGCTCGTACGAGCTCAAGGTCCGCGCCACCGGCAATGGCGGCGAGACCCAGCCGGATACGCCGCGCTGGAACCCGGCGGGTTATTTGCGCAACGTCGTCGAAACCGTCCGCGTCAGCGTGGCCTGAGGGGAGAATGATCATGCAGCGCACCGTCCTCCTCGCCATCTCGCTCGCTTTCGCCGCCGTGGTGGGTTCGGCATTTGCGGCGCCGATCAACTACAAGACGCCGGACGAGGTCGCCGCCTTCAAGCCCGGCCCCAATCTCGAGGTCGTACAGGGCAATTGCAGCGCCTGCCACTCGGCCGACTACGTCAACACGCAGCCGCCGATGAAGGACAAGAAAGCCTTCTGGCAAGCCGAGGTGACCAAGATGATCAAGGTCTATGGCGCACCGATCGACGACGCCGATGTCGGCAAGATCGTCGATTATCTGGCCACGACGTATTGACGGCGCGCAGGCCGATTGACCGCCAAACGGGCAAAATCGGCAAAAACGCCGCGAAGTTGAGCGGAATTCGGCAAAAGCCTGATGTGGTTTGAGCTACCAAGCCTGCCACATTCCGCGTATCCTGTTAGGACCGAACCGGCCGGTTGGCGGGGACTGGCGGTTCGAGATCTCGGAGGAAGACCCGCGGAGAAGTCGTGATGGCTAAAGGTACGGTCAAGTGGTTCAACCCGACGAAGGGTTATGGATTTATCCAGCCTGCGTCGGGGGGCAAGGATGTGTTCGTGCATATCTCGGCGGTGCAGAAAGCCGGTCTGTCCACCCTCAACGAGGGACAGACGGTGGAATACGAAGAGATCGCAAACCGGGGCAAGACCTCCGCAGAAAACCTCAAAGTATAAGCCCGCCAGCGTTTGCTGCCTCCCGGATCAATCCGGGAGCCGGGCCAAAAAAAATTTTAGAAGACGGC
The DNA here is from genome assembly GCF_028128935.1 of Bradyrhizobium sp. CCBAU 11361. Taxonomy (NCBI): domain Bacteria; kingdom Pseudomonadati; phylum Pseudomonadota; class Alphaproteobacteria; order Hyphomicrobiales; family Nitrobacteraceae; genus Bradyrhizobium; species Bradyrhizobium sp. CCBAU 11361. The sequence continues at coordinate 34,973 of NZ_LBJZ01000177.1, forward strand.
CAGTGCATTCGACGACAGGCGTTGCGATTGCACACGGAGAGCTATTTTTCCTTGCAAGATCGCTTGTTCAGCGCCATGGCAATGACAATCGCGACGGCACTTCGTCAGCCCACCGGCAACGGTGCGTCGCGCTTGATCTCCTCCATCACCGCGTAGGTCCGCGTCTCGCGCACGCCCGGCATCGACAGCAGGGTCTCGCCGAGGAAGCGCCGATACGCCCTCATGTCCGCAAGCCGCGCCTTCACAAGATAGTCGAAGCCGCCGGCAACCATGTGACACTCCAGCACCTCAGGCGCGAGTTTCACCGCGCGCGCAAAGCGCTCGAAATTGTCGGGCGTGGTCTTGTCGAGCAGCACCTCGACGAACACCAGAAGCCCGAGGCCAAGCCGGTGCGGATTGAGCCGCGCGCCATAGCCCTCGACAAAGCCCTCGCGCTGCAAGCGCTTCAGCCGCTCGCCGATCGACGTCGGCGACAAGCCGATGCGTTCGGCGAGCTCCACATTGGCGATTCGCCCATCCTCCTGCAAAATCGAGAGTATTCTCCGGTCGATTCGATCAAGTTCCATATTTTATCTGGCTATCATGGCACCTATCTTCATTTTCTAAGGCAAACAGGCTAACTTGTCTATCGAACTGCGGTCATGCCGGCCTTATCCTGGATTTGAGCCACAGGACACGCCATGCCGAACATCCCGCCTCCCTTCACCGCCCCCTACGCGCCCGATGATACCGAGATCGCCGCCCGCCTCCTGCCGGCGTCGCATCTGTCCCGGCCGCAGGAAGCGCGGATCGACCGCACCGCGACGCGGCTGATCGAGGCGATCCGCAAGCGCGACGACCGGCTTGGCGGGGTCGAGGACATGCTGCGGGAGTTCGCGCTCTCGACCAAGGAAGGCCTCGCACTGATGGTGCTGGCGGAGGCGCTGCTGCGCGTGCCCGACGCGCGCACCGCCGACCAGTTCATCGAGGACAAGCTCGGCGAGGGCGACTTCATCCATCACGAGACCAAGTCCACCGCCTTCCTGGTCAACGCCTCGGCCTGGGCGCTCGGCCTGTCGGCGCGGGTAATCCAGCCCGGCGAGACGCCCGACGGCACCATCGGCCGGCTGGTGAAGCGGTTAGGGGCGCCGGCGGTGCGCACCGCCACGCGCCAGGCGATGCGGCTGATGGGCAGTCACTTCGTGCTGGGTGAGACCATCGAGCAGGCGCTGGAGCGGGGCAAGCCGCGCTCCGGCCAGAAGACGCGCTACTCCTTCGACATGCTCGGCGAAGGCGCGCGCACCGCGGCGGACGCCAGACGCTATTTCGACGCCTATGCCAGCGCGATCGAGACCATCGGCAAGGCGGCCGGCAACCATCCCCTGGCCGACCGGCCCGGCATCTCCGTCAAGCTCTCGGCGCTTCATCCGCGCTTCGAGGCGATCAGCCACGCGCGCGTGATGGCCGAGCTGGTGCCGCAGCTGCTCGATCTGGCGCAGCGCGCCAAGGCCCATGATCTCAACTTCACCGTCGATGCCGAGGAAGCGGACCGGCTGGAATTGTCGCTCGACGTGATCGCGGCAACGCTGGCCGATCCCTCGCTTGCAGGCTGGGACGGTTTTGGGCTCGCCATCCAGGCCTATCAGAAGCGCGCGAGCGCGGTGATCGACTATGTCGATGCGCTGGCGCGGGCGCATGACCGCAAGCTGATGGTGCGGCTGGTCAAGGGCGCCTATTGGGATACCGAGATCAAGCGCGCGCAGGAGCGCGGGCTCGACGGCTACCCCGTGTTCACGCGCAAGGCGATGACGGACCTGAACTACGTCGCCTGCGCCTCGAAGCTGCTCGGCCTGCGGCCGCGCATCTTCCCGCAATTCGCCACCCACAACGCGCTGACGGTCGCGACCGTGCTGGAGATGGCCGGGGACGGCGGCGGCTTCGAATTCCAGCGCCTGCACGGCATGGGCGAGGCGCTCTACGAGCAGCTCGCCAAGGATCACCCTGACATCGCCTACCGCACCTATGCCCCAGTCGGCAGCCATCGCGACCTGCTCGCCTATCTGGTGCGGCGGCTGCTCGAGAACGGCGCCAATTCCTCCTTCGTGGCGCAGGCCGCCGATTATCGCGTTCCGGTCCCGGCGCTGTTGCAGCGTCCGGCGGATGCCATCGTCCGGCCACAAGCGGCGGCCCATCCCAGGATTCCGCTCCCCTGCGATCTGTTCGCGCCGGAGCGGCGCAATTCGCGCGGCGTCGAATTCGGCGCACGCGCCGCGCTCGACCAGCTACTGACCGACGTCAAGGCCGCGGCAGCCGATCCGAAGCCGATCGCCGATGCAACGCCGGACCAGGCCAACGCAGCGGTGGCCGCCGCCCGTACGTGTTTTGCGGCCTGGAGCCGGACCCCGGCGGCCACGCGCGCGGCCGCGCTGGAGCAGGCCGCCTATCTCCTGGAGAGCCGCAGCGCCCGTTTCATCGCGCTGCTCCAGCGCGAGGGCGGCAAGACGCTCGACGATGCGCTGTCGGAGTTGCGTGAGGCCGCCGACTTCTGCCGCTACTATGCCGCCCAGGGCCGCAAGCTGTTCGGCAGCGAGACGGCGATGCCGGGCCCGACCGGCGAGAGCAACGCGCTCGCCATGCGCGGCCGCGGCGTCTTCGTCGCGATCTCGCCGTGGAATTTCCCGCTGGCGATCTTCCTCGGGCAGGTCACGGCAGCGCTGATGGCCGGCAACAGCGTCGTGGCAAAACCCGCCGAGCAGACGCCGCGCATCGCGCGCGAGGCCGTAGCCCTGCTGCACGAGGCCGGCATTCCCGCAAGCGCACTGCACTTGATCACCGGCGACGGCCGGATTGGCGCGGTGCTGACTGCACATTCTGACATCGCCGGCGTCGTCTTCACCGGCTCGACCGAGGTCGCCCGCAGCATCAACCGGACGCTCGCGGCCAAGGACGGGCCGATCGTGCCGCTGATCGCGGAGACCGGCGGCATCAATGCCATGATCGCCGATGCCACCGCGCTGCCGGAGCAGGTCGCCGACGACGTCGTGACCTCGGCGTTTCGTTCCGCCGGCCAGCGCTGCTCGGCGCTGCGGCTCCTGTTCGTGCAGGAGGACGTCGCCGACCGCATGATCGAGATGATCGCGGGCGCGGCACGCGAATTGAAGATCGGCGATCCCTCCGATGTCGCAACCCATGTCGGGCCGGTGATCGACCTTGAGGCCAAGCAGCGCCTCGAGGCGCATATCGCGCGGATGAAGAAAGAGGTGCGGCTGCACTTCGCCGGCCCCGCGCCCGAGGGCTGCTTCGTCGCGCCGCACATCTTCGAGCTCAAGGAGGCCGGCCAGCTCACCGAGGAAGTGTTCGGCCCGATCCTGCATGTCGTTCGCTATCGCGCCGAGAACCTCGAACGCGTGTTGCAGGCGATCGAGCGCACCGGCTACGGGCTCACGCTCGGCGTCCACTCCCGCATCGACGACAGCATCGAGGCGATCATCGACCGCGTCCAGGTCGGCAACATCTACGTCAACCGCAACATGATCGGCGCCGTGGTCGGCGTGCAGCCGTTCGGCGGCAACGGCCTGTCCGGAACCGGCCCGAAGGCCGGCGGCCCGCACTACCTCGTGCGCTTCGCCACCGAGCAGACCGTGACCATCAACACCGCTGCCGCCGGCGGCAACGCTGCCTTGCTCGCAGGGGAGGAGTGAGGCCAGCGAGGAGCGTTGCATCCCGCCAAAACATCGGTCTAATGCTCCCATGATGTGGCCGCGCTAATTCCAGCACGCGGGAAACAACAAGAGCGAGGGAGCAACGCCGCGATGGACAAGGGCATTTTTGCTGGGCTGAAGGTTCTGGACTGCGCGAGCTTCATCGCTGCGCCCGCGGCCGCGACCGTGCTGTCGGATTTCGGCGCCGACGTCATCAAGATCGAGCCGCCCGGCGCTGGCGACCCCTACCGCAATCTGCCGAACATACCGGGCTATCCCACTGGGGAGCACAATTTCGCCTGGCTGCTGGAGGCTCGCAACAAGAAGAGCATCGCGCTCGACCTCTCCAAGCCGGAGGCGCAGGCCGTGCTCTACAAGCTCGTCGAAGAGGCCGACGTCTTCATCACCAACATGCCGCCGCCGGTGCGCGCCAAGCTCGGCATCACCTATGACCACCTCGCCCATCTCAACGACCGGCTGATCTACGCCTCCTTCACCGGCTATGGCGAGAAGGGCGAAGAGGCCAACAAGCCCGGCTTCGACAGCAATGCCTATTGGGCGCGCTCCGGCCTGATGGACCTCGTCCGCGCCGACACCGACACCACGCCGGCGCGCTCGGTCGCCGGCATGGGCGACCATCCCTGCGCCATGGCATTGTACAGCGCGATCGTCACCGCGCTCTATCAGCGCGAGAAGACCGGCAAGGGCTCGCATGTCGCCTCCAATCTGATGGCGAACGGGGTGTGGGCCGCGGGCACGCTGGCGCAGGCAAAACTGTGCGGCTCCAAGTTCGCCGAGAGGCGGCCGCGCGAACATGCGCTGAACGCCGTGGCCAACCACTACCAGTGCAAGGACGGCCGCTGGTTGATCCTGTCGCTGCTGAGCGAGGAGAAGCAGTTTCCGATACTGGCCAGATGCCTGGGACGCGAGGACCTGATTGACGATCCGCGCTTCGCCACCAAGGCCGACCGTCACGCCCGTTCGGTCGAACTGATCAAGGTTTTTGACGAGACCTTCGCCACCAGGGATCTTGCCGAATGGCGCAAGATTCTCGACGGCAACGGCCTCGTGTTCGGCATCGTCGGCATTCTCGACGACATCCCGAACGACAAGCAGATGCTGGACAACGAGGTGCTGGTGCCGTTCGAGAACGACACCATGCTCACCATCTCCAGCCCGATCTGGGTCGACGGCGCCAAGAAGGTGCAGCCGCGCAAGCCGCCCGGCGTCGGCGAGCACAGTGACGAGATCTTGCGCGGAGCGGGATACGACGAGGCCGCGATCAAGCAGCTGCGGGGTTCGGGAGCGGTGGGGTAGGACGCGCGCTAGCCCGGGCCGTCATGGCCGGGCTTATCCCGACCATCCACGATCTTGAGCGCGGAAACCAGAACGTGAATGCCCGGGTCATCCAAATCGCTCTGTCTGGCTTGCGCACGCGCTAACGCGTCTTGATGAAGCACATGCCGATGCGGCGCGAGGCCGCGGCAGCCTGACAGGTCAACCCTTTGGCACAGCTCCACGACGTAAAACTCTTGTCGGGCGTTCCCGATCCTGCATTTTGCAGGGAACAATGCGCGCCCCAGCCGTCCTGATATTCGGTGCCGGCCAGTTCCTGGCTGCCGCGGGCCTGCGGCCGGCTGGCAAATCCGCGTGAGAAATCTGGGCGCTGTCCGGCCGCGAACGCGGTCAGGATGTCGCGGCGGCGAAGCTGGTCGCCGAGGAAATGCGGCGAGGCCGGCACGATGGTGGAATTGGACGGCTTGTCCGCGAGCCAATCCACGCCCGGAAAATGGAAGCCGCCGATGCCGCGGGTCTGGTGACAGCCGGCGCAGGTGACGTCGTTGAGGCGGCGCTGAAGGCCTGCGACCGAACGAATGTTCTGCATGTCACCGCGCGCGGTCGCTTGCTTCAACGCGCCGACCACGTCGCTGTCGGTGAAAACGGGATCGCTGTTGCCCTCCCCTTGCATCATGCCGAACTCCGGCTGCAACGCGGACCCATCAAGGCCCGCCGGTGTCGGCACGACCGCGGCCTTGGCCAGGAATTTCTCGGGGATCAGCACCGTGCCGCGATCGAATTCGCGCAGATGGTCGGGCGCGAGCAGCCACGCCTTGAAGTCGCGCCGGAGATCATTGTCCGCAAGAATCCGCTCGCGGTCGATCTGGTTCTCCAGCGTCGATTCCTCGAACGTCTTCGTCGCGGCATCATACTTGAACACCTTGAGCAAATAGTCCGAGCGGAAATCGTGCAGCGCCGATTTCGGCGCGATGGAGACCTGGATGTTGGTCTCGATGCGATCGAGCATGGCATCGTAAGGATGGAAGCCGCCGCCGATCAGCTCCTGCCAGTCGCCATTGTCGAGCCAGCGCCGTGCGACCTCGGCGCAGGTGACCGGCTTGCCGTTCGAGGCGACCTGGCGGGCATCGCGCGCCTTCATCACCAGATTGAACGTCATCGGCAGGCGCGTCGCCGTCCTGGCCCCATCCGGTCCGGCGTCGAAACGGGTGAGCCGATAGATCAAGCGGATCTCGCCGCAAGAGTCCTCCGCCACATAGGCGCGGTCCATGCGGTTCACGATGCCGGCCAGCACGAAACGCGTGTTGGGGGATTTCAGCGCGGCCCGATCGAACAACTGGACGTCAAAACCTTCGCCGACACCGATGGTCTCGCTCGGCCATGCCGCCTTGTGTCCTGCGATGTAGCGGTCGAACTCCGCATCGATTGCCGGCGGAATTGGCGCAAGCTGCGGCATCGAGGAGAACAGCAGATCGTTCGTGAGCGGAAAATCCGCGTTCCGCTGCGGCCACAACAGGCGCGAGATGGTGAGCGCATCGTTCTGGTCGAGCTTGCGCAGGACATCGGGATCGGTGATGGCGGTGCCGCGCGTGAGCTGTGCATTCTCCGCTGCCGGCAGCGACATGGCGCCACCCAAAAGCACGACGACAGCAAGGAGAATTCGCAACGCGCGGTTCATGCCTTCAGTAACACCGCGCGGGGACGCCTATTCAAGCAAAAAGGCGCTTCACATGGTGGTGAAGCGCCTCTTCTGAAGTCGAATGTCGGCAGCTTAGCGCGCGACGATCAGGCCCTTGCTGGTGACGACCACCCAGCGGCCGTCCTGACGGCGGATCGCATCGACGCGGCCGACGCCGGGAATGGGATCGCCGGCATAGACCTCGTAGAGGCCTCCGCGGCCCTCGATCAGCGCGCCGCCGTTCGAGACGTCACGCAGCACCCAGCCGTCGATCGTCGGGAGCCGGCCGACCTCGGTCCTGGGCGCGGCGGGCACGGGAGCCGGTGCGGCGGCCGCGGTCGCGACCTGGGTCGGCGCGATCGAGCCGGTGGTTTCCCTGGCGGGCGCCGCGGCTGCGGCCTGCGCGGGAGCGGCGGGCGGCGTCGCTCGGAGCTTGTCCACGGTCTCGGACAGTTTTGCGATCCTGGCCATCGGCTCGGCCTGCGCCTTCTCGAGCTTGTCGAGGCGGTCGTTGGCCCGGTTGACCTGGCTGAGACCGGTCTTGGAGGTGTGCTCGACATTCGCCTTGAGCGCGACGAGGTCGGCATCGATCCGCGCGACGGAGGCATCCAGCGCGCTGGTGTCGGCGACCTGCGCCGGCGCCGGCGCGGCAAAGTGCATCATGCCGGCAGTTGCAAGCGCACCGCTGATCGCACCGACGCTGGCGGCAATCGCCACCACTGCGACCATCGCCGACAGACGGCGCTTGCCGCCGGCCTCGCGCGGCTCGTCCGCCTTCACGTGCGGGGCGAAATCCTCGCGGTCCCAGGACCGGTCGGAGGGGGCCATCACGATGAGCTTGCCGGGCTTCGGCTCGGGCTTGCTCTCGGCCTTCGGCTCAACCTTGGCCTCGAACTTCGGCACCTCGATCCGCGGCGGCTCGATCTTGACCGGATCGGGCTTGGGCGGCGCCTCATGGTCGGGGGCGATCGAGGGCGCCTCGATCCCGGCAGCTTCGACGGCCTGCGGCGCGGTCGCAGCTTCGACGACGCTCGTGTCTTGGGCAGCCTGCTCAGCCATTGGTTCGCTCACGGCTCAAATACTCCACGCTGGATTGACCTTTTGGTAACTTTCATTGCTTGCGAAATCCTTACTTCGGGACCCGCTTACCGAAATTTTAGGAAGTCATCAGGGGCCGAATTGGGCCGGGAAAGTGGAACCGGTGTGGCGGGCGTGAAACAAATTGTAACCGGGGGAAGATGAACGGCCGCGCAACAGCCGGGCCGCCGCCCATCCACGTCGTCATTGCGAGCGCAGCGAAGCAATCCAGACTGCCACCGCGGAAAGACTCTGGATTGCTTCGCGGAGCCTGTCATCGGGCCGCGCTTTGCGCGGACCCGTTGGCTCGCAATGACGGAGTGCGGATTACTGCCCGTCCGTCACATCACCACCGGCGCATCCGGCAGCTCGTTGCGATGCGGGCCGCCTGGCGGAAAATGCCTGGCCAGTTCGCGCGACACCGACGCGATGCCGTCGATCACGCCGCGCTCGAACGCGCCGGACCTGAACTCCGCCTCCATAGCGCGGCAGATGGTCTCCCAGCCCGCCGCGCCCACCTTCGCGTCGATGCCGCGGTCGGCAATGATCTCGACGTCGCGGTCGGCGAGCAGGAGATAGATGAGGACACCGTTGTTGTGCGCGGTGTCCCAGACGCGCAGGTGCGAGAACACGTCGAGCGCGCGCTCGCGCGCCGGCTGGTTGCGGAACAGGGGGCCGCCGTCAAGCGCACCTTCGACGACGAAGCGGACCTGGCCGGAATGCGTGGTCTCACCCTGCCTGATCGCCTGCTCGATGCGGCTGAGCACCCTTGGCGGAAAGATTCGCTTTGCCCGCCAATGATGCTGCACCAGATGTCTGGCAATGCGCTTGATGCCCATGACCGCTACCAGCTCCCCGAGGCGCCGCCGCCGCCAAAACTGCCACCACCGCCGCTGAAGCTGCCGCTGTCGCTGCTGCCCGACGATCCGCTGCTCCAACTGCCTCCCGAGGATCCGCTCGACCACGAGCCCCGACGCGACGACCCCGTGCCTGGTCCCATCGCGGAAACCACATCGGCGATGAATCCGATGATGAAGCCGGCGACGCCGAGCACCATGGCAAGCGCGAAAGAACCGAGAATGAGCCAGGTCAGCGCTGCGATGATGCCTCCGGTCGCCAATGATCCGAGCAGCCGCCCCAGCATGGCCCGGAAGAACCCGCCGACCCCGATCGAGGCGAACACCGTCACGAAGAAGAGCGGCCCGATATCGTCCAGATTGCCGAAATTCACAGTCGGCGAAGGTACTGGCAGCGGCTCGCCGTCGATGACGCGGGTCATCCGATCGACGCCGTCCGAGATGCCGCCGCTGAAATCGCCCGTTCTGAATTTCGGTGTGATGATCTCGTCGATGATCCGCCGCGAGGTGACGTCGGTGAGCGCACCTTCGAGGCCGTAGCCGACCTCGATGCGCAGATGCCGGTCGTTCTTGGCAACGACGAGGATCGCGCCGTCGTCGACCTTCTTGCGGCCGAGCTTCCAGGCCTCAGCAACCCGGATCGAGAACTGCTCGATCGTCTCCGGCTGCGTGGTCGGCACGATCAGCACGGCGACCTGGCTGCCCTTGCGCGTCTCGAAGTCGCGCAGTTTTTGCGTGAGCGCGGCAATGTCGCTGCTGGAGAGCGTTCCGGTCTGGTCGACCACGCGGCCAGTGAGCTGCGGCACGGCGACGTCGGCGAAGGCCGGGAGGGCGAAGGCGAGGACGAGTGCGAACACCGCAATCGTTCGCCACAACCTCGCGGTCGTCGCCCGGCTTGACCGGGCGATCCAGTATTCCAGAGACGCCGGTGGATCACGGAGAAGCCGCGGCGTACTGGATTCCCCGCTTTCGCGGGGAATGACAGCGGAGGATGTGGTGCGCATCGGGGCTGAACGCGCTTACTTCGACGGCGCAGGCGCCGGATTGAAATCGACCTTCGGTGCGTTCGAGATCGCCTTCTCGTTCTCCACCGAGAAGTTCGGCTTCTCCTTGTAGCCGAACATCATCGCAGTGAGATTGCTCGGGAACGAGCGGATGGTGACGTTGTAATCCTGCACCGCCTTGATGTAGCGGTTGCGCGCCACTGTGATGCGGTTCTCGGTGCCTTCGAGCTGGGACATCAGGTCCTTGAACAGAGCGTCCGACTTGAGCTGCGGGTAGTTTTCGGTGACGACCAGAAGGCGTGACAGCGCGCTGGAGAGCTCGCCCTGGGCGGCCTGGAACTTCTGGAAGGCCGCGGGGTCGTTCAGCACCTCCGGCGTCGCCTGGATGCTGCCGACCTTGGCGCGCGCATTGGTCACGCCGAGCAGCACGTCCTTCTCCTGCTGCGCAAAGCCCTTCACCGAGTTGACCAGGTTGGGCACGAGATCGGCGCGGCGCTGATACTGGTTCACGACTTCGGACCAGTTGGCCTTGATCTGCTCGTCCTCGCTCTGGATCGCGTTGTAGCCGCAATTGGTGAGGCTGAGCGAGGCCAGCGCCGCCAGCACGGTCAGGATCTTGCGCATCAAATTTCTCCCGGTGGAATCCGGTGCAAACTACCAGATTGAACGCGCGCGGTACCAGACATCTTGTGCCGGCGGCGCGAAAAGCAGCCGATTGACGCAAGCCCCTTGCCTATGCCTGGCCAACATAGTCAACTCAACAAAACAACAAGACCAAACGGAAACGCCAGGGGGAACGCGATGTCCTCGTTCGAGACCATCCTCGTGGAGCGGCCGGAGCCGGCGATTGCCCGGGTCGTGATGAACCGGCCCGATGCGCGCAACGCGCAGAACCTGCAAATGACCTACGATCTCAACGCCGCCTTCGATGCCGCGGTGCAGGACGACGCGATCAAGGTGATCATCCTCGCCGGCAACGGGCCGCACTTCTCCTCGGGCCACGACCTGCGCCCGGGCAGCAAGAATGAAGCGGGCGTCGATTTTCCGCCGATCGGAAATTGGGGCGGCTTCACCGAAGCCAATGCCCATGGCCGCTTCGCGCGCGAGCAGGAAATCTATCTCCAGATCACGCGCCGTTGGCGCAATCTGGCAAAACCTGTAATCGCCGAGGTGCACGGCAAGTGCATCGCCGGCGGCTTGATGCTGGCCTGGGCCTGCGACCTCATCGTCGCCAGCGACGATGCGCAGTTCTGCGATCCCGTGGTCACCATGGGCGTCTGCGGCGTCGAATGGTTCGTGCATCCCTGGGAGCTCGGCCCGCGCAAGGCCAAGGAATTCCTGTTCACGGCCGACAGCTGGAGCGCGCAGGAGGCGCATCAGCTCGGCATGGTCAACCAGGTCGTGCCGCGCGCGGAGTTGTCATCGCGCGTGCTGGAGCTGGCGCGCCGGATCGCATCAAAACCGTCCTTCGCGCTGAAGCTGACCAAGGAGGCGGTCAATCGTTCGGTCGACGTGATGGGTCAGCCGGCCGCAATCGACCAGGCCTTTGCCCTGCATCAGCTCTGTCACGCCCATAACCTTCAGGAGTTCGGCATGATCGTCGATCCATCCGGCCTGCATCCCTCGGTGCGCAAGCCGCCGGCGGCCGCGGAGTAGCGACATGGATCTCAATCTCAGTGACGAGCAACGGCTGCTGCGCGAAAGCGCGGAACGCTTCGTGGCCGAGAGCTACGATGCCGATCATCGCCGCAAGATGGCGAACGACCCGCTCGGCTTCAGCCCGGCGGTCTGGGCGCAGTTCGCCGAGCTTGGCTGGCTGGCGTTGCCGATCCCGGAGGAGTTTGATGGGCTCGGCGGTGGTGCGGTCGAGATCGGCATCTTGATGGAAGCCTTCGGCCGCGGACTGGTGTCGGAGCCTTATGTCGCGACGGTCGTGCTCGGAGCCGCGCTGATCGAGCGATGCGGCAGCACCGCGCAGAAGCAGGCGAGCCTGCCGAAGATCGCGGACGGATCGTTGAAGCTGGCTCTTGCGCATTCCGAACGCGCAGCGCGGTTCGATCTCGCAAAGGTCGCGACCGCCGCCAACAAGACCGCGCAGGGCTGGCGCCTTGCCGGCAGCAAGATCGCCGTGCTCGACGGCCATGCCGCCGACGAGATCATCGTGTCCGCGCATATTCACGATCATCGCGGGCCATCGGGGCGGATCGGCCTGTTCCTGGTGCCGGCAACGGCGCCGGGCCTCTCGATCACCGACTATCCGCGGCTCGGTGGCGGGCGCGCCTGCAATATCGAGCTGCCCGACGTGCATCTTCCGGAGGACGCCCTGCTCGGCGACGTCCGCGACGCGCTCCCGGCCATCGAATGGGCCGTCGATCGCGCCATGGCCGCGCTCGGCGCGGAAGCCGTCGGCATCATGCAGACGCTGCTGGAGACGACGCTGGAATATACCAAGATCCGGAAACAGTTCGGCCGGCCGCTGTCCGCCAACCAGGTGATCCGCCACCGCCTCGCCGACATGGCGATGCAGGTGGACGAGGCGCGCTCGATGGCGCTGCGCGCCGCGCTGAAGGCAGACAGCACGCCGATCGAGCGCGCGCGGGCCGCCTCGGGCGCGAAGGCGAAGATCGGCAAATGCGCGCGCTTCGTCGGCGAGCAGTCGATCCAGCTCCATGGCGGCATGGGCGTCACCGAGGAGCTCGAGGTCGGCGCCTATTTCAAGCGGCTCGTCGCCTTCGACACGCTGTTCGGCGGCAGCGCGCACCACTATGCCCGCCACGCCCGGCTCGGCCGCGCCAGCGTGCCGGTCTGAACCGAAGGGAGCGCATCATGGACCTGTCGTTCAATGCCGAGGAGCGCGCCTTCCAGGACGAGGTGCGCGGCTTCATCGCCAAAAATCTCACCGAGGAGATGAAGCGCGCGACCGCGCTGACGCCGTCGGTGTTCTCCGACCCTGACATCGGCATGGCCTGGCAGCGCGCGCTGCACAGGCAGGGTTGGGGCGCGCCGGGCTGGCCGATCGAATATGGCGGGCCGGACTGGACGCCGGCGCAGCGCTGGATTTTCGAGACCGAATCCGCACGCGCCGGCGTGCCGAACGTCAACGTGATGGGCGTCAAGATGGTCGGGCCCGTCATCATCGGCTTCGGCTCGCCCGAGCAGAAGAACTTCTACCTGCCGCGCATTCTCTCCGGCGAGGATTATTGGTGCCAGGGCTATTCCGAGCCGGGCTCCGGCTCCGACCTGTCCTCGCTGAAGACGCGCGCGGTGCGCGAGGGCGACGACTACATCATCAACGGCACCAAGATCTGGACCACGCATGCCCACCACGCGAGCCGCATGTTCGCGCTGGTGCGCACCGGCGACGGACCGCGGCAGCAGGACGGCATCAGCTTCATCCTGATCGACATGAAGACGCCGGGCATCACGACGCGCCCGATCCTCACCATCGGCGGCGACCACGAGGTCAACCAGGTGTTCTTCGACGACGTGCGCGTACCCGTCGCCAACCGCGTCGGCGAGGAAGGCAAGGGCTGGACCTACGGCAAATATCTGCTCGAATTCGAACGCGGCTCGGGCATCGCGTCCGCCAAGCTGCGCGAGGGGCTGAAGGCGATCGCGGACCTTGCCGAGTCGGACCTGACCGGCCGCGCCATCGACAGTCCCGATATCGCGACCCGCATCTCCGAGGTCGAGGTCGACATCGACGCATTGGAGATGACCGAGCTGCGCGTGCTCTCGGCGCTCCAGACCGGGCAGAATCCCGGCGCGGTGTCGTCGATCCTGAAGCTGCGCAACAGCGAGATCCGCCAGGCCGTGACGCGGCTGGGCGCCGACGTGATCGGCCACGACGCCCTCGCCGTCGAGCCGATGCGCCCGCTCTACAAGCTCAACCGCGAGCCGGCGACGCCCGAGGAGATGCTGACGGTGGTGCCGGAATATCTCAACGGCCGGGCCTACACGATCTTCGGCGGCACGTCCGAGATCCAGCGCGACATCATTGCGAAGATGATGCTGGGGATTTGAGCCACAAGCTGGCGCCACACACTCGCTGTCGTCCCGGCGAAGGCCGGGACCCATACGCCGGGAAGAGGTGTGGCGCGAAGCTGGCAATTACCGATCTTCGCCAAATTCCGCTCGGTGGGTATGGGTCCCGGCCTTCGCCGGGACGACGAGCTGAAATTGCCGCAGCAGCGCAGGCTACAATTAACCCACCTTCGCGTCCCTGATCGCCTGCCAGATCTTCTGCGGCGTCAAGGGCGTGTTGAGCTGGGTGATGCCGAGCTCGGCGAGTGCGTCCATCACGCCGTTGGTGACGCAGGGCGGGCCGCCGATGGCGCCGGATTCGCCGCAACCCTTGGCGCCGAGCGGATTGGTGCGGCAGGGCGCGGAATCGTCCAACGTCACCACGATCGGCGGCACGTCGTCGGCGCGCGGGATGCAGTAATCCTGATAGCTCGCGGTGAGGAGTTGACCGTCGGCATCGTAGGAGACGCCTTCATAGAGCGCCTGGCCGATTCCCTGCGCGACGCCGCCATGGATCTGCCCCGTCACCAGCATCGGGTTCACGGCAACGCCGACATCGTCGACGGTGGTGTAGCGCACGACGCGGGAGACGCCGGTCTCGGGGTCGATCTCGACCTCGCAGATATGCGTGCCGTTCGGCCAGCTCGGACCGTCGACCTCGCCTTCGGAATCGACGCTGAGTTTTGCGCCGCTCTCCTTCTCGGCAAGTTCGAACAGGCTGATGCGGCGGTCGGTGCCGACCACGGTGAGCATGCCGCCCTGATATTCGATGTCCTCGATCGAGGTCTCCAGCACGTTCGCCGCCTTCTCGCGCGCCTTCTGGATCAGGTCACTCGACGAGACGGCCACGGCCGTGCCGCCGACGAACAGCGAGCGCGAGCCGACGCTGCCAAAACCCATCGCCAGATCGGTATCGCCCTGGACGACATCGATCTTGTCCATGGCAATGCCCAGCGTGTCGGCGATCATCTGGGTGTAGGTGGTCTGCAGCCCCTGCCCCATCGCCATGGTGCCGGAATGCAGAACGACGCGGCCCTGCGAGGTCGCGTGCAGGCTGACCTTCTCGGTATGGGCGCGGCCGCCGGTCCATTCGATGTAGGAGGTGAGCCCGCGGCCGTAGAGCAGGCCCTTCTTCTTCGCGGCCTTCTTGCGCGCGGCGAAGCCGTCCCAGTCCGCAAGCTTCACGGCACGATCGAGCATGTGGGCGAAGGCACCGGAATCGTACACCTGACCCGCCGCGTTGGTGTAGGGCAGCTGCGCCGGCTTGATGTAGTTGGCTTTGCGAATCGCGCGCGGATCCATGCCGATCTTTCGCGCGGCGGCGTCGAACAGGCGCTCGACGATGAAGACCGCCTCGGGCCGGCCCGCACCGCGATAGGCGCCGACCGGCGCGGTATGCGTCATCACCGACTTCACCTCGAAATGCACCAGCGGCAGGTCGTAGACGCCGGTCTGCACGAACGGCCCGAGCACCAGCGGGATGATGTTCGCCGCACCCGAGGAATAGGCGCCGGTGCAGCCGATCGATTTGACGCGATAGGCCAGCACCTTGCCCTTCTCGTCCAGCGCGAAGGACGCGGTCGAGGTGAGGTCGCGGCCGTGGGTGCCGCCGACGAACTCGTCGGTGCGGTCGCCGCGCCAGCGGATCTTCTTGTTCAGCTTGGTCGCGGCGTAGGCGACGATACCGTCCTCGGGATAGAGGTTAGTCTTCTGGCCAAAGCCGCCGCCGATGTCGCCGACCAGCACGCGCACGCTGTCCTTGGGCCGTTTGAGCACGGCTTCCGCCAGCACGTCGCGGGTCGAGGCCGGCGTCTGCGACTGCACATGCAGCAGGAGACGTCCGGTCTTCTTGTCGATCTCGGCGATGGTCGAGCGCGGCTCCATCGCGGAGGGCACGAGGCGCTGGCTGACGATGTCGAGCTCGACCGTGTGCGCGGCCTTGGCGAAGGCCTCGTCCACCTTGGCGGCATCGCCGTAAGCCATCGCGCCGACGATGTTGTCGGGCGCCTCGGGCCACACCACGGGCGCGCCGGGCTTCACCGCCTCGACCGGGTCGACCACCGCCGGCTGCACGTCGTATTCGACCACGATCGCCTCGGCCGCGCTCTGCGCTTCCGCGCGGGAGGCCGCCACCACCGCCGCCACCGCCTCGCCGGTGTAACGCACGATCTCATGGGCGAGCAGCCGGCGCGGCGGCACCGTCATCGGCTTGCCGTCGGGGCGCTTGAAGATGCTCAGCGTCGGAATGCTGCCGACGTCGTCCTTGACGAGATCCGCGCCGGTGTAGATCGCGGTGACGCCGGGCATCGCGGCCGCCGCGCTGGTGTCGATCGAAACGATCCTGGCGTGCGCATGCGGCGAGCGCAGCACGTGCAACCACAGCGCGCCGTCTTGCGGCTTGTCGTCGATGAATTGCCCCTTCCCGGTCAGCAGCCTCAGGTCTTCCAAACGCTTGACGGGCTGGCCCGCTCCGAAACGCAAATTGCCGGGAAGAATGTTCATTCCGTGGGGTCCTCGAGGTCTTTTCGAAACTGCGGGCAGCCTTTTAGCGGATCGACCGGGGGCATACCAGCCGCGGTTTTGGGCGATGAACCCACACATTCGTCATGCCGTTGGAATCGTCATTCCGGGATGGTCCGAAGGACCAGACCCGGAATCTCGAGATTCCGGGTTCGATGCTGCGCATCGCCCCGGAATGACGGCTATGCCAGCTCCTTGAGCGCCGCTTCCACCACCTTGCGCGCGTCGGCCGTCAGCGCGGCCTGCGGCTGGATGGGGTCGCCGACGTCGTAGCCCTGGATCGAAAGGCCGGCCTTGATGCAGGCGGCGAGGTTGAAGCGGGCGAAGGCCTCGTTGATGCGCCACAGCCTGCGCTGGAGCGCCATGGCCTCGTCCCAGCGGCCGGCCCGGCAGAGGTCGTAGAGCGCCACGCTCTGGCGCGGGATGATGCAGGCAGGTCCGGCCATCCAGCCGAGCCCGCCGATCAGCATTACCGCGGCCGGAATGTGGGCGGAGGCCGAGAACACCCGCAAGGAATCGCCGCAGCGGTTCATGATCGAGAGCAGCCGGCCGGTGTTGGTGGAGGCGTCCTTGATGTAGCCGATGCGCGGATGCCCGGCGAGGCGCGCGATGATGTCGAGGGTGAGGTCGGAGCGCTGGAATTGCGGGTTGGTGTAGATGACGACGGGAATGTCTACGGCATCCGCGATGGCGCGGAAGTAGGATTCGACCTGGGCGTCGGCGAGCGGGAAATAGGCCTCCAGGATCGCGAGAATGCCGTCGGCGCCGAGCTTCTGATAGGCCCTCGCCTGCGCCACCGCATCGGCCGTCGAGGTGGAGGCCACACCGGCCACCACGGGCACGCGGCCCTTCGCGGCCTCGATGGTGGTCTGCACGATTGCCGTCCGCTGCGCGGCATTGAGATAGGCGAATTCGCCGGTCGAGCCGAGCGGCGTCAGCCCATGAACGCCGGCGCCAATCAGGTCGCCGCAGAGTTTCGCGAGCACGTTCCTGCGCACCGCGCCGTCGGCATCGACGGGCGAGACGAGATAGGGGAAGACACCGTGGAAATCGGGCATGTCAGGGGGCCCCGGAAACTGGTTTGCACCTGACGGGTCTTAGCAATGCCTGCGCAGGCGATCAAACCCTGAGCAGCCGCACCCGCGTGCCCCAGGGGTCGATCGCCTCCACACCGTCCGCAAGCGCCGTAACTTGCGTACCGCCCTTGCGCAGGCGCTCCACCTGGGCGGCGAGAATGTCCTGCTTGGCCATCACCAGCGAGAACCAGGCAAGACCCGTGGTCTGATCGTCGCGCTGGCCGGCGCCCTGGCTCTGCCAGACATTCATGCCGAGGTGATGGTGATAGCGGCCCGACGACAGGAACGCGGCACCATTGCGCTTGCGGGTCGGGTCGAGGCCGACCGTGCCGTGGTAGAAGCTTTCCGCCTGCGCGAGATCGCCGACGCGCAGATGCATGTGGCCGATGCGCATTCCGTCCGGCGCCTTGGCGTAGTCGGGAACGCGCGTGTTGGTCAGCGACAGCAGGTCGGGGATGTTGAGCTCGTCGGTCGCCATCTTCACGCTGCCCTCGCTCCACTGCCATTGCGAGGGATCGCGGTCGGCATAGACCTCGATGCCGTTGCCTTCGGGATCGTCGAGATAGACGGATTCACTGACGAGATGATCGGCAAAGCCCGACAGCGGCACGCGATGCGAGGCGGCATGCACCACCCAGCGCGCGAGGTCCTTGCGGGTCGGCATCAGGAAGGCGGTGTGGTAGAGGCCGGCGGCATTGCGCGGCTCGATCGCGGCATCGGGACGCGCCTCGAGCACGAGCAGCGTGATGCCGGCCGTGCCCAGCTTTGCAACTGTCGCCGAGCGCTCCATCACGGCCAGCCCGATCACGTCGCGGTAGTAGTCGGCAACCGTGTCGAGATTCTTTACCCGGAGCGTCACCATGCCGACCCGCATCGGCGTGCGGCTGGCATAGGTCGGCCCGGTGCCTTGCGCCGTGCCCTCGGCGCGTGCAGCAGCAGCGGCAGCCATCGCGAGCGAGGTGGCGCCGGCAAGTTGAAGCAGGGTGCGGCGGGTGAGGTCGATGGTCATCGGTCAGGGCTCGCTGGAAGCGTTTAAGGCCGTGCGGCGCAATTTCTGGATTGCTACACGTTCCCGTGAGCGGCTCCCAATCACATGTTCGTCGGCCGGCGCCGGCTCTGTCCTGGCCACCCGGGCAGTTTCGCAATCGCCCGCGACATCCCAGATTGAGGACAACTTACAGGAGACCGCCATGACCGCCCCAACTCCTCTGTCTTCACTGTCGTCCGCGCTCGCGGACGTCGTGGCGCGTACAGCGCCCTCCGTCGTCTCCGTGCATTCGCATCGCTCCCGCGCGGCCGGCTTCGTCTGGAAGCCCGGCCTGATCGTCACCGCCGACGAGGCGCTGGCCGACGAGGGCGAGGTCGAGATCGGCCTCCCCGACGGCAGCCGGGTCGCCGCCACGATCGCCGGCCGCGACCATACGACCGACATCGCGCTGCTGCGTGCCGAGATTGGCGTCGCGCCGGTCAAGCTGGCCGCGACGGTCCCGCCCCTCGGCACCCTGTCGGTTGTCGTGGCCACCAACCGTGATGCGCCGAGCGCCGCGCTCGGCATGGTGTCGGCGTCCGGCAGGAGCTGGCGCTCCTTGCGCGGCGGCGACATCGATGCGCGGATCGAGCTCGACGTTCGCCTGCGTCCCGGCCAGGAAGGCGGCCTCGCGCTCGATGCGACGGGTGAAGCTTTCGGCATGGCTGTGCTCGGACCGCGGCGCGTGCTGGTGATCCCGACGGCGACGATCGAGCGTATCGCGCCGCAGTTAGAGGCGCGCGGCCGCATCGCGCGCGGGTATCTCGGGCTCGGACTCCAGCCGGTGCGGCTCGACGACGGTATCGGCGCGATGGTGATGAGTGTCGACAAGGCCGGGCCTTCGGCGGCGGCCGGCATACGCCAGGGCGATGTGATCGTGGCGGTCAACGACCAGAAACTGTCCGGCGTGCGCGCGCTGTCGCGAACGCTGGGACCTGCGAGCGTCGGCACCGTGGTCGATGTCGCGGTGCGCCGCGGCGGCGAGCCGGTCAACTTCAAGGTCACGGTCGGCGAGAGGCCGGAGGCGTGAGCGAGGACAAGCTGCCGGAGATCCTGCTGTCCCTGGAGATCGACGATGCCGCTCTCGCCGATCGCCTGGCTGCGCTGCTCGGCAATGTCGCCGGGCTGCGCCTTGCCGCGCCCGGCGAGCGGGCCGCCGCCACGGTCGTTGCCCGCGATCCGCGCGCAAGACCTGAGGACATCGCA
Organism: Bradyrhizobium sp. CCBAU 11361; assembly: GCF_028128935.1. Classification (NCBI taxonomy): domain Bacteria; kingdom Pseudomonadati; phylum Pseudomonadota; class Alphaproteobacteria; order Hyphomicrobiales; family Nitrobacteraceae; genus Bradyrhizobium; species Bradyrhizobium sp. CCBAU 11361. Next base: position 54,417 of record NZ_LBJZ01000177.1, read on the forward strand.
CTGACGCAGCGCGAGCTCGACGTGCTGGCGTTGATGGCCGAGGGCGCCTCCAACAAGATGATCGCGCGCCAGCTCGGCATCTCCGTGCACACCGTGAAATTCCATGTCGGCTCGCTGCTCGACAAGCTGGACGCCACCGGCCGCACCGATGCGGTGGCGCATGCCGCGCGCCGCGGCGTGATCGAGCTCTGAGCGGCGCGGATCAATCGCCGACCGCGGTCTGCGCCAGGGCGCGCATGCGGTCGGTATCGACGACGCGGCCATGGCTGATCACGATGCTGGGCGGGGCGTGGAAGCGCAGGGCCTCGGTGACGTCGGCCTGCTCGAGCACGACCAGATTGGCCGCGCAGCCGAGCCCGAGGCCATAGCGCTCGAGGTCGCCGTGGCGGCGCGCGTGGTGATCATGTCGTAGAGCGTCTCGAACTCGCTCTTCTTCGTCATCCACAACAGATGCGAGGCGAGGAACGCCACCTCCAGCATGTTGTTGCGGCCGAACGGATAATAGGCATCGGAAATGTCGTCCTGGCCGAGGCAGACATTGATGTCCGCACCCAGCAATTCCTTCACCCGCGCATGGAGCGGACCGTTGTGCGGATTGCTGACGACGCTGACACGGGCCTTTCCGAGCAGCACCATCAGCTCGCGGAGATAGTTCTCGGGATAGAGCGCCATCGCCCGGCAATGATGGGCGAGCGCCCGGCCCTCGACGCCGCGCGCGATCACCGCGCGCGCCATCATGTCGAGCGTGCGCATGTTGGCGTCGCCGACGTCGTCCAGCAGCATCGAGATTTCGGCGCCGTGTTCGGCCGCGAGGTCGAAGCAGAACGCGACATGGCGGCGCATGTCCTCTTCATCGGCTTCGATCCAGGGAATCCCGCCGACGACGTCGGCCCCGAGCGCCATCGCCTTGCGCATCAGGCCGTCGGCGCCGGGCTCGCGAAACAGGCCGTCCTGCGGGAAAGCCACGACCTGGATGTCGACGATGCCGCGAAACTCCTCGCGGATCGCGAGCAGCGCCTTGACGCCCTCCAGCCGGGCCTTGGTGTCGACATCGGCGAAGGCGCGGATGTGGAGATTGCCGTGAAGCGCGGCGAGCGCCACCGCGCGCCGTGCGTTCGGGACGATCCAGGACGCGTCGTAATTGCTCTTCACCACCGCGGCGAGATCGACCGCCTTCGCCGCCTCGCTCATGCCGCCGCCCTGATAGGCCTCGAGCGCCGCCTCCGACATCATCGGCAGGGTCCAGACCTTGCAGAGGTGCAGGTGCGGATTGACAAAGGCCGGCGTCACCAGGCCGCCTTTGGCATCGACAAAGGCCTGTGCACCGGGATCGAGCCGGTTGCCGATCGCGGTGATCACGCCATCGGTGATCGCAATGTCGACGATCTCGCGGCCGCGCGTGCGGGCATTGGTGATGACGAGATCTGGCAGGCGGGACATTGCAGGACTTCCACTCGGTACGCGTGCGATCATGCAAGTTGGGTGCCGGGCTGCGCTGGCGGCGGAAACCGGAGCTGGACCGTCAGGCCCGGCGCATTGTCATGCAGCGCAATCTCGGCGCCATGAAGGCGCGCGACCGCGGCGACGAGGCTGAGGCCCAGGCCGTTGCCCGGCGTGTAACGGCTCTGTTCGAGCCGGTAGAACCGCTTGAAGACGTGATCGCGCTGGTCGGCCGGAATGCCCGGACCGTCGTCGGCGATCGCGATCACGGCGCCGCCATCGCCGCTGCGGCAGGTCACCGCCACCTGCCCGCCTTTGCAGCCGTGCTTGATCGCGTTGTCGACGAGATTGGCGACGGCATCGAACAGCAGGTCGCGGTCGCCCGTGATCGCGACCTCGCGGTCGCCGCCGAGGCTGAGACGCGTCGAAACCTGCTCGGCGGCGGCGTCGTAGAGCTCGACGACCTCGCCGGCGATCTCGGCGAGATCAAGCGCGCGGAAGGCGCTCCTGCGGGCGCGGGTCTCGATCTCCGAGATCCGGGTGATGGAGGCGAACATGCCGAGCACGGCGTCGAGATCGGCGATGGTGTCGCCGATCAGCACGGCATCTGCCTCGCTGTTGCGCGGAGTATGATAGGCCTTTTCCAGCCGGCCGCGCATGCGCGTCAGCGGGGTGCGCAGATCGTGGGCGACGTTGTCGCTGACCTGCTTGACCTCGCCCATCAGCGTCTCGATGCGGTCGAGCATCTGGTTGAGGTTTTCGGCGACGCGGTCCCACTCGTCGTGGCTGCCGCGCAAGGGAATACGGCGGTCGAGACCGGACAGCATGATGGCGCTACTGGTGGCGTTGATCTCCTCGATCCGCCCCACCGTGCGCCGGGTCACCAGCACGGCTGCGAGCCCGGCGAGCACCAGGAGCAGCACCGCGACCGCGACCATGGCGAGTTCGATCGTGCCGGTGAAGCCGTCGTGATCGCCGGCGGAGCCGAGCCGGCTCTCGACATAGGCGAGCGTGCCGAAATAGACATAAGCCATGATCGCCGCGACGATCAGCCCGAACGCCGCGATCGCGATCAGCGCCAGGCGGAAGGTCGAGGAACGAAGCGTCTTAGCCAGGAGCACGGAGACAATATCCGATGCCGCGGATGGTATGGATCAGCGGATAGGCCTGGGCATCGTCGACCTTGCGGCGGACGCGCCCGACATAGACGTCGATGATGTTGGTGGAGGGATCGAAATGCAGGTCCCAGACGTGCTGGAGCAGCATCGCGCGCGAGACGACGCGGCCCTCGTTGCGGACGAGATATTCGAGCAGCTGAAACTCGCGCGGCAGCAGCGGAATTTTGCGGCCGCGGCGGCTGGCGTTGCGCGCGATCAGGTCGATGGCGAGGTCGCCGACCCGCAGCAGCGTCTCCTTGGCGATGGTCTCGCTGCGGCGGCCGAGTGCCTCCAGCCGCGCAAGCAGCTCGACGAAGGAGAACGGCTTGACGAGATAGTCATCCCCGCCGGCGCGCAGGCCGCGCACGCGGTCGTCAACCTCGCCGAGCGCCGAAATGATCAGGAAGGGCGCGGCGATGCCGTCGTCGCGCAATTGGCGCATCACGGCGATGCCGTCGATGTCGGGCAGCATGCGGTCGATCGTGATCACGGCATAGTCGCGCGCGGCGCCCTGGCTCAGGGCTTCGCGCCCCGTGGCGGCGAGATCGACCTCATAGCCGGAGGTCGTCAACTCTTCGACGAGCTGGCCTGCGGTTTCCGGATCGTCCTCGACGACCAGGATGCGGCGGTGACCTCCGGTCATGCAAAACTCCACGCGACGATCGCCACCAGACTATCCCGTTCCGGGGCTGAGCGGAACCGCCTGATGGCGATCGCGACAATGGTGCGGTACGGCGATGCGACTACCAATAGTCTCCGCACACATTGACCCATTGCCACCCATAGGGCGTCCAGCTCCTGCGCCAGCAACCGTCGTAGTAGCCAGCGTAGACGAAGGGTGCTCCGAAGAAGAAGCGATGGTGGTGCCGGAAGAAGGCGTGGCGGCCGATGAAGGGCCTGCCGTGCCAGCCCGCGCCGGCGAAGCGCGGCCCGAAGGCGGCGCGGGTCGCTAGCGGAGCCGCGGCAAAGCGAGGTCCAATGGCGGCGTGGGCGGCCATTGGCGAACCGACGAAGCGGGCACCACCGGAATGAGCGCCGCCCATCCCGCCAACTCGCATGCCCCCGCCACCCATGCCGCCACCACCGACATGCATGCCGCCACCACCGAAGTGGCCACCGCCGCCAAAGCCGCCATGTCCTCCGCCGCCGAAGCCACCACCTCGGGCGAGAACGGGCGAAGCGACCGCCAACGTCGCAGCCATGGCCGCCGCGACGATGCCGGTGAGAAGCCTGCTGTTCATCTGAATATCCTCCTTGTCGCGGCGACGGTCGCGCCGCTCCAGGGGATCAGATGAGGAAAATGCGCCCTCACCTTCAACTTACAAATGCGCCAGATTCTGACGCGGGTGTTAGGGAGGCGGACCGGCGACCTCTCCTCGTCATTGCGAGGAGCTCGCGACAAAATTGCGAAGCAATTTTGCGCTGATGTGACGAAGCAATCCAGACCGTCCAGGCGGAGCCAGTCTGGATTGCTTCGCGGAGCCTGTCATCGGGCCGCGCTTTGCGCGGACCCGTTGGCTCGCAATGACGACGTGGGTAGAATTCGCCGTACGTCGACGAGCTCAACTCGCGGAGGCTTTCCGACCTCTCCCCGCAAAGAGCGGGGAGAGGTTCAGATAGAGCCTCACGCCCGCTTACCGTTGTTCTTCTCCGCCGCGCGGCGCAGGGCTTCGGCGAGCGCGCCGCCGCCGGAGGAGTCCTGCTTGCGCGGCGCCGACGAGGTCATGCGGGATGGATTGCGCGCGCCATTGTCGCGCTGCATGCCGGGGGCGTCCTTCTTGGCGCCGACCTCGTCGTCGAGCCGCAGGGTCAGCGAGATGCGCTTGCGGGCGACCTCGAAGTCCAGCACCTTCACCTTGACGATGTCGCCGGGCTTCACCACCTCGCGCGGATCCTTGATGAAGGTCTTCGACATCGCCGAGATGTGCACGAGACCGTCCTGGTGCACGCCGATGTCGACGAAGGCGCCGAAGGCGGCGACGTTGGTCACGGTGCCCTCGAGGATCATGCCCTTCTTGAGATCCTTGATCTCCTCGACACCTTCCTTGAACACGGCGGCCTTGAACGCCGGACGGGGGTCACGGCCGGGCTTTTCGAGCTCGCGCAGGATGTCGGTGACGGTCGGCAGACCGAAGGTCTCATCGACGAAATCCTTCGGCTTCAGCGTGCGCACGATCTCGCTGCTGCCGATCAGCGCCTTGATGTCGCTCTTGGTGGCGCTGAGAATCCGGCGCACCACTGGATAGGCTTCCGGATGCACGCCGGAGGCATCGAGCGGATCCTCGCCGCCGAGAATACGCAAGAAGCCCGCGCACTGCTCGAACGCCTTCGGCCCGAGCCGCGGCACGTCCTTGAGCGCCTTTCGCGACTTGAACGGGCCATTGGCGTCACGATGTGCCACGATGCTCTGCGCAAGGCCCGAACCCACGCCCGACACGCGCGCGAGCAGCGGCGCCGAGGCGGTGTTGACGTCGACGCCGACGGCGTTCACGCAGTCTTCGACCACGGCATCGAGCGACTTGGCGAGCTTGGCCTGGCCGAGGTCGTGCTGATACTGGCCGACGCCGATCGCCTTCGGCTCGATCTTGACGAGCTCGGCAAGCGGATCCTGGAGCCGCCGCGCGATCGAGACCGCGCCGCGCAGGGTGACGTCGAGACCGGGCAGTTCCTCCGAGGCAAAGGCCGAGGCCGAATAGACCGACGCGCCGGCCTCCGACACCACGATCTTGTTCATCTTCAGCTCGGCCAGGCCCTTGACGAGATCGCCTGCGAGCTTATCGGTTTCGCGCGAGGCCGTGCCGTTGCCGATCGCGATCAGCTCGACACGGTGCTTCAGCGCTAGCTTGCCGAGGATCGCGAGCGACTCGTTCCACTGCCGCTGCGGCTCGTGCGGATAGATCACGGCGGTATCGACGACCTTGCCGGTCGCGTCGGTGACGGCGACCTTGACGCCGGTGCGGTAGCCGGGATCGAGCCCCATGGTGACGCGGGTGCCGGCGGGCGCGGCCAGCAGCAGGTCGCGCAAATTGGACGCGAACACGCGCACGGCCTCGGTCTCGGCCGCATTCCACAGCCGCATGCGCAGGTCGATGTTGAGATGCACCTGGATCTTGGTGCGCCAGGCCCAGCGCACGGTGTCGATCAGCCAGCGGTCGCCGGCGCGCTTGAGGTCGGCGATGCCGAACCGCTTCATGATCTTCAATTCGTAGGCGCTCGGCACGCCCGGCGGCGGCGCTTCCGCCTCGGCCTGAATCTGCAGATCGAGGATTTCTTCCTTCTCGCCGCGGAACATCGCCAGGATGCGGTGCGACGGCAGCCCGGTCAGCGGCTCGGAGAACTCGAAATAGTCGGCGAATTTCTCGCCCTCGGTCTTCTTGCCATCGCGCACCTTGGAGGCCATGCGCGCATTGGTCCACATCTCCTCGCGCAAGGCACCGATCAGATCGGCGTCCTCGTCAAACCGTTCGACCAGGATGGCGCGGGCGCCGTCGAGTGCGGCGGCGGCGTCAGCCACACCCTTCTCGGCGTTGATGAAGCCTTCCGCCACGACCTTGGGATCGTTGCCGGGTTCCGCCATCAGTTGATTGGCGAGCGGCTCGAGACCGGCTTCCTTGGCGATCTCGGCCTTGGTGCGGCGCTTCGGCTTGAACGGCAGATAGATGTCTTCCAGGCGCGCCTTGCTGTCGGCGGCCATGATCGTGGCTTCGAGTGCGGCATCGAGCTTGCCCTGCTCGCGGACCGATTCGAGGATCGCCTTGCGGCGGTCTTCGAGCTCGCGCAGGTAGCCCAGGCGCTCCTCCAGGGTGCGCAATTGCGCGTCGTCGAGCGCACCGGTCGCTTCCTTGCGGTAGCGGGCGATGAAGGGAACCGTGGCGCCGCCGTCGAGCAACGTCACCGTCGCCTCGACCTGTTCCGCCCGTACCCCAAGCTCCTGCGCAATTTTCTGGTTGATATTTGCCACGCGAGAATCCTCTCTCCAAGCACGCGACGCAAACCGAAATCCGGTCGCGGGACGCCGCTTATGGACCAACCGAGGTTGATTCATCAAGGTGCCGCGCGCAACCGTCGACAGACGATTTTTTTGTCGAACCGATGCGATCTCGCCACAATCGTGGGGATGGCGAAGGCTCCTCTGTTGCGTTGCGCCGGACCAAAATAGCAGCCCCGTCATCCTGAGGTGCGCACGCCGCAGCGCGCATAGCGCTGCGGAGGAAGCCTCGAAGGATGAACGGCCGAGATACAGCCGGGCCGTGCATCCTTCGAGGCTCGCCCAGCGACGCGTTGCGCCGCAGGGCTCGCACCTCAGGATGACAGATGAAAGGTTGCGGCCAGTGGCTTGACATGCGCCCCGGTTCAACGGCTGTTTGCACCGCCGGACCACCGAACTCTGAGGACCAGTCATGCGGACGACATCGGTCGGCGTCATCAAGATCGTCACCAAGGGCCCAGGCGACGTCTCCGGCCTCATGGCCATGATCGGCGCCGGCGCGATCGATCCGAGGGAGATCCTGGCGATCCTCGGCAAGACCGAGGGCAATGGCGGCGTCAACGACTTTACCCGGGAATATGCCGTTGCCGCACTGTGCACGGCTCTGGCGCCACAGCTCAGCCTGTCCCCGGAGGAGGTCGAGCAGCGCATCGCCTTCGTGATGTCGGGTGGCACCGAAGGCGTGCTCAGCCCGCACATCACCGTGTTCACGCGCCGCGAGGTCGAGCGGCGGCCGGCGGGCTTGTCAGGCAAGCGCCTGAGCATCGGCATGGCGCACACGCGGGACTTCCTGCCCGAGGAACTCGGACGCGCCGCGCAGATCGCGGAGACGGCCGAGGCCGTGAAGGCCGCGATGGCGGACGCCGGCATCGCCGACCCCGCCGACGTCCATTTCGTGCAGATCAAGTGCCCGCTGCTCACCAGCGATCGCGTCGAGGCCGCAAGCACACGCGGCCACAAGACGGCGACGACCAGCGCCTACGGCTCGATGGCCTATTCGCGCGGCGCCTCCGCGCTCGGCGTTGCGGTCGCGCTCGGCGAGACCGGCTCCGACATCAGCGACGGGGACGTGCTGCGCCGCTACGATCTGTTCTCCAAGGTGGCGTCCACCTCGGCCGGAATCGAGCTGATGCACAACGTCGTCATCGTGCTCGGCAATTCGGCGGCATCGGTCAGCGAATTCGAGATCGGCCACGCCGTGATGAGCGACGCGATCGACGCCGCCGCCGTGACGTCGGCGCTGCAGAGCGTCGGGCTTGGCGTCGCGCCGCAAGCAAAAGCCGGCCGCGAGCTCGTCAACATCTTCGCCAAGGCGGAGGCCTCGCCTGATGGCAGCGTGCGCGGCTTTCGCCACACCATGCTGGAGGACACCGACATCAGCTCGACGCGCCACGCCCGCGCCGCGGTCGGCGGCCTGATCGCAGGCCTTGCCGGCACCGGCGCGGTCTACGTCTCCGGCGGGGCCGAGCATCAGGGCCCTGCGGGCGGCGGGCCGGTTGCGGTGATCGCGCGACTATCGGATTGAGACGGCCGGCCTCCCTGGTCGTGCGACCTCTCCGCCCCATGCAACCCTGCCCTTCGCGCCGGCTCAGTTGATTCACGCAGGGTCCATGCGAAAGGAAGGAACGTCGCATCTAGGGATTTGAATTTCATGACTTTGCCGATGAGCTGGAACGAGTGGGCGCAGCACGATGGCGTGGGGCTGGCGGCGCGCGTCCGCAAGGGCGAGCTGACGCCGAAGGACCTGGCCCGCCAGGCCACTGCTGCCGTCGCCAAGGTCAATCCGGCGCTGTCGGGCGTGGTCGAGCTGTTCGAGGACGTAATCGCCGACCCGGCCAGGGACGGTGCCAACCTCGCCGGCCCGTTCGCCGGCCTGCCCTTCCTGATGAAGGATCTCGGGCCGACCATGAAGGGCCGGCTCCAGGAGATGGGCTCGCTGCTGATGCGCGGCAATCGCGCCGCCGCTGATACGTTCCTGACCGGCAAATTCCGTCAGGCCGGACTGAACCTGATCGGGCGCACCACCACGCCGGAATTCGGCGTGTGCAGCTCGGCCGACAATCCGGCCGTCTACGTCACGCGCAATCCCTGGAATAGCGACTACACCACCTGCGGCTCGTCGGCGGGCAGCGCCGCGATGGTTGCCGCCGGCGTGGTGCCGATCGCGCATGCGACCGACGGCGGCGGTTCGATCCGCATTCCCGCCGGCGTCAACGGCAATATCGGGCTGAAGGTCTCGCGCGGCGTGTTCTCGCTCGCCCCGCACATGTCCGACCTCACCGGGCTCGTGTCGATCCAGGGCTGCCAGTCGCGCTCGGTGCGCGACACCGCCGCCTTCGTCGATCACGCCCGCGGGCCTGCGCCCGGCGAGTTCATGCCGTTCTGGACCACGGCGCAGCCCTATTCCGAGATGATCAAGCGCGATCCCGGCAAGCTTCGCATCGCGCTGTCGCACACATGGGGCGACTACACCGCGACGCCTGAGATCGCGGCCGAGCTGGAGAAAACCGGCCGCTTCCTGGAAGGCCTCGGTCATCACGTCGACTATGCGCTGCCCGAGCTCGATTTCCGCGCCGCGTTCGCGGCGCAGACGACCTGCTACATCTCGAATTTCGCGGTGGTGATCTCCAACATGCTCGCCGCGCGCGGACTCGAAAAGCCGCCGGAAGATCTGATCGAGCCCATGAACATCAGGATCTGGGAAGCCGGCCGGCACACGAGCTTCGCCGAGCGGGCGAAGATGCAGGGCGTGTTCAACACGACGTCACGCGGCTTCGGCGCGTTCTTCGAGCAATGGGACGTGATCCTGACGCCGATCACCGCGCTGCCGACGCCAAAGGTCGGCACCAGGGAATATCTCACCATCTCCGACAATCCCGATGTGCTCGACTGGTTCGGCAATCTCTGGCGCTTCTTCGCCTTCACGCCGCTCGCCAATCTCTGCGGCATGCCGGCGATCTCGATGCCGATGGCAACCCAGGACCACGACCTGCCGCTCGGCATCCAGGCGATCGCCAAGCAGGCCAATGACGGCCTGCTCCTGCAACTCGCCGCCCAGATCGAGCGCGCGCTCGACGGCAAGTGGAACGGCGGCAGGAAGCCGAAGGTGCATGTGAGCTGAGGAGCTGCGATCGCGGCGACATGCGACGCGATGCCGCCTCAGTTCTTCACCGCCGGGATCTCCTCATTCGGCTGCTGCTGCCCCTGCTTGTACATCGCGAGCGCCTTGTCGAGCGCTTCGCGCAAGGCAAGCGCCGCGGCCACGCTGCAACGCAAGTGCGCGGTCTGGATCACGTCGACCCTGACCGCGGCGCCAACCGGCATCAGCAAGTTCGCGGCGAGCTCGATCTGGATCGCGCCGTTGTGATGGCCGAAACAGGACGCACCGTCGAAATAGATGATCGGCGCCCGCTCGGAGCTCGAGCTCGAAATGGTGACCGGCCCCTGATTGGTGCCGGGTGTTTCGGGGTCGGCCATAAGCGCTCCTTGCGGCTAGTCGAACGAACGAGGCGCCCACCATCGGCGCTTCGGCCCGCCCTGTCGAGGCCCAACCGCCGGCGGACCTGGCACACGACGCGTATTCGGGGTTTTGCGCGGCGCCCGGCACTGGTCTAGAACATCGCCATGTCCAGCTCATCGACGCCAAGCCTGCCTGCCACACTCCCGTTCGAGGAGCTCGCCGAGGCCATCAAGGGCCGCCGCTCCGATTACGGCCATATCAGTGGACTCCAGCTCGACCGCTTCGCACCCGGCGAGGCCTGGTCCAGCCTGCCCTACCGTCCCGTCTTCGTCGGCGACACCGAGACCGGGGTGCTGCATGGCGGCGTCGTCACCGCGATGCTGGACGAGAGCTGCGGCATGGCTGTGCAGCTCGCGCTCGACGGCACGCGCGCGATCGCAACCCTCGACCTGCGTATCGACTATCAGAAGCCGGCGACGCCGGGCCTCGACATCAAGGCGCATTCGATCTGCTACCGCACCACGCGCTCGATCGCCTTCGTGCGCTCGACGGCGTATCAGGAGTCCGAGGACGATCCGGTCGCGACCGCGACCGCCTGCTTCATGATCGGCGCCAACCGCACCAACATGCTCGCCGACCGCAGGATGGACTCGCGCAGCATCCCGACCCTGGAGGCGCCGGAGGATCCGGATGGCCCATTCGCCCGCAGCCCGTTCGCGCGCTGCCTCGGCATCCGCGTCAACGACGACGGCACGCTGACGATGCCGTTCTCGCCGAAGATTATTGGTAACCCGATCCTGCCCGCGATCCACGTCGGCATGACCGGCGCCTTCCTCGAGACCACGGCGATCATCGGGGTGGCGCGCGAGCTCGGCGCCGCCGCGCCGCCCAAGCCGATCGGGCTGACCATCAACTATCTGCGCTCCGGCCGCGCGCTCGACAGCTTTGCCAATGTCTCGATCGTGAAGCAGGGCCGGCGCATCGTCGCCTTCGAAGCGCGGACCTGGCAGGACGACGCGGACAAGCCGATCGCCACTGCCTTCGGTCATTTCATGCTGCGGCCAACGCCCGGAAGTGACGAGGAATAGGCGTATTTTCCCTTGACGGCGAGGGACCGGGCCACAACGATAGCGTGGTTCCTGCGAGAGGTATTGGATTGCGGCATCCGCTCGACATCGTCGCCATGTTCGCCGCGCTTTGGCTGCTGGCGTCGATGGTGCTCGACGCGGTGACGCCGAAGGAGCTGACCGCGGTGATGATCGGCATCGCGATCGGGCCTGCCGTGGTCATCACCGCGGTGTTCTACTATCTGCGCTGCCCGCGCACGGATTTCGCGGTGATGTTCGCCGCGCTGTGGCTGATCTCGGACATCGCCATCGCCTTCATCTCGCCGAAGGAGCTGCCGCATTTCCTGATCCTGCTCGGCTTCGTGCCGGCCCTGCTGATCGGCGGCGTCCTGCACTGGCAACGCTTCCAGCACCGCCACGAGCGGCTGCCTGTTCCGTCGGCGAAGCGGGGCTAGGGGAGCCGCTGTTCGAACACGGCCGCAGGATCGAAGCAGCCCGGACCTCGACTAGGCGTAAAATTATGATGAGACCGCAGGAAATCGATATCCGCAGCGGGTGCATTGCTGTAACATATCAACTTTAACGGAGACCTGCCAGGGCCCCGGAGTTGAGAATGTCCCCTGCTCAAGGCGCAGCTCAACAGATCGACGACGTCTACGTCAAATTGTTCACGCGCGGCAAACCGGGAAAGGTCGAAATCGGCGCGCCCGACAGCGACCCCGTAGCCCGCATCATCGAGACGATCAACGCGAGTATCTTGCGCTACGTCGGCGCCACGCTCAGGGACGCCGAACTGGCGCAGCTGCTGCAGCCGGACCGCGTCCTCGTTCGAACAATTCCGCCTGCGGGCATTGAAGCACTAACCATATGGATCGCACCTCGGCACGTCGTAGCCCTCAATCGGGGTCTTGCACTCTTTGTCTACCGGCTCGCCAGAGCTTTCGCCGCTCACGTGATCGATCGCACGCCCGCTGATCCGCCCGCGCCACCGGAAAGCCGGACCGCCGGCATCATCGCCACCCTGCTGGACTGGATGGCCTCGCCGGTGCGCGCACCTCTCGTTGACGACTGGCCAACCGGACCGCGCGAAATAAGGACAGCAGAGAACTTCGCGACTGCCGCCGAGCGCTTCGTGCTTGCACACGAAGTCGGGCATATCCTGCATAAGCATCTGATCGCCGACTCGGCCAAGGTGGACCTCAGCCAGGCATCGCTCCCGGAGCTCGACAGGCGGCCGGTCGATCAGGAGATCGAGGCCGACGTGAGCGGCACCTTCATCTCCATCGAGTCCATGCAGCACGAGGGCATCGACCCGCGTGCGGCCGTCACGGGCATCTACTTCTTCTTCCGGGCCCTGCAGCTCGGAGAGTTGGTCGGCGCCATCGAGGTCGACGAGGCACATCGGCCAGCCCAAGAACGGCTCGCAATTTGCGATCACGTCATTGGCGAGCGCTACGGATCGCACGCGCCCGTCTTTCGGCAGTGGGCCCATTCGACCGACGAATTGCTCGAACGGCTCGCCAGAGAGGCGCTGGCGGAGCGGGATCGACGGCGGACAGTCGCCACCGCCCGCATTGAAGAGGTTCTGAGCACCACGACGTGGAGCACGGGTCCACGTGACATCGTTCGCGATACGGCCCTGCTGAAGGAGATGCAGTCCCTGATGTCACATTCGCCGAGCGCGGTCATAGAGGCGCTCGCCGCCAGCCTGCTCGATGCCGACACATACAAGCAACTCTTGGAAGGCGCCCGATCTGCCGAAGCGCTCGAGCAGGACGATCGCTGGCGGCGTCACCAGATCGCACACTTCATCACTCGATACGCGCCCGAGCCGGTGAAGCAGGCGCTCGGCGTGCACTTTCCGATCATAGGAGGCCAAGAATGAAGAAGCCGGTCAAATACATCGACGAGCCCGATCCCGCCTGGTCGGTCGCCGCCGTCGAAAAGTTCGAGGTGACCCCGCATCCGGATGCCCATGATCCGATGATGCTGCAGCTTGATGGCCATTGCCCACGCTGCGAAGACCACATGCAGCACACCGAATTCCTGATCGCGTTCAAGGGCGTGGCTCCGACGAGCCCCGATACCTTGCGCGCGGCGGTCGAGGCGCTTCGGGACAAAGGCCTGATCGGCGAGTCGCTGCTTCCTGCCGAGTTCAGTGTTCGCTGCAATTGCAAAGTCAAGCATCCAGACCCTCTCGGACGCGCTGCGCTGACCGGATGCGGTGCGACCTGGAAGATGCGCATCGAGAGCTTCGGCGAGGAGCATTCGTGAGCGACTCCGTGGACACCAACACGAACGCAAAACCCGCGCGACCTGGCGTCAGAGCGGTGCTGCCGCACAATCCGATGCCCAGCGCGACCGAAATCGACGACCGCGCCCGGATGGCCGAAGAACTCAAGGTTGCCCTCGAGCGGGTACGCAAGACGGCTCAGGACTGGCGAACCGGGATGGCCGGCCTTCTCACCCTCGTCACGACCGTGCTGCTTTTCAAAGGTCAGGGCACGATCACTGCCTATGAACCCTGGGTCCAATACACGCTCGGTGTGCTGACGTTGCTCGCCGTCGCCGCCGCGATCGCTTCGCTGTGGCTGTTTCTCTCGGCAGCCAATGGCAGAATGCGGACTGTGAGCGTGCAGTCCATAGTCAATGAGGGAGGGGTCGACGTTCGCAATGTGAACCTGACCACGGATGCATTGGATGACCTGACCCATGCGCGGTACCTGGCGGTTGGCAGTGCGGTGCTGCTTGCGGCAGCGATTGCGTTCTCCTGGTACGGGCCGACGGCTGCGAGCAAGCCCCCCGCGTTCGCAAAATTAACCGTTCGCAGTACGACAGCGACACAACCAGAAGAGACCCTTTGCGGAGAGCTGACCGCTTTGGACGGCGCCACTACGGTCCTGAAGATCAGGAGCGAGCCCGACGCAAGGAGGCTTCCAACCCCACAACTGGTCTCCCTGATGCTCGTCGCCACGTGCCCGAGCGACACAACAAAATAGCTGGCCCCGCCGTGTTGCCGCGCCTAGCGCGGCAGCAGGTTGGTCTTGGCGAGATCCAGCACCTCGTCGCCACGGCCGTTCATCACCGCGCGCAGGACCCAGAGGCTGAAACCCTTGATCTGCTCGGGCGTGATCGTCGGCGGCATCGACAGCTCCTGCTTGGCGGTGACGACGTCGAGCAGCGCCGGCCCGTTGTGGGCCAGCATCTCCTTCATCGCGCCCGGGAGCTCGCCGGGATCCTCGACGCGCTTCGCGAAGATCCCCATTGCGCGCGCCATCGCCGCGAAATCGGGGTTTTGCAGGTCGACATTGGTGTCGACGAAGCCGGCGGCTTTCATCTCCAGCGCGACGAAGCCGAGCACGCCGTTGTTGAAGACCACGACCTTCACCGGCAGCTTCATCTGCGTCAGCGTGATCAGATCGCCCATCAGCATGGTGAAGCCGCCGTCGCCCGACAGCGAGATGACCTGGCGGCCGGGCTGCGAGGCCTGCGCCCCGATCGCCTGCGGCATCGCATTGGCCATCGAGCCGTGCACGAAGGAGCCGATCAGCCGGCGGCGACCGTTCATCTCGAGATAGCGCGCCGCCCACACCGTGGGCGTGCCGACATCGGCGGTGAACACGGCATCCTCGGACGCATGGTCGCTGATGACCTTTGCGAGATATTGCGGATGGATCGGTTTGCTGCCCGGGGTACCCCTGGCGAGCGAGTCCAACCCTTCGCGCGCCTTCCTGTAATGCGCAGCGGCATCGTCGAGATGCTTGCGCTGCGTCTTCGTCTTCAACAGCGGCAGCAGCGCCTCGATGGTCTGCTTGACATCACCGACGAGGCCGAGGTCGATCCTGCACCGCCGTCCCAGATTTTCCGGGCGGATGTCGATCTGCGCAATCTGGCAGTCGGTCGGGAAGAACTGCTTGTAGGGGAAATCGGTGCCGAGCATCAACAGGGCGTCGCAGGCATGCATGGCGGCATAGCCGGAGGAGAAGCCGATGAAGCCGGTCATGCCGACATCGTAGGGATTTTCGTATTCGACGTGCTCCTTGCCGCCGAGCGCATGCACGATCGGGCTCTTCAAGGCTTCCGCAAGCTGCATCAACGGGGCATGCGCGCCGGCGCAGCCACGGCCGCAGAACAGCGTGATGCGCTCGGCGCCGTTCAGGAGGTCGGCCAGCGCCTTCAGCTCATCGGCCGCAGGCAAGACCCTCGGCGCCGACAGCGCGAGTCCCCGCGCCGTCGAGAGCGCGCGCTTCGGCGGGGCGCGGAAAGCGACGTCGCCGGGCATGGCGATGACGGCAACGCCGCGCAGGCCCACGGCCGCGCGGATGGCGTTCTCGATCACGAAAGGAAGCTGGCTCGCATCCGAGACCAGCTCGCAATAATGACTGCATTCCCGGAACAGGTTTTGCGGATGGGTTTCCTGAAAGTAGCCGCCGCCGATTTCGGCCGACGGTATCTGCGCCGCGATCGCCAGCACCGGAACACGGCTGCGATGCGCGTCGAACAGGCCGTTGATGAGATGCAGATTGCCCGGGCCGCAGGAACCCGCGCACACCGCAAGGCTTCCGGTCATCTCGGCTTCGCCGGCGGCCGCGAACGCCGCAACCTCCTCATGCCGGACATGAACCCATTCGATGGTGCCGCGGCGCCGCAGCACCTCCGTAAAAGCATTCAGGCTGTCGCCGACGATGCCGTAGATCCGCTTGACGCCGGCCTGTTCGAGCGTTGCCACGAACAGATCGGCTACGTTGTTGATCGCCATGTCGGTCTCCTGATCTCGCTTGCTACGGCAAGATAGGATAATGCGCGACCGTGACGGGATCACGGCTGGTTTATTGCGAGGTCAGTCTTTCGCAATCGCCCGATCGTAGGCCGCAATCGTCACCTTTGCGCGAGCTGCGACATCCGCCGCATTCATGCCGGGCTTGTAGAGGCTGGAGCCGAGCCCGAATGCGGTCACGCCGCCCTTGATATACTCCGAAAAATTCTGGTCGGAGACGCCGCCGACGGCAGCGATCATCACGCCGGCCGGCAGCACCGCACGAATCGCGGCGATGCCGGACGCGCCAAGCACGCTCGCCGGAAAGAATTTCAGGCCCGATGCGCCTGAGTGCGCGGCAAGCAGCGCCTCGGTCGGCGAGAACACGCCCGGCAAGGTCACCATGGCGTATTGATGCGCACGCGTAAGCACCTGCGTATCCACATTCGGCGAGACCATCAGCTTGCCGCCGACGTCATTGAGACGATCGACATCTGCGGTGGTCAGCACCGTGCCGGCGCCGATCAGCACGCCGGCCGGCGCGAGCTTCGCGGCGGTGGCGATCGAGCGGAACGGGTCGGGCGAATTCAGCGGAATCTCGATCGCCGTCATGCCGGCCTCGATCAGCACGCTGACGATGGACTCGGCCTCCTCCGGCTTGATGCCGCGCAGGATCGCAACCAGCGGACGCTGCATCGGGGGAAAGGGAACGCTCATCTCAAGAATCCTTCTTAACTCGTCCAGATGGCCGCGGCTGCCATCGACAGGCCGCGGCGGACGGCTTCATCCGCATCGATCGGCGTCACGATCACCGGCAGCGCGTCGAAGGCGAGCCGGTACAGCATGGCGAGCCGCCCCGAAGCAATCAACGTGACGCCGGCTTTCGGCACGGCGCCGGAGAGACCCGCCGCCAGCTCGACACCGATCAAGGTGCCCGACAGCGTCTCGCGCGCCGCAGCCGGCGTACCGCCGAACAGCAGCTGCCGCGACCGCGCACCGAAGAGGAGATTGGCCGCAAAGGCCGGCGCCTCAAACGCGGCTTTCACCGCCGTCTTGAAGCTCGCGACATCCTCGGCGTCATCGGCACCGGCGACCGCAAGCGACAGGATCGTCTCGCGCGACACCACGCTGAACAGCTCGCCGGTCATGAAGGTGGAGAAATGCGCGACCGTGCCGTCTTTCACCCGCACCCATTTCGAATGCGTTCCGGGCATGCAGACCAGCGCTTCGCCGGCGGCCGCGAGGCCGAGCGCGCCGAGCAATTGCGTCTCCTCGCCGCGCATCACATCCGGTGCCTTGACGTCGCGCTGCGCGATGCCGGGCAGGATGCGGATGTCGCGCGCCTCGCCCGGCACGCGCACGGCCTGCTTCAGGATGGCGGAAAGCGGCGCCGGCGTGTCGACATAGCCGGCCTCGACCCAGCCGGTCTTGGCGCCGGCCATGCCGCAGACCAGAACGGGCAGATGATCCGGCGCTTCGATCGCCGCAAGATGCGATTGCAGCACGCCGGCAAATCCGGTCTTGGCCGCCGCCAGCATGCCTTCATCGCTACGGCGTTCGGCCAGGACCCGGCCGGCCCGATCGATCAACCACAGGCGGAAGCTGCTGGTGCCCCAGTCCACCGCAACATAGGCGGGTTCGGTCATCTCAGGTCTCGTCCTCGTCTCACCGGCAGGACGCCGTCTCGCGACAATGAGACGGCGGCCAGCAAATTCGCCCCGGGATATCGGCTATTGCCGCCGCAAACCAGCGTTTTCTCGCAGGTCTGAGACGCTGCCGCGCTGGCACACCGCTTGCTCATGCCTCCCCGCTCACATCCGTGAACCGCGCAGCAAGACGCGTCAATTGTGGAGAGGAAACCCATGGAGATCGGCTATTTCACGATGCCTTCGCATCCGCCGGAGTGCGGCCTGAAGGAAGGAAACGACTGGGACCTGCAAGTCATGCGCTGGCTCGACGAGCTCGGCTATCAGGAGGCCTGGGTCGGCGAGCACCACACCGCACCATGGGAACCCAATCCCACGCCGGATCTCCTGATCGCGCAAGCCTTGATGCAGACCAAGCGCCTGCGCATCGGACCGGGCGGCTTCCTGCTGCCCTATCACCATCCGGCCGAGCTCGCCAACCGCGTCGCCATGCTCGACCACATGTCCGAGGGCCGGCTCAATTTCGGCGTCGCGGCCAGCGGCCTGCCGAGCGACTGGGCGATGTTCAACGTCGACGGCATGAGCGGGCAGAACCGCGACATGACCCGCGAAGCGCTGGAGATCATCCTGAAGATGTGGACCGATCCCGCGCCCTGGACCTACAAAGGCAAATTCTGGACGGTGACCAAGCCGGACACGATGTTCGACTTCCTCAAGCCTCACATCAAGCCGTTGCAGGCACCGCATCCGCCGATCGGCGTCGCCGGGCTGTCGAAGAACTCGGACACGCTGAAGCTCGCCGGCGAGCGCGGCTTCATCCCGATGAGCCTCAACCTCAATCCCGCCTATGTCGGCAGCCATTGGGATTCGGTCGAGATCGGTGCGGCGAAGACCGGCCGCAAGCCGAACCGGCAGGACTGGCGGCTGGTGCGCGAAGTCTTCGTCGCCGACACCGACGCGGAGGCCTGGAAGCTCTCGACCGGCGACATGATGGGCCGGATGATGCACGAGTACTTCCTGCCCCTGCTCGGCCATTTCGGCTTCAAGGACTATCTGAAGCACGCGCCCGACGTGCCCGACAGCGACGTCACCGTCGAATATTGCGCCAAGCGGAACTGGATCGTCGGCTCGCCCGCGACCGTCGCCGAGAAGATCGAGAAGATCTACGACGAGGTCGGCGGCTTCGGCGTGCTGCTGGTGTTCGGCTTCGACTACAAGCACAAGGCCGAGGCCTGGCACCATTCGCTCTCGCTGCTCAGCAACGAGGTGATGCCGCGCCTGAAGCATCTCGGCTCCGCGAAGAAGGCGGCTTGACCCGACGCGGATGCGGCGCGATCGTGCCGCATCCGCACCCGTTTCGGAGATTTCCACGTGAGCGTGGACGCAAAGGATTTCAAGCAGGCGATGCGCCAATGTGCCGGCGCCGTCGCGCTGGTCACGGTCGGTGCCGAGCACGGCAAGCGAACGGGACTCACGGTCACCTCGGCCTGCTCGCTGTCGGACAATCCACCGTCGCTGATCGTCTGCGTCAACCGCAACGCCAGCGCGCATGCGCGCATCCGCGAGGAAGGCGCCTTCGCGATCAACTTCCTGCACGAGGACCACGCGCTGCTGGCGCTCACCTTCAGCGGCCAGAAGGGCGTCAATGGCGACGACCGCTTTGCGTTCGGGCAATGGACGCGCGGGGCCACCGGCGCACCGGTGCTGACGGATGCGGTCGCCGCGTTCGATTGCGAACTGGCGCAGGAGTTCGAAACCAAGACGCATTCGATCTTCGTCGGCGAGGTCCGCGGGGTGTCGCATTCCGACGGGGCTGCACCGCTCGTCTATCTGCGCAGCAGCTTCCACATTCCTCACGAAATCCGCGGCACCGTGACAGTCGGCGACCTCGATTCACGGCATCTGAGCTGGACGGATTTTTCGTAAGGACGGCATCGCAGGTGCGCTCCCTCGCCCCGCTTGCGGGGCCGCGACGAGCTTCGCTCGCGCTGAGAGGGTTGGGGTGAGGGGGAGTCTCCACGGGGACGGGAATAGTTGGACTCGCGGAGAGTCCCCCTCACCCGCCGCGCTTCGCGCGTCGGCCTCTCCCCGCAAGCGGGGAGAGGCGAAGCCTGGGGCTCGCTCCTCGACGCTACTGCGCGGTCTCGATCTTCAGCTGCTTGATCTTCCGATACAGCGTCGCGCGGCTAAGCTTCAGCGCACGCGCCGCTTCTGTCACGCGGCCGCCGTGCTTGCGCAGCGCCTCGATGATCGTCGCGCGCTCGGCCGCCGCGAGGTCCGGTTCCGCCGCACGGCCACCGAACGGCGGCAGATCGAGATCGGCATCGGCGATGACGCCGTTCTCCGCGGTGCAGCCGGCAAGCCGCAACACATGTCGGAGCTGGCGCATGTTGCCGGGATAGTGATAGGCCGAGAGCAACGCCCAGGCTTCGTCCGACAGGCGGCAATTGGGCGCTTCCTCGCGTGCAATCTGGCGAATGATGTCGTCGCGGTCGGCGCGCTCGCGCAAGCTTGGCAGCTTCACCTCCATGCCGCGGAGACGAAAATAGAGATCGGCGCGGAAGGCGCCCTCCTCCGCCATGCGGCCGAGATCGCGATGGGTGGCGCTGATAAGGCGGATGTCGACCGGCACCGGCTTGAGCGCGCCGAGCGGCCAGACCTCGCGGTTTTCCAGCACGCGCAAGAGGCGCGTCTGCAGCGCGATCGGCATGTCGCCGATCTCGTCGAGGAACAGCGTGCCGCCGTCGGCCTGCACGATCAGGCCCTTCGAGCCCTCGCGCCGCGCGCCGGTGAAGGCCCCGGCCTCGTAGCCGAACAGCTCGGCATCGATCAGGCTCTCCGGCATCGCCGCGCAGTTCAGCGCGACATAGTGGTTGCGCGCGCGGTTGCTGGCGGCGTGAATGGCGCGCGCGAACACGTCCTTGCCGACGCCGGTCTCGCCATGCAGCAGCACCGGCAGATTGTGATCGCCGATGCTCCTGAGCCGCTTCACGCTTCTGATCAGGCCGGGATCGCGGCCGGCGAGCCGGCTCAAAGCATCGAAGCGATCGACAGGCGCATCTCGGCGCGGAACGTGTGATCTCGCGCGCAGCGGTGGGGCAACGTGGCCCTGGCCCAACGGACTGCCATCGGCGCGGCGCAGGTCAACAACATCGTCCGCACTGCGCGCGGCGTGATGATCGAACTTGATGTAACGCGACAGATCGATGCCCGATGCGATCATGCCGTCGGTGAGGCCGAGCAGCGCACGCGCGGAACGACACGCGCCGACGATGCGGCGGTCGTCGTCATAGGCGAGCAGGCCGCTGCCGCCGTCACCCGGCACCGTCGCGATCCAGGCGTTGCGGAAATGGCCGCGGAAGATCGCGCCCTCCATCCGCCGCGTCGCCTCCATGGTCACCGCGAGCGCGAGCTGATGCGCGGCGCGTTCGAGATCCTCGCGGCAGGAGGTGATGTTGATGGCACCGGCGAGCCGCCCGGCCTGGTCGAACAGCGGCGCCACGGCACAGGAGAACATGTGCCACTGCGCGCGAAAATGCTCGTCGCGATGCACCAGGATAGGCTTCTGCTCGGCGAGTGCGGTGCCGAGCCCGTTGGTGCCCTCACAAGTCTCGGCGAAGTTCGAGCCGGTGTAGATCTTCCAGTCCAGAAACATCCTGGCATCGGCTTCGCCCGGAAGCCGGCTGAACAGCATGGTCGCGTTCACATCAGCCAGATTCACGCAGTAGCCGGCGTCGCGCAGCACGCGGGCGAGGTCGTCGAGCTCGGGCGTTGCGAGCCGGATCGTCTCCTCCATCGGCTCGGCGACCTGCCGGATCTCGGCTTCGGTCAGCGTCTGCGGCGGGCCCTGGCGGGCGGGATCGAGCTTGTGGCTGATCAGGCAGCGCCGCCAGGAATTGGCAATCCGCGAAGAGGCATCGACGTCGGCCACGTGATTGGCGACGGACAAGACACGGGCGACATGGTTCGAGGCCGAAAGGCTGGCCATCGCGGACGTCTCCACCCTGTATTATTGTGCAAAGTCTGGCAGCACGGGCGGGGATGTCAATCGGGAACCCCCTCGTCATTCCGGGGCGGCTCGAAGAGCCGAACCCGGAATCTCGAGATTCCGGGTTCGATGCTTCGCATCGCCCCGGAATGACGTCGTCCATAAATTGCTGCAACGCCCTCACCACGTATCGATACAGGGCCGCTTCTTCGTTGTCCTCGGCTCGGGCTTCGGCACTGACCTAAGCCCCGCCATGATCCAGCGCCGCGTCTCCGCAGGGTCGATGACGTTGTCGATCTCGAACACGGACGCGATCGAGACCGCCTTGCCGTTGGCGTAGAGCTCGGCGACCTTGTTACGGTAATAGGTCTCGCGCTCTTCGGGATCGGCAATCGCCTCCATCTCCTTGCGGAAGCCGAGGCGGACATAGCCTTCGAGGCCCATGCCGCCGAATTCGCCCGTCGGCCAGGCCGCGGTGAAGAACGAGGCATGGAAGCCGCCGCCGATCATCGACTGCGCGCCCAGCCCATAGCCCTTGCGCAGCACGATGCCGAACAGCGGGACGGTGAGGCTGGCGCCGGTCACGAACATGCGCGAGACGTGGCGCACGATCGCGGTCTTCTCGGCTTCCGGGCCGACCATGAAGCCGGGCGTGTCGCAGAGCGAGACGATCGGCAGATCGAAGGCGTCGCAGAGCTGGAGAAAGCGCGCGGCCTTATCGCCGGCGTCGGCATCGATGGCGCCGCCGAGATGGCGCGGGTTGTTGGCGATCAGGCCGAACGGCTTGCCCTCGATGCGGATCAGCGCGGTGATCATGCCGACGCCGTAGTCGCGGCGCAGCTCCAGCACCGAATCCTTGTCGGCGACGAGATCGATCACGCTGCGGATGTCGTAAACGCGCAGGCGGTTCTCCGGGATGGCGCGGCGGAGCAGACGCTGGTCGGCGGCCTGCCACTCCGTCACCGCGCCCTGGAAATAGGACAGGTATTTTTGCGCGACACGCGTCGCCTCTTCTTCATCTTCGACGAGGATGTCGATGACGCCGTTCGGCGACTGGAACGAGACCGGCCCGACCTCGGCCGGATGGTAGACGCCGAGCCCGCCGCCCTCGATCATCGCGGGGCCGCCCATGCCGATCGAGGCGTTCTTGGTCGCGATGATCACGTCGCAGCAGCCGAGCATCGCGGCATTGCCGGCAAAGCAATAGCCGGAGACGACGCCGATCACAGGCACAAGGCCGGAGAGCCGTGCGAACTGCACGAAGGACGGGCCGTCGAGACCTGTCATGCCGAGCCGGTCGGTGTCGCCGGGCCGGCCACCGCCGCCTTCGGCGTAGAACACCAGCGGCACGCGCCAATCTTCCGCCAATGTCAGCATGCGGTCGATCTTCTTGTGGTTCATGTGGCCCTGCGTGCCCGCGAGCACGGTGTAGTCGTAGGCCACGACGATGCAGCGCGCGCCCTCCGGGCCGAAATGCTCCGCATTGACGGTGGCAACGCCCATCACGAGACCGTCGGCCGGCGTGTTCCTGATGAGATCATCGAGCTTGCGCCGGCGGCGCTGCGCCGCAAT
Organism: Bradyrhizobium sp. CCBAU 11361; assembly: GCF_028128935.1. Lineage (NCBI taxonomy): Bacteria > Pseudomonadati > Pseudomonadota > Alphaproteobacteria > Hyphomicrobiales > Nitrobacteraceae > Bradyrhizobium > Bradyrhizobium sp. CCBAU 11361. The sequence continues at coordinate 77,491 of NZ_LBJZ01000177.1, forward strand.
CGCGAGGCCGCCGTACTCCATGAAGGAGCCGTCGTCGACGAACTGGGTGACGTTCTCGCGGGCGGTGCGCTGATTGGTGTTGCGGCGCCGCTCGACCGACGCCGGCCGGTTCGCATCGAGCGTGTTGGCCTGGCGCGCGATCAGCTCGGCGAGATCGGGGCGGATATGGTCGAGATCGACATCGGTCTCCGCCGCGGAATGATCGGCCGCGACGTCGAGCGGCTCGAGATACATGATCGCTTCGCCATGCATCAGCGTGACGCCGTCGCCGGCGACGAGCTTCATGACCCGGCCGCCCTGCTCGGCCATGACGAGATGTTCCATCTTCATGGACTCGATCACGGCGAGCTGCTGGCCGGGGCGCACGATCTCGCCTTCCTTCACCTGGATGGTAACGATGGTCCCCTGCAAGGGTGCCGCGACCATCACCGCGCCTTCAGGCACGACCTGCGCGACTTGTGCCTCGGTGCCGTGACCGCCGCCTCGCTCGGTCGCGGCAAAATAGAGCGGCTTGGCTGCGCCGTCGGCCGCTTCGACGAGCTTCGCAATGTTGCGATCGATGAAATCGGTCGCGATGCGGTTGGTCCTGAAGTCGGGATGCGCGAGCACGGCCTGGAGAAACGCGACGTTGGTGACGACGCCGTCGATCCGGAATTCGCGCAAGGCGCGCGAAGCCTTGGCGACCACGTCATGCCAGGCCTCGCCAGGCGTATGCACGATGACCTTTGCGAGCAGCGAGTCGAAGGCCGCGCTGGTCTTGTAGCCCGAATAACCAAAGCTATCGACGCGGACGCCGGGTCCCGACGGCGGCTCGAACACGGCGAGCACGCCGCCGGTCGGATGCGTCGCGCCTGTCTCGTCCAGCGTCTCCATGTTGACGCGGAGCTGCATGGCGTAGCCGCGCGGCTTCGGGATCGATCCTTGCGCAAGGTCGAGCGAGGCCAGCGTGCTGCCCGCGGCGACCGCAAGCTGGGCGCGGACGAGGTCGAGGCCGAGCACCGCTTCCGTCACGGTGTGTTCGACCTGGAGCCGCGGATTGGCCTCGATGAAGGCAAAGCTGTCCTCCGCCGTGCCGTCGACCAGGAACTCGAAGGTACCGAGATTGTCGTAAGCCGCGGCGGTCGCGAGCTGCCTTGCCGCCTCGATGATCCGACCACGCAAGGGCTCGCTCAGTGACGGGCTCGGCGCCACCTCGATCAGCTTCTGGTGCCGGCGCTGGATGGTGCATTCGCGTTCCCAGAGATGAGAGATCGCGCCGTGGCGGTCGCCGATGATCTGCACCTCGATATGGCGCGCCTGGCGGATCAGCCGCTCGGCATAGACGCCGTCGAAGCCGAACGCCGCCTTGGCCTCGGACTGGCAGCGCGCATAGGCTTCCGCGAGGTCGGCCGCGCTCTCGACCACGCGCATGCCGCGGCCACCGCCGCCGGCCATCGCCTTGATCACGATCGCCGCATTGCCGCCAACCGACGTGAAGAACGCCGTGATCTCCTCCAGCGACGACGGCCCGCTGGTGCCGGCGATGATCGGCACGCCGCAGCGCTTTGCCAATTGCCGCGCCGCGACCTTGTCGCCGAACAGCTCGAGCGCCGCAGCCTTCGGCCCGACGAAAGCAATGCCCGCGCCGCCGCAAGCCTTGGCGAACGCCGCGTTCTCGCTGAGGAAGCCATAGCCGGGATGCACCGCATCGCAGCCGGCACTCTTCGCCGCCGTCACCACCGCCTCGATGTCGAGATAAGCCCGCGCGCCGCGGCCGGGGATTTCGACCGCCTCGTCGGCGACCCGCACATGCAGCGACAGCGCGTCGTCCGCTGGGTGGATCGCAACCGTCGCTATGCCGGCATCGGCCGCCGCGCGCGCGATGCGGATGGCGATCTCGCCGCGATTGGCGATCAGGAGTCTCTTGAACGACATGATGTCTCTCACTCAGACTGCGGCAGGCAGATTTGGATCGAGGTCCTGCTTCTTCACCTTACCCGTCGCCGTCAGGGGCAAGGCTGCAATGATGCGGATCTCCGGGACCTTGTAGACGGCCATGCGCTCGGCGCACCAGGCGCGCAGGCTTTCCGCCGAGATGGTACCGACCGCCTCCGGCTTGAGCTGGATATAGGCCACCGGCACCTGACCCTTCTCGGGATCGTCGCGTCCGACCACGCCCGAGCCCAGCACCTTCGGGTGCTGCCCCAGCAGCGCCTCGATCTCCGGCGGGAAAACGCTCATGCCCTTGACCTTGAGCATCTCCTTGCGGCGGCCGAGGAAGTGCAGAAAGCCGTCCTTGTCGATGCTGCCGATGTCGCCGGTGCGCAGCCAGCCATCGACGAGCGACTCTGCGGTCGCCTCCGGCTTGTTCCAGTAGCTCTTGAGCAGCGACGGCGTCCGCACCCGGATCTCGCCTTCCGCGCCGAGCGGCAGCAGCGCGCCGGTCTCGAAATCGGTGATCTTGAACTCGGCGCCAGGGACGGGCAGGCCGACGAAGATCGGCTGATTGTTGAGATCGAAATCGTCGTCCTGGAAGCCTGATGTGAAGGTGTTGGAGGTGTGGGTCTCGGTCATGCCCCAGGCCGCCTCCATCAGGATCGTGCCGGTGAGATCCTTCCAGCGTTTGCGATAGTCGGCGTTGAGCTTCTTGACGAAGGAGACAACGCGCACCTGCTTCAACGACGACAGGTCGAACTCGCTCCAGCGCGGATGATCCATCAGCTCCACCGCGCCATCGACGGGCATCGCGGTGATCGTGACCTTGTACTTGTCGATCGCGGCCATCGCGCCGACGGCATCCCAGCGCGCCAGCAGGACCAGCGTCGCGCCGGAGAACAGCGGGAAGATCAGGCCAAGGTTCTCACCCGCGATCCAGAACTCCGGGAAGAACGACAGGAACACGCTGCTCTCGTCTGATAGCACTGAGATGCCGTAATTGGCGGCGGCGGTGTAGACCATGTCGCGATGGGTATGGACGCAGCCCTTCGGCATGCCGGTGGTGCCGCCGGTGTAGTTCAGCGCGGCGACCTCGTCGAGGCCGGGCGACGGCAGCGGCGCAGGCGCGGGCAGCGCGGCAAGCGCGGGCAGCAGATCGGTCGCGCCTGCGACTGCGATGCGCGGCGCGCGGATCGAGTCCGGTGCGGGAAATGCGGGCGATGCCGGCACGACATCGGCAAAGCTGGTGACGATGATCTCGCGCAGCCGTACCTCGCCCCGCACCTGCTCGACGACGGGGATGAGCTGGTCCAGCGCCACGATCACATCGGCCTGGGTGTCGTTCAGCTCGTAGGACAGCTCGAACGCGCGCGACAGCGGACTGACGGGGACATGGACCGCGCCGAGCTTCAAGATGCCGAAGAACACGATGTGGAATTGCGGGCAGTTCGGCAGGAAGACGGCGACGCGATCGCCCTTGCGCACGCCCTTGGCCTGCAACAGCGCCGCGAAGCGGTCGCTCTGCCGGTCGAGATCGGCGTAGGTGGTGACGTGCCCGTAGAAGATCACCGCGGGACGATCCGGGCTCCGCTTCGCCCAGGCGCGCAGATATTCCGTCAAGGGAACTTCGCCGTGCAGATAGTTCGGCGAACGCGGCATGCCCTTCGGCCAAGCCTTGTCCCACAAGCCGCGCAGGGTGGCGAGGTAGTCCTTTTCGCTGATGCCCGCGTTCATGACGTCATCCCGGTGCTGTTTTTCTTTTCGCGAGGGCACGCGCGTGCCGTCGCTCGGCATCGTTACACGTCGAGCACCGCGCACTTCATGTCAAGGAAAACAGTTTTCCGCATCACGGCCGATGCCGCGGCGCGGAAAAAAGCAGGCGTCACGCCGTGACGAGGCGAATGATCCGCCTCACGGCCGACGGGATCGGCGCGATGACGGGGACAGTGAACATCGGCTGAAGCTCGCGCGCGGCTTCGCCCAGCGGCCCGCCGCCGATGATGACGGCCTCCGCCCCGTCCTGCGCGATGCAGGCCTCGACCGCGCCGGCAAGGGCTGCGCGCAGCCGCGCCGGATCGCGCATCAGCTCGTTCGGATCGCCTTCGGCAAAGCGCGTGCCGGTGTAGCACGATCGCAGTCCCAGCGCGTCCGGCAATGCGTCGATCTTCGCTTTGAGCAGCGGCGTCGTGGTCGCCACACCGAACCGGCGGCCACCTTCGGCGGCCTCCAGCATCGACGACTCGCCGATGCCCACCGCAGGCAGCCTGATCGCCGCCCTGATTCCGGCAAGGCCCGGATCGCCGAACGCAGCGACGATGATGCCGTCCGAGGTAGCTTGATGCGCCCGCGCGATCTCCTCGACCTCGGGGGCGGCCGCCTCCAGCGCCTCCACCGACACGATCATCGACGGCGCGCGCGTTGCCGTGGCGCCGACGATGTCGAAACCGGTCGCGGCGGCCGACTTCGCGATGGCGACCATCATCGCCGTGGTCGCCTCAAGACTGTTCGGATTGATCAGGAGGATGCGCGCGCGCCGATCGGAATTTGGGTCCATCCTGTCGCTATACTAGGCCGCCCGCACGCCGGCAACGAAGGCGCTGACCTCGTCCTCGAGCGATTGCAGTTTCTGCGTCAGCCGGCCGCTGGATTGCAGCACGAGGCCGGCGGCCTGGCCGGTCTCGGCGGTCGCATCGGTCACGCCGGAGATGTTTTGCGAGACCTGGTCGGTGCCGGACGCCGCCTCCTGCACGCTGTGCGCGATCGCCTGCGTCGCCGCGCCCTGCTCCTCGACGGCGGCTGCGATCGACGAGGAGATCTCGTTGACCTCCATGATGGTCTTGCGGATGCTCTCGATGTTGCCGACGACCTGGTTGGTCTCGGCCTGGATCGCGGTGATCTGCGCGCCGATCTCGTCGGTAGCCTTCGCGGTCTGGCTCGCCAGCGACTTCACCTCGCTCGCGACCACAGCAAAACCCCTGCCGGATTCGCCCGCGCGCGCCGCCTCGATGGTGGCGTTGAGCGCGAGCAGGTTGGTCTGCGAGGCGATCTGGTTGATGAGGTCGATGACCTCGCCGATCTTGTGCGCGGCGGCGGCAAGCCCCTGCACGGTGTCGTTGGTGCGCTGACCGTCGGCGGCCGCCTTGTCAGCGACCGTCGCGGCCTGCGCGACGCGCTGGCTGATCTCGGTGATCGAGGACGACAGCTGGCCGGCGGCGGAGGCCACCGTCTGCACATTGCTCGAGGCTTGCTGGCAGGCAGTCGCGACGAAGCTCGCGCGATCGGTCGCCTTGTTCGCGGTCTCCGACATGCCCTGCGCGGCCTGCTGCATCGCGCGCGCCTCGTCGAACACGTCGCGGACCACGGCCTGGACGCTCGCCTCGAATTTGCCGGCGAGATCGGCCATCGTCTTGCGCTTCTCGCCGTCGGCCCGCTGCTTCGCCTCCTGCTGCTCGGCATGCATCCGGCCCACGGCCGACGCATTGTCCTTGAACACGGCAAGTGCCTTGGCGAGTCCGCCGACTTCGTCGCGGCGATCGGCGTAGGGTACATCGAACGCAGTGTCGCCGGCGGCGAGACGCTCGGTCAGCGCGGTGATTTTCGCGAGCGGCTTCGTGACGCTGCGGCCAATCACGAAGGAGGCACCGAGCACCAGCACGAGCACGGCAAGACAGACCAGCGCGAACGTCGTCGCGTTCTGGCGGAACACGGCATCGACGTCGTCGAGATAGATGCCGGTGCCGATGATCCAGCCCCAGGGCGCAAAGCCCTTCACATAGGAGATCTTCCCGACCGGCTGGTCGAAGCCGGGCTTCGGCCAGAGATAGCTGTAGAAGCCGGCGCCCTGCTTGTTGACGACGTCAACGAAGCCCATGAACAGCGCGTTGTCGGCGGGGTCCTTCATCCCCGAAAGGTCCTTGCCGTCAAGCTCGGGCTTGATCGGGTGCATGACCATCCTGGGGGTCATGTCATTGATCCAGAAATACTCGACCTTGTCGTAGCGCAGGCTCTTGATCTCCGCCATCGCGGCGGCCTGCGCCTGTTCGCGCGGGAGTTTTCCTTCGCTCTCGAGCTTCTGATAGTGCGCCAGGATGCCGTAGCCGACATCCACCATCTGCTGCGTCTTGGCCTGGCGATCGGCGACCATCTGCGTGCGCAGGGTCGAAAGCGCGATCGGCGCCAGCGCAATCATGCCGAGGAGGCTGATGCCGACAATCAGGACCAGCTTGAAACTGATGCGGGAGAAAATCATCGGGGCTCGCAAAATTGGAAGGGCTGATATGCCTGTTTATCCCGTTCCCCTTAGCAAAGCTTTAAGCATTCGGGTTCCCCAAATCCCTTGAGATCGCGTGGGCAGGCAGCCGGCATGCCGCGTGCGGCCCGGCAGGTTTGCGGGGCCGGACGCATCCGATATCCAAACGCTTCAAATCTAGAAGACCTCGATATCGGCCTTCGACGCGTTGACTTGCGACAGGCTCTGGCAGAACGATCGGCGCAAACAGTCAGCGCCAGACGCGGCGTGCCCGCAGCGAAAGGCCAGAGGCTCAATGCATCAATCGACATACGCCAAGCCCATCGACCTTCCCGCACTGACCGCGGCCGAGCGGCTCTTCATCTGGGGCTTTCGCGCCAAGGCGCGCAGCGGAAGTGCCGTTCCGACCGCGGCGGATATCCAGCAGGTATACGATCACTTCCGCGTGGGCGACGCCGTGCCATCACTGGAAGCGATCATCGAGATCTTCGCCTGCACGGCGCATACGGCGATCGAAGTGCATTGCCCCACCTGTCCGCGCATGTCGGAGAGCGAGCACGGAATCCTGCGGGCGATCGCCGCCGCGCAGAAGGAGCGCGACGATGTCGCGCGCGAGCAGTTCGAGTGCTGGCTGCCGCCGGTGGGCGCGGATTGGGCGCTGGCGCCGGTGCGGGGACTTGCGACCATCTTCCGCATGGCCGGCCTCATTCTCCCTGACCGGCACGTCGAGCCTTTTGACCAGGACCGGACGATGGTGATGAAGAGCTGGCTTGTCGGCAGTCCCACATTGCATTGACGAGATCGTTCATGATGGAGGCTACGAGCAATCCTGTGCCTGACCCGGCCCGCCAGTCGCGACCCTGCCCGCTCCAGGCCGCGCTTGCGACCCGTCCGAGCATCGAAAGCTACGATCCATTCTGCCGCGTCGCGCTTTCGCTGTTCCGCTTCATTGGAGCTGCCTATGCGACCGGCGCCTCCGATTGCTGGGAGGCGGCCTATCGCTTTGCCGATGAGGCGCCCGGCATTGCCGACAGCCCGTTGCTGGTTGCACGGGCTGCGGCGCTCGTCAGGATCCTGCGCAGCGGCCGGCCGTGCGAGCTGTGCTTCATGCCGCCATCGTGCCGGCGCCTGTCGAAGGACGAGGCGGAATTGATGCGGCTGCTGGCGGTCGCCCGCAGCGAGCAGCCGGGTGAACTCGGGTCTGTCGTCTGCCAGTTCGTCGGCTCCGGGAACGAGGATGCGGCAACGCGGGCGGTCAACGCGCTTGCCTGCTGCTGACGCCTAACCGCCCGCCTTGCCGAGCACGAGATCGATCGTGTGGGCAGCGATCTTGCGCAGCTGCGCCTCGTCGCCGAAGGCCCGTTCGAGCACGGCGAGGCCGCGCGTCACCGTGATGATGTGCAGCGCTGCGGCCGCAGGATTGCCGTTGAACTCGCCGCGTTTCGCGCCTGCCGACAATGCGTCCTGAACCAGCGCGGTGATGCGCGAGATGAGGTTCGCAAAGGCCTGGCGCGCTTCCTCGTCGAGCCCCTCGCCTCCGACCGCGCCGAGCTCCATCAGGCCGCGCGTGGTCGGGCATCCGCGCGGCGGCGAGCCCGAGCGGAAATTCACGATGGTCAGATCGAAAAACGCCGTGAGGCGTTTTCGCAAACTGCCCGCACTGAGCGCCTTTTGCAGGGCGAGGAGATAATCGCCCGCATAGCGTTCATAGGCTTGGAGGAACAGTGCCTCCTTGCTGCCGAAGGCATTGTAGAGGCTGCCGCGCTGGACGCCGGCATCGCGCGCAATGTCCGACAGCGAGGTGCCGCGCACGCCCTTGCGCCAGAACTGGTCGAACGCGATGCGCAGGACGTCGTCGTGGTCGAACTCGCGCGGTCTCAAATGTCGGTCCTCGGCCTGAATGTATTTGACACGGTGTCAAGAACGTGTTTTCTCGACATGGTGTCAAAAACTAGTTGGGATTGATAGCCCGTTTCGTCAATGAGCCGGACCGCCGGCGCGCACCAAACGCCTTGGCCGATCGGCCCGCATGCAAAGGGACCAGCTCATGCCTCTCCTTCACATCTCGATGCGCGCCGGAAAGCCCGACGCCTACCGGCAGGCGATCCTCGACGGCCTCTACCGTGCCATGCGGGAGGCGCTGAACGTGCCCGAGGGCGACGAGTTCATGACCATCAGCGAGCATGACCCCGCGAACTTCCGCTGCGGCAATGCCTATGGCGTCACGCGAAGCGAGGACGCCGTGCTGATCCAGATCACCGTGTTCGCCTCGCGCACCCCTGAGCAGAAGAAGGCGCTGTACCGGCGGATCGCGGACCTGCTCGGCGAGAATCCGGGCATCCGGCCCGAAGACGTGTTCGTGAACGTGCTCGATGCCCCCAGGGAGAACTGGTCGGTCGGCCACGGCCTCGCGCAGTTCGCGTGAATTTGCCGGGCGCGACGCCCGGCCGGCACGTGCACTGGACGTCCCGCGCGGATTGGTATGTGCACGGCAGCGGATTGCCGGTGGAGGATTGAGGCTCAGCCTTGCGCATGCCCACCATGGCGACGGTGATAGGCACTTGGCGACGGCCAGCTCCAGTCCTTCAGTGTCGTTCGATCCGGCTCGAAGATCTCGATCTTGAGCGCATGGCATGCCGCAGCATCGCTGGAATGGGTTGCGCTACAGTCTCCACCGGGACAGGCCGACAACGCGCCGAGCAGGTCGATCTCCGCGAGAAACTCGATGAAGTCGCCGGGACGGACCGGACTTGCCTTCATGAAATATTGGTGCGTGTCCTTCGTGAAGCCGGTGCACATGAAGACGTTGAGCACGTCGTGGACATGATGCTCGATCGCGCGGGGCTCCATCTTGAGCTCGGCGGCAAGCGCGCGGGACAGGTTGGAATGGCAGCAGAAATCGTAGGCCGTGCCGTTCAACAGGAGATTTGTGTAGGGATCGCAACGCGTGCCGATGACATCATGAATGCCGGCGCCGTCCTCGTCGAAGCCGTACCAGCCGAGCGTGTCGTGACTGATGGTCGCCATCGGCCGAAGGTAGGGCATATTGCTCCAGAGCCGGTCTCCGATGCCGACATGCGTGCCGTGGAGCGCCCGCGTCTTGCCGCTGAAGAAGCGCTCGGAGAGATCCTCTGCATTCCAGAGGTTGAGATCGCCGACCTGAGGGCCATCGATGCTGACGATGCGGAAAAACTGGCCGCGCGCCACGCGAAATGTTCTGGCATCGCGTGGCGGCACGATGAGCTCGTGCGTCTTGACCATCGTGCGGCGGGCTTGCTCGAGCGCGGCCAGGTCGGGCCCGGGCATCGTGCCGGCCGGATAGACGATCGTCGGCTTGGCGGCGCGGCGCGAAGCGGCGTCTGCGGGTGCGATTATGGGCGACATGCCGGGCTGATCCCTGTGACTGCAATCCATCCTACCGCCTCATCTCACCCGCTCGCAACGCACCCCTCCATGATCCCGTCGAGCTCGGCCTTCGACAGCACCCCGAGCTCGGCGATGAAGACGATACGTGACCGCGGCACGCCTGGTGTCGGCGCCTCACCCGGTGCCAGTGTCGCGCGGCCGCCGGCGAACTGGAACACGGTCAGGCGGCCGGGCTGCTCGACGGTCTCGAACAGGCCCTTGGCGCGGGCGAGCTTTGGCGCCAGCCGGCCGATGGCCTGCTGCAAGCGCGGCAGCGAGATCGGGTGGTCCGAGGTCCAGCTCAGCGTCTCGAAGCGTTCTTCTGCCGGCCGCCGCGGCCCCGGCTCGCGCGGCGCAGGCGCGCGATCGATGGCTGCGGGAAACAGCAGCGCGGACGGAATCTCGCCGTGCTGCGCATCGACCACCACGGCGGGGACGCGCAGCGCGCGGATGGCTTCGCGCATCCTGGTACCTGCGCCCTCGTCCGCCAGATCCAGCTTGCTGAGCGCGACGATATCGGCGACGCGCAGCTGCGCGCGCATCAGCGCGTCATCGAAGGCTGACGGCGGTGTGCCTGCGTCCATCACGCAGAGCACGGTTTCCAGCGGCGCCTCGCGCAGGATCACCGGATCCATCAGGTTGCGCACGATGTCGGAGGGATCGGCGACGCCGCTGGTCTCGATGACGATGGTGTCCGGTTTCGGATCACGCCGCAGCAGAGTCGCGAGCGTGCGCAAGAGATCACCTTCGAGCGAGCAGCAGATGCAGCCGTTGGCAAGGCTCACCACGCCGTCGCTCGCGCCCGCGATCAGCTCCGCATCGATGTTGATCGCGCCGAAATCGTTGACGACGGCGGCGATCCGCCGTCCCTCCGCATGCGCCAGCAGATGGTTGACGACCGTGGTCTTGCCCGCCCCCAGAAAGCCAGTGACCAGCAGAATGGGGACCGGCATGGGTCAGCTCTCGACGACCGGGCGGCGCACGGGTTTGCCCGGCCGCGCCGCCACGTCCAGCACGCCGTCGCTGATCAGCACCTGGCCGCTGACGACGAGATGCCGCACGCCCTCGGATGGACGGTTCATCGCCGTGAAGGTGGCGCGGTCGCTGAGCTTCTCGTAGTCGAACACGACGATGTCGGCATCGGCGTCCTTCGCGAGCCGGCCCTTGGCGCGCATCGCGGGCGTGCTCTGCGACAGGATCCCCGCCGGGATCAGCGCGCATTTGCGCACGCCTTCCAGCAGCGACACCGTCTTGCGTTCGCGCACCCATTCCCGGATGAACTTCGTGAAGCAGCCGGCCGAGCGCGGATGCGACGTCGCATCGTCCGGCAGCGGCCAGGCGTCGCCGGTGTAAGTCTTGCCGTCCGACGTCGTCCACGGCATCGCGTCGGATGCGATGGCGCCGCCGGGATAGAGCACCGACATGTCGAGCAGGTCGCGGTGATGCGAATTGTTCTCGGTGTCGAGGATGTGCCAGAGCACCAGCGACGACGGCTCTTCGGCCTGTGCCTTGAGCAGCTCCTCGCGGTCGTGGAAGCGATAGCCGTCGGTCACGCGCTGCACGGAGTCATATCCGGTGCCGTTGCGCTCGACGAATTGGGGGTCGCTGAAGAACGCCGCGGCCAGCACGGTCGAGCCGGTACCGTAAGGATAGGCCTCGACCGTGATGGGCAGGCCCTGCGCCTGAGCCTTCTCGACCAGCACGCGGCAGCGCTCGATATCGGTCTTGCTCGACGAGTTGAAATGGCAGATGTGCATGTGCGCGCCGGTGGCGCCGGCATAGCCGATCAGGCGGATATAGGCCTCCGCCGCGCTTTCAGGATCGATGCGCGACATGTAGGCGACGTGGGTGAAGGTCGGCACGTCCTTGGCGGCTGCAAGCTGGCAGACCGCGGTCAGCTCCTGCACGCCGGCGCCCGGCGCATAGGCGTTCAAGATGCCGATGCCGATGCCGCCTTCGTTCAGGCCGCGCGCGAGGCGATCGAGGATGCCGGCGACCTCCGTATCGTTCGCGACGTTGTCCATCCAGCGGCGGTCGCGCATGGCGTTGCCGAACGCCTCCAGCGAGCTTTCCGCATTGGAGCCCGTCATCGCGCCGATGCGTGCAAAGGCCCAGTTGGTGGCGGCGCCGTAGTTCAGCACGCGTCCCTTCCTGGCCTGACGCTCATACCAGGATGCGACCGGCAGCACGCCGGCCTCGAGATCGAGCGTCGTCGTCACCCCGTCGAACGCCTGCATGCGGTCGGCCGGGATCGACTGGCCGTGCGCGTGCAGATCGATGAAGCCGGGCGCCACCACGAGGCCGGTGGCGTCGATCACCCGCTCGGCGCCGCCGAGCGAGGCGCCGACGGCGGCGATCTTGCCGTCCACCACCGCCACATCGCCGATGGCATCCATCCCGCTCGCCGGATCCACCACCCGGCCGCCAGAGATCACCAAACCGCTCATATCGTCGCTCCGCATGCTATTGCCAAAACCCCCAAAGACCCGGCAGCAGCTTTGGAGGCACGTCGGGGCGCATAGAGGCAGATTTTCGGGACGACGACCACCGCCGCGGATGCCGATGCAGCATGCTCACATGGGAGGTCCGGGGCGGGAGGTCCGGGCGCGCGCCTGCAGTCTCGCGGCATGATCTGCCCGAGCTGTGCTTCGCTTCACACCCCCTCGAAAGAAAGGGCGCAGGGAAGACCGGGCGCCGGCTGGCACCCATTAAGACCCCTGCGCTGAACAGATGCACACGCAATGCACAGGGGAGACACAGGGCAGCCGAAACCCGGCCTTCCCTGCGCGATGATTTAACGGCCTATGCCGCGCTCTCCCGGGAGCCGAGTTCGTTCTGGCCTCCCTCGCCCTCGCAAAATGCACGGCACCGCGCCGGTTGACGCGATTGACGCCTTCGCCAGGGTTTGACCGTAGCAACGACGGCCAGGACCACACGGTTTCGCCGTACGCGAGCTGACCCTGCTTCGCCAGGAGGCTTCGCAGGGCACGGCCCTGCTCCGTCAAAGGCTCCGCAAAGCTTGGGCGCCGTCCGTCTTCGCGGTCCGTAGCGCGCTCACGAGGTTCATCTCGCCCTGCACGCTACCGACCGCCTTAACGCCGCCCGCGTCCACCGCAACCCAGCCCGCGTTCGTGACGACGTACGACCGCCCCTTTTGCCGGGCTGGGATGGTCGACACATACGACAAATCCGAATTTCGGTAAAGTGGAATATCTTGCGAGGACGGGGTTGACATCCTGTTTCGGCTGTTTTGCCCGACGGCCGCGCAGTCGCGAGATGGCGCGCCTGCAGCGGATCAGGTCCGAAGCGTCGCTTGGTACGCAAGGAATGGGCCGAGCTCTCGCGAAACACATCACCCCGATTGACGACCGACTACGATGGCAATCTCTGCTCGGATATAATTCGCACCGGCGGAAAGGCGACGCAATCCACCACATCGAACAGCACTTCGATCCTGCGGTCGTATGACCGTGCAAAGGCAATGGCGTCATCGTGCCGTTCGTCGGCGATGCGCGTGCCGAGCGTGCAGTGTGGCGTCCACGCTCCGGGCCGATAGTGAGGGCGACAATGCACCGGATCAATTGCTGCACTGATGGCGCTGTGGATGCGGGTTAGGGCCCCATTGGACGTTGGGTCGGCCCAGAGGACGAGAGGCGAACCTTCGAACCAACGAATTTGTCTGAATTCGATACGCAGTTGCGCCTCGCCGGTGACGGCCGTCAGCATGGCATCCCATGCAGTCTTCTCGCTGATCGAAGGGGACTCGTAGATCGCAAAAGTAAAATGCGGTCGGTAGCCGAGGGCGCGCATCGACGGCTCGACCTCAAAGGCAGCAACCTGGTCCCACAGCCGTTCGATCTCGGTTGCAGAACTGTTGTCGGCGCGGATGTTGATGGCCAGTGCCACAAGCTCAATCCTTTGGACGAAACAATCAATCTCCAAGTGTAGAAGCCCGACGGGCTCAGAGAAATGGCGCGCCAGCCAGACTAAAACCTCGAGCTATCATACTATCGAAATTGCGCCGTAATTCCTAACGGCACACCCTTGAGGCACGCGTCCGCGCACATAGGTGCCTCGGCCAAGGATGCGGAAAGCCCGAGGCATCACCGGTCGACGGGACGCCGGTTCATGTCCTCCAGGAGTTCGCGCATGGCATCGAATTGCGTGCCGAAACCTTTCCAATCTCCGGCCTTCAATCGCTCCACGGCCTGGTTGTAGCGATCAAGCGCCTCCCTGGACTGATTTGCCGTCGGGCCTGCCAGGGGCGCCTCTTCCATCCTGCTCGGGGCGACCGGCGCCGGACCGGATTCCGTGAACAGGGCGGCCAATGCCTCGGCGAGCGTTTCCTTCATCACGACATGCTCACCATAGGCTGCGATCACGCGCTTCAGCTCCGGCAGGTGTCCTTGCTGCGCTCGCAGATAGAGCGGCGATATGTAAAGGATCGAGTTCTCGATCGGAATCGCGAGCAGATTGGCCCCGCGGATCACCCGCGAGCCCATCTGATTCCACAGCGTGAGCTGTTGCGAGATCTCCGTATTCTGATTGATCCGCGCCTCGATCTGGAACGGCCCGTAGACGAGCTTCTCCTTGGGGAATTCGTAGACGATCAATTTGCCGTAGTCGGGTGCATCGCAGCGCGCGGCGAGCCACGCGATCATGTTGTCGCGGCGGCTCGGCACCATGGGCAGCATGAGGAAGAATTCGGCCTGCGGTTCGCCGGGCAGCCGCATGATGATGTAATAGGGGGTCATCATCGAGATGCCGTCGCCGCCCGGCTGACGCGGGAATTGCCAGAGATCCTCGCGGTTGTAGAAAACGTCGGCCGCCTCCATGTGGTAGGCCTGGTACATCCGGGCCTGAATCAGGAACAGGTCTTCCGGATAGCGAACGTGCTTCCGCAAGTCCGGCGGCATCGTCGTGAACGGCTTGAACAGGCTCGGGAAGATGCGCTGGTAGGTCGCCGCAATCGGGTCGCCGGAATCAACCAGGTAGAAGTCGACGGTCCCGTTATACGCATCAACGACAACCTTCACCGAATTGCGAATGTAGTTGAGATCGAGCCCCTGTGCCGGCTCTGCATACGGGAAATAGGAGTTCGTCGTGTAGGCGTCCTGCATCCAGAACATGCGCCCACTGCTGACGACCAGATAAGGATCATGATCGAGCCTGAGGAACGGAGCGATCGTGCTCACCCGCGTCTGGATATTGCGCCGGATCATGATCCGGCTGTCGGTCGTGATGTAGTTTGAAAGAATCAGGTTCGGGTCGTTGAAGTAGTAGGCAAACAGCATTCTCGCGGCCATTCCCCCGATCGGGATGCCGCCGGCGCCGCCATAGGCCGCATAGGCGTTCTCTTTCCCCTTGGGATAATCGAACTCCGGCGTGCTGCCCTTGACGATGACGTAGTCATCGGTCTGCTCGCCGAAGTAGATGCGCGGCTCGTCGATCCTGGGACCGACGTCTGCGACAGGAGGAATATCGCGCAGATAGAACAGCGGCAGTCCTTCGGCACTCTTGCGTGTGACCGGGCTCATCACCGCGCCATTGCCGTGGGTGAACAGCACGTGGCGATTGACCCAGGTCTGGGCGTTCGGCGGCAACAGGGAAGACCGCAGTTCGCGGGCCGAGAGCATCACGCTCTGGTAGGAGCCATCGAGCCAGTAGCGATCAACGTCGAGGTCATGGAATTTGTAATAGGTGCGGATTTCCTGCAGTTGCGCATAGGTATCCGACAGCGGCAGCCAGTCCCACAGCCTGATATTTTCGATTGTCGCCTTGTTGGCTTCGAGCACCTCGGGGGTAAGCTTCTGCTCGGCGGCAAACGGCTTGGCTGCAATCTGATCGAGATTGTATGCCTGCCGGGTGAGCGCGATGTTGTGTTCGATATAGGGCCTCTCCAGCTCCAACTCGCTCGGCTTGACGAAGAACTGCCGGAAGAACCCGGGAACGACGGCGGACAGCACGAACATGCCGACGCCGACGAGCACGATCGCCACGGCCGGAAGCCGATAGGTGCGAACCCGGATGTTCGCCCAGGCGGCAAGCGCCGCGACGGTCGAAAGTCCGATCATCAACCACAACGCCGGCAGCCCCACATGCACGTCGGTGTAACTTGCGCCGACGACGACGCTATTGTCGCCATAGAGCAGCAGATAGCGGTCGAGAACATAGGACCAGGCTTTTACGGCGAAGACCAAACCAAGCAGAGCGGAACCATGAGCGATCGCCGCCGGCGATATTGACCGGTGGTGAACGTCGTATTCGATGTCGCCGTGCACCCAGTAGACAGCCGCGGCGAACAGCCCGCTCAGAACGAGCGCGAGCATCATCCAGTTCCTGATGACGATATAGGCGGGCAGTGAGAAGAGGTAGAAGCCAATGTCCTTGTTGTAGAGCGGATCGTTTGCGCCGTAGGGGACCTGATAGACAAATCGCAGGAAGACACCCCAGTTGCCGGCTTCCTCCGCCGCAACGAGAAGAGCGAGCAAAGCTGCACCGCCTGCGATCAACCGGGGCAACGGCAGTTGATCGCGCACCAGCGCAAGCAGATCCGGTTGCACGTTGCCCGCGGCGCTTTGCGCCGGCGCGGCGACAGGCTGCGGCGGCCGTCGTCGGGCAAAGCGCAGTGCGAGCCATCCGCTCAACCAAAGGATGACGGCGGTTGTCATCCAGACAGCAAGAAAGACGACGGCCTCGGCGCCGACTGTCGTCCAAAAAACCTGCAGATAGCCGATCGAGGAAAACCACAGCCAGCCGACCAGGAGGTCGCTCGCGAGCGCGAGCAGGATGAGGCAGGTCCCAATGACGATGGCCGCAACGATGAGCCTGACCACGGCACTTTGCCTTGGTACCTTGCGTCCGGGTCCGGTAATCCCGATCGTCATGGTTTCATTATAGCGGAAATGAGCGACGCCCGCCCGTTCGATTCGGGATTAGCACCTCGCGGCGAGGACACCGGTATTCGAACCTGCACCGCCGGGATCGCGGAACAGCGCAAAGTGTCGCGCCATCCCGAATAAGACTGCGAGCTCGCATATAATTGCGGATGGAAGACCCAGTTGGGTCTATAGTCAGGCAGCCGCCCATCGTATGGCGAGAGCCTGCCGGGAAGCGCCTACGGTGGATCGTTTGCATCCAGCATCGGAGGTGATGTCATGGCCATTGCTCCCACGCTCCAGAAATACCTAGCCGCTGAGAACATCCAATACGAGGTGATCCCGCACGAACTCAGCATGACGTCCGCTCGCACGGCCGAGGTATGCCACATCCCTGGCGATCGCCTCGCCAAGGGCATCGTGTTGCGGCGCGACGGCGAATACGTGCTGGCCGTCTTGCCCGCATCGCACCACCTCCACCTGTCGGAACTGAGGACAGAGCTCGGCGACAACGTCCACATGGCGGATGAAACCGAGATCAATCGGCTGTTCAGCGACTGTGCGCACGGTGCAGTACCTGCCGTCGGCAAATGCTACGGGCTGGATACCATCGTGGACGACAGCATCAAGGCGCAGCCGGATATCTACATGGAAGCCGGCGACCATGAGACGCTGCTTCATATGGGACACGCGCAGTTTGAGCGCCTGACGGCCAATGCGCCGCACGGGCGGTTTAGCGCGCACGACTGAGGATTTTGGACACTGCCCATCGCCTTTGCGATCCTGGGCGGGAACTCGGGTCGCGACGTCGCTGTTAGGTCTTTGGGAGGGTGACGGCGACAACGTCTGCGCTCGTCCGGTCGGACGGCCGGGGAACGATGCCTTGTGCTGCGATCTCGTGCCCGATCGGTCGTTCAATTCAGAGAATGGGGGCTGCCGCGTTGCATCAATGCACTTCAAACCCACCAACGGAGGCTCGCCATGAAAGTCAAAGACGTGATGCACAAGGGTGTCGACTGGGTCAGCCCCGACACGCCTCTCACCGAGCTTGCCAAATTGATGCGGGCGCATGACATCGGCTGCATTCCGGTTGGCGAGGACGACAAACTGGTCGGGATGGTGACCGACCGCGATATCGTCTGCAAAGGGCTCGCGAGCCACGGCTTCGATGCCAGCCGTGCGACGGCGCGCGATGTGATGACTGAAGGCATCCATTGCTGCCGCGAGGACGATGACCTCGCAAAGGCGATGCATCATATGGAGAAGCTGCAGGTCCGCAGATTGCCGGTGATCAACAAGAGCAAGCGGATGATCGGCATCATCAGCCTGGGTGACCTCAGCCGTTCCGCGCCAAATGATATGCTGACCGAGACCGTCAGGAGTGTTTCGGCGCATCACTGAGACGATGCGGGCGCACGTCGATTTGCCCGTCCGTCCGGCGGTTCAGGTCGCCCGGCCGACCGCCTGCGAATTGGCCAATCGGCGTGCGCAACGCAGCAAACCTCGCCGATACGGTGTGCGATCGATCAAATATTGCGCGATATGGCGCTCCCGGGCCGGAGCAGCATCGTACAATGTCGCAGATTATCGGGGACTTGGCGCTCCCTAGAGCCCGTCGAGCGTCAGATCGTCGGCAAAGGGACGGCGGTCGCCATTTGGCATGCTCAGCCGATCGTAGTATTCGACGCAAGAGCGCACGCGCCCCGCTTCGCTGAAATCCAGGATTACAACGACTCGAGCTTTGAACGCCTTGCCAGTCGGCTCTACTCGATGGTCCTGCGGTCCAAGAGCATCACCGGTAAAAGTGCCTTGCCCAAGATATTGGATGACTGCGGTTCGTCCATCGATGAGAAACCTTTCAATGTCGGCCCTGAAGTCGGGAACCGCGGCATGCCACTTTTCATGATGGATACTGACGAACTTTGTGCCCGTTCGAGCGATCCCAAAGGCAGGATCTATATAAACCCCGTCTTCCTCGAAAAGCGCCGCGAAGGCGGCCGCATCCTTCTGTAAGAGAAGGTCCATCCAGGTACTGTCCATTCGCTTAACGCTAGTCACATCCTTCATTTTCCTCCATGCAGTATTCAATTCAGCAAGCGCGCCCCGTCGGGCAGAAAGCGTGCCTGCCTGCCGCGACGAGCCCGCGCTATTTCGTCACAACCCGTACCGGCAACGAACTGAGCGCACGCAATCCGCTGCTGTCGCGGTAAACCGGCTCGCCCGTGATCTCGATCGATGCGACGCGTGCGGCTAATGCGGCCAGGACGGCTTCGCCTTCGAGCCGTGCGACCATCTGGCCGACGCAGCCGTGGATGCCAGTTCCGAACCCGATATGTCCCGCGACGCGCCGGGTGACATCGAACTGGTCGGCCCGCTCCCACCGCGCGTCGTCGCGATTCGCCGAAGCAATCAGCAGCAACACCTTCTCGTGCTTACCGATCGGCACACCCGCGATTTCGGTTTCATGCGGCGTGGTCCGGAACACATAAGGTGCGGCGGAATCATAGCGCAGGGTCTCATCGAATGCCGCGCGTGCCAGCGATGGATTGGCGGCCAGGATGGCCCACTGCTGGGAATGACGGGCAAGACTGTAGAGCGCCATGCCGGTGGCGCTGATAGTCGTGTCCAGTCCCGCCGAGAGAAACGACCGGACGAGCAGTGGCGCCTCTTCCTGGGTGATTTCTCCGGTGTCGGCCGCTTCATAGACCTGCGCGCCGAAACTGCCGGGAGCCAAAGCGTCGCGCTGGCACTTCGCGGTGACCCAGGGCAGCACCTTGGGCGCGTGAGCCATCAGGCTTCGGAAATAGTCGTTCTCCGGTCCCATGCCGGCAAACACCATCGCGCCGTAGGTCAAAAAGTTTTCGCGGCCCTCGTTGTCGATACCGAGCGCATCCGGGAACACCGTCACCGGAAACACTTCGGCGAGGTCGCGGATCGCATCGAACGATTTCCTTTCGACAAGTTCGTCGGCGAGCTCGACCGCCTTGACCTTGAAGGCATCCTCGAGCTTCCGCATTGCGCCCGGCGACATGATCCGCGCCAGCACTTTACGGGTGCGCGTATGCAGCGGCGGATCGGCCTCAAGCACAATGCTCGGCGGACGCCACGGCTTCTCCTTGAAGTAATTGGCGATGCCGGCGCCGCCGGCATTACTGAAGTTCACATGGTCGGCGAAGATCGCCTTGATCTCGGCAAACCGAGGCACGGCGAAGATGCCGTATTTCTCAAGGCGAATGACAGGGCCCGCGGCGCGAAGCGCGGCATAGGCCGGATAGGGATCGATGCGGGTGTCCCAGTCGAACGGATCGAAATCGCTGCAGGCATAGTCGAGCCCCAACGCCGCCATTGCTCCCTCCCATTGCTGTCTTGCTTATTTAATTGACCATAGTCATTTATTTGAATGGTGGCAAGCTGCGAATGAAGGAACGCTTCTCTGCTTGTGATTCCAGCGATGTAGCTGCATGGAGAGACCAGCGGAGATTTTGCAATGTCGATCAAGCGGTCGAGAAAGCCCGAGGAGATGCGGCGGTTTCAGCGGCGCGCGCGTCAGGAGGCCGACAAGCAAGCGCTGCAGGCACGCATTCTTGAAACCGCGCGCAAGGAATTCGCGAGGGGCAGCCTCGAAACAGTTTCGATCCAGAAGATCGCCGACGCACTCGGCTATTCGAAGGGCACGGTGCTCAAATACTTCCCGACCAAAATCTTGCTGCTGCTGGCGGTCAAGGAATGCAACCTCGAGGAAATGGCCGATCGGCTCGAACGGGTACGTGCGCGACATTCCGGCGGTGAGACCCGGCTGCGGCGCGTCATGGAGACGTATGTCGACTATTGGGTCGACAACCCCGATCACTTCCGATCACTCTATTCGATGGCCGGAACGGTCGAGGACCGACGCTTTCCCGATGGCGTCTATTTCGGGCAGACCGAGATCGCCCGGCGGGGATTCGGGATTTTTGTGACATCAATCGGGGAGTATCTCTCCGAACGAGGCGTGGAGACGACGCCCATGCTGACGCAGCGCCTGGCAACGGCCCTGCTGTCGGCGGCGCACGGAGTAATTTCATTGCCGTTGGGAACGCCGACGATGAAATGGCCGGACATTCGCGGTAACGGACGATTGGTGCTCGGCAATCTGATTGACGCTTGGTCAGCGAAGATTGAAGCGGCGCGGCGAACAGAAACTTGGCCGAAAATCTCCATTAGTAACTTTCTTTAGATCGGCGACGCCGCTTGGTTCCTATACCCCGTCTGTGTCAGTACCGGCGAGCGCGTTTGGCACTGGCTCCCTCGTGCCGTACAGCGATCAGCTCTCTTGACGCGACCATTCAACAACCGCTCATTAGGCGAGCGCATACCGAAGCAAGGTTCTTCGGCAAAGCCGGCACCAATGCTCCCAATGTCCGATTCAAGCGACCAAGCTTTCGTGACGATTGGTCCAGGAGCAAGAGTAAGACGCACAAGCTTCCGCAATCTCAAACATGAGATGGCATTCCCCTTTTTGGAGGCTTGCCCAAACGCATGAATAAGTTTGTAAGTTCAATATCTTGCGAGAAGACCTGGCGCTCCCTAGGGGAATCGAACCCCTGTTTCAGCCTTGAGAGGGCCGCGTCCTAACCGCTAGACGAAGGGAGCGTGAGGGACAGGACATAGCCGCGAATTTTGCCGACGGCAAGCCGGTATTGAGGGTTTCGAACGTCCTCTCCGCGGTCGTCCTGGCGAACGCCAGGACCCATTACCCCAAGGCGCAGTTGTAGGGCGACGTGCCAACCACCAGTCCCCGCAACCACGCCGGCCCGTGGTTATGGGTCCTGGCCTTCGCCAGGACGACGGTGGAAATTTGGGCGACTGCCCTGGCCACCCCTACGGCTCATTGGCGAATTTCAGCTTTCCGGCCGGCCTCAACGTGTGGGCGTCGAAGGTTCGGATCTCGGTGACCCCGCCGATATCGAGGGTGACCACGAGGCGGTCGCCGGCGACCCCGGTCGACACGATCCTGGCACCCTTGGGCACGGTGGCGGTGATGTCGCCCACCGGCTCGGGCGCCCTTCCCTCCGACCTGAAAAGGCGGTAGCCCACCGCGATCAGAACGGCGCAGATCGCCAGCGCCGTGGTCAACCCCGCGATCAGCATCATCCGCCGCACCCGCGCGAACAGCGCGGCCTGCTCGGGGGTCGGTTCGGGAACAGCGGTTTCAGACGTCGTCATGGAAAACTCAGGCTCTGCGCAAAGGTTGGAGGTGGTCGTCGCCGGCGACGAGGGCTCGGCCCGGCTCGACCGCGTGCTGGCGGCGCGCCTGCCGGACCTGTCGCGATCGAGGCTGAAAGCCCTGATCCTGGCGGGCGCGGTGAGCCTGAAGGCCTCCGCCATCCGCGACCCCGCTTATCACGTCAGTCACGGGGATACGATCACAATCGACGTGCCGGAGGCCGCGCCCGCCGAGCCCAAGGGCGAGGAAATCGCCCTCGATATCGTGTTCGAGGACGACGACATCATCGTCATCAACAAGCCCAAGGGCCTGGTCGTGCACCCCGCGGCCGGCCACGAGACCGGCACGCTGGTGAACGCGCTGATCGCCCATTGCGGCTCGACCCTGTCGGGCATCGGCGGGGTGCGCCGGCCCGGCATCGTGCACCGGCTGGACAAGGACACGACGGGACTGATGGTGGTCGCCAAGAACGACCTCGCCCACGCCTCGCTGTCGGCGCAGTTCGCCGACCATGGCCGCACCGGCGCGATGCGGCGGGGTTACATGGCCTTCGCCTGGGGGGTGCCGAACCGGCATCGCGGCACCGTCGATGCGCCGATCGACCGCCATCCGTATGCGCGGGAGAAGATGGCGGTGCGCCAGGGCGGCCGCGAGGCGGTGACGCATTGGGAGATCCTGGAGAGTTTCGCCGGGCGCGACGGCAAGCCGATCGCGGCGTTGCTCGCCTGCGAGCTCGAGACCGGGCGCACCCACCAGATCCGCGTCCACCTCGCCCATACCGGCCATCCCCTGATGGGCGATGCGGTCTATGGCCCGCATTTCAAGACCAAGGCCAACCAGCTCGGCCCGGAGTCGCGAGCCGCTTTAACGGCGCTCGGGCGGCAGGCCTTGCACGCTTATCTGCTGGTATTGGAGCACCCGAGGTCGGGAGAATTACTCCACTGGGAGGCGCCTTTGCCGGAGGATTTGCTTCTCCTGGAGGGCACGCTGAAAGCGGCGCTATGACGCAGCCTCGTTAGGAAAAGCGTTACATTACAAAAAGTTATAGCTGCCACACGGGGACGTGACGTCAGCAATCCTTCCCTTTTTGACCCCCCATGGGGTATATTGCGCCTGCGTTGGAAACGACCAACGCGGAACATCGCAGCTACGGCCGGCTTTAACACAGCGGTCGTCTGCCTGGCCCGCCGCTATCGGGGGCCTGAACCTTGGAGGGCTCAACCATGGCCCGTACCGCTGCTTTGCCGGTGCTCAATGGAGAATCCGGCCTCTCTCGCTACCTCGCCGAGATCCGCAAGTTCCCGATGCTGGAACCCCAGCAGGAATACATGCTCGCCAAGCGTTGGCGCGAGCATGACGATCGCGACGCGGCGCACCAACTCGTCACCAGCCATCTCCGCCTCGTGGCCAAGATCGCCATGGGCTATCGCGGCTACGGCCTGCCGATCTCCGAGGTCGTCTCGGAAGGCAATGTCGGCCTGATGCAGGCGGTGAAGCGTTTTGAACCCGAGAAGGGGTTCCGTCTCGCCACCTACGCGATGTGGTGGATCAAGGCGTCGATTCAAGAGTACATCCTGCGTTCCTGGTCGCTCGTGAAGATGGGCACCACCGCGAACCAGAAGAAGCTGTTCTTCAACCTGCGCAAGGCGAAGAGCAAGATCAACGCGCTGGACGAGGGCGATCTCCGCCCCGACCAGGTTGCGACCATTGCCAAGCGGCTGGGCGTGACGGACCAGGACGTGATCGACATGAATCGCCGCCTCGGTGGCGACGCGTCGCTCAACGCGCCGATCCGCGACGACGGCGAAGCCGGCGAATGGCAGGACTGGCTGGTCGACAATACGCCCAACCAGGAAGCCATGATGGCGGAGCACGAGGAGTATGATCACCGCCGTAACGCGCTGAACGGCGCCATGGGCGTGCTCAACCCGCGCGAACGCCGCATCTTCGAGGCCCGTCGCCTCGCCGATGAGCCGATGACGCTGGAAGACCTTGCCGCCGAGTTCGGCGTGTCGCGCGAGCGCGTCCGCCAGATCGAGGTCCGCGCCTTCGAGAAGGTGCAGTCCGCGGTCAAGGGCACGATCGCAAGGGCGGAACAGGCCGCGCTGGAAGCCGCGCATTAAGCGGGCTTCGCTGGCGCCAGAGATTGGCGGATCGAAAGAGACGGAAAAGCCGGCGGCAACGCCGGCTTTTTTGTTTGTGGCGATGCTCTGTTTGAGTGATCCGACGTGCCTTCTCTGCGCGATGCCAAGTGCGCAGCACCTCCGTACTCGCTGTCATGCCCCGGCTTGACCGGGGCATCCAGTACGCCGCGGCGCCAGTAGCGGCGGCGAGATCTCCACGCAGGCCTCTGGAATACTGGATCGCCCGGTTGAACCGGGCGATGACAGCGGTGGTTGTGGCTACAGTTGGCGGAGAGTCTTGAGACCACCATCACAGTCCCCTCCCCCTGGCTGACTTAGACCGCGCTGGCCTTGAACCCGCGCGTCCGGCGAACCGACCCAAGAAGATCGGACCGACAACAGCAAGCGAATGGACGCGCCGTGTCGATCATCCTGCAATCCACCGTCGGCGGCTTCTCCGCCCAGTTCATGCGCAAGCTGCCGCTGGTCGAACAGGCGATGCGCGAGCACGGGCTCGATCCCGCGGAGTTCGTGATCTCCAAGGACTACGCCTCGACCGCGACGATCCCGATCATGGGTCCGTTCTTCTTTGACTACAGCGTGTACTTCGGCGACGAGAAATTCACCGTCACCGAGCCGAACGACATGGTGTTCCTGGACTATTTCTTCAAACGCGTGCTCGCAGCGGACGAGCCGCCGGAATTTCCGCGGCGGCCGGGACTGATCCGGCGGTTCTTCGGCTGGATGGCGGAGGCGGTGTAACCCCTCCGGTCATTCCGGGTCGCTCGTAGCGCGAACCCGGAATCCATCGCGCGACAGAGTTGGTGGATCAATGGATTCTCAGATGCGCAATTGCGCATCATAGTTCGCGCCAAGCGGCGCGCCCCGGAATGACACGCGAGCTACTCCCCCCATGTCCTCGCCAGCGTCGCGAGCCAGCAGCCTTCGCAATAGCGCGCGTCCTTGTAGTCGATCCAGTTGTGCGCATAGACGCGGTCGAGCGGGATGTCGTAGCGCGCACGCAGCACCTTGACGAGGATCTTCCACGCCGCGACCTGCGCCTCGGTGGGACCGGCGGCGACATCGGGATAATTGCCGGCGAACTCGACGCCGATCGAATTGTCGCGCACCACCTGGCGATAGGTCGGTCTGTTGTCGATGTACTTGTTGTCGTTGCGGTTGGCGCCGTCGCCATGGGTCGGCACCAGGTTCTCCGCCACCGCCCAATAGACCGTGCCGTCGGTCTCGACCCAGACCGTGACGCCGCGCCGCGTCGGGTTCTTCGACTGCTCCGCCGCACCGCCGCGCGCCGAGCCGGCCGGCCCCTCGGTCTGGTGCACGATGATGTTGCGCCAGGGTCTTGCACTGTGGACGTCACCCCATGGCGCCAGCCAGACGATCTTCAGGCCGGGAATGTCGGGCGTGCCGGAGGCGCGCGCGAGCTTTGCGAGTTCGGCGTCGGTTGCGGCGGCGGGTGCGATCAGAAGGGCGGCGAGAATGGCCGCGAGCAGGCGAGACATCATCATCAAGGATCCAATGCGGACCCGAGCCTAGCACGCCATCAGGCGAAATTGCGCACGGCTTCGCCCGTGCCGTTCGGCTCGGGCGAGAGCGGCGGCGCGGGATCGTAGACGGCAAAGTCGTTCTTGCCGTTCTTCTTGGCGGCATAGAGGGCGTGATCGGCATGCGCGATCAGGCGCTCCGGGAATTGGCCGATGCCGCGATCCCATTGCGCCACACCGATCGAGATCGCGATCGGGATGTCTTTGCCATGGCAGGCCGCGGCGTCCCGACGGCAGACATCGAGCACGCGGCGGGCGATTGCGGCCGCCTCGCGCATGGAAGAGGACGGCAGCACGATGCAGAACTCGTCGCCGCCGGTGCGGGCGAGCATGTCGCCGGGCCGCAGCCGCGTCTGCGCCATCAGGGTGAAGTGCTGGAGGCAGGCATCGCCGGCGGCATGGCCATGGGTGTCGTTGATGGTCTTGAAGCCGTCGAGATCGATCACCAGCAGCGAGAACGGCTCGCCGCTGCGCTCCGAACGGGCGCATTCCTCGGACAGGCGCTGCAACAGATGGCGCCGGTTGGCGACACCGGTGAGATCGTCGAGCAGCGCGAGATCTGCGACCTCGCCACGCAGCCGGTCCATCGCCATCAGGAGGAAGCCGAAATTGAGCGTCATCGACAGGAACAGGAGCCCCAGCACCAAGACGGCATGGGTCTGACCGCCGGCGACCGCCGAGAAATCGTGGCCGAGCAGGTTGCCCACCGCACGGGCAAGGAAGATCGCAATGATGGTGATGATGACGATGCCGGCCAGACGGGCGCCCGGATTGACGTGGCCTTCGGGCGGCAACAGCAACAGACGCAGCGACAGCACCAGCGGCAGGGCCTGGCCGATCGTGTAGCAGAGCATGCGCAGCTGCATGTTCTCGAAGCCGACCATGAAGAAGACGACACCGCCGAGGCTCAAGGCGCCCGTCACGATCATGAGGCGCCATGACACCGGCCGGTCGTAGAAGCGCTGAATGCCCATGGCGGCGAGACAGCTTGCCGCGACGACACCGGCAGCGCCGAACAGCAGCGGCAAGGGAGACGAGACGAACAGGCGGACCAGGGCCGCCATCGCGCCGGCCGCGGCGACGAAGGCCGATGCCATCCAGAACCGTGCGGCCGCGAATTTGGGATAGGAGCGCGTCACGTAGGCCCAGATCAGGCCGAGCGCCAGGAAGTTGACGGCGAAGACCGTCCAGAGTGTCGGTACGTTCAGCATGGCCACTGCAGCGCGCGTAGCGCCCCGCCCCCCATCCTTGGCAGCCGTCCGTCCATCACCCGTCCCCGTTTTCTTGCGGGGAATAATGCGCGGGTTGCACTTAACGGAGTCTCACTGCGATCCTCCAATGCGCGCCTTTGGTTTTGGATTCATGAACGGCGCGCGGATTGTCGGATCGTTAGGCATGTTGCCGTCGACCTCGTGCGGTCGTCTCGCGATCCGCGCGGAGCGGATTCGCGGGCAAAAAGCACCCGAAAACGCATCTGAGCTGTGGATAACGTGATGACACAGATATGACGGCGCGGGGCAGAGACCTGCGAATCTGCTGAGTTTGTCGTCGAGGATGTTGCGAGGCTGGCCCTCCGCCGAGCATCCCTCGTGTCGCGTTCCACCATTAACCCTTGAGAGGATACTATGGCTAAGAAAGCGAAGAAGGCGAAGAAGGCGACGAAGAAAAAGGCCAAGAAGGCCGCGAAGAAGAAGTAGCCAGCATGTTCTTTGCCCGGGTGGAGCCTCGCTCTGCCCGGGCGTCGGGTAAGGTTGAGAGAGTCTAGAGATGGCGGGCCCAAGGCCCGCTTTTTTATTGGGTGGCTCCGCTTTCTCGCTCCCTCGCCCCGCTCTTCGCGGGGAGAGGGTGGGGTGAGGGGCGCTTCCGCAAGTGAGGTTGTCGAGAGACCTGTACCCCCTCACCCGCATCCCATCTTCGATGGGATGCGACCTCTCCCCGCAGGCGGGCAGAGGTAAAGAAGAAAGAGCCTACCGCTCGGCAAACGCGAGCTTGGCGCCGAGTGCGGCAAAGCCGGCGGCAAAGCTGCGGCGCAGCCAGGTCATCACCGCGGGGCGGGAGATGACGCGCTCGCGCACGGATGCGGCGCAGAGGCCGTAGACGACGAACACCGCAAAGGTCATCGCCATGAAGGCGCCGCTCAATTCCAGCATCCGCGCCAGCACATGGGCCTCGTCCGCCGCGATGAACTGCGGCAGGAAGGCGAGGAAGAAGATCGACAGTTTTGGATTGAGGATGTTGATCAGGAAGCCGGTGACGATGACCCGGCCGCTCGACCGCTCCCTGATCTCGCCCTCCACCGCCAGCGCACCTCGCTCGCGCAGCGCCTGCCAGGACATGTAGAGCAGATAGAGAACGCCGCACCATTTCAGCGCGGCGAAGGCGAGCGCGCTGGTGTGGAGCACGGCGGCAAGTCCCAGCATGGCTGCAATCATGTGCGGCACGATCCCGAGCGTGCAGCCGAAGGCGGCGGCGACGCTGGCGCGCGGGCCGCGAGTGAGCGCTGCGGCCAGCGTGTAGAGCACGCCGGTACCGGGTGAGGCGACGACGATCAGCGAGGTGAGCAGGAAGGACCAGGTCATGAGCGGACCCTATCACCCCGCCTCACGGCAAGAAAGCGGCGCCCCGGGATCAGCCGTCAGGATGACGGGTTGAGAACAGGCCAGACCTGCCAACAAAGCAGTTCTGACACCGTCGCCGTCAGAACAGCTGCGCGATCTCGGCCTCGCGCAGCACGTCGAGCGGCGCCCAGGGCTTGGCCCAGAACTTGGCGCCGTCGGGCAAGGCTTGCTTCAAGGGGCGGCCGGAGGTGACGACGATGTCGAGCTTGGGATTGCGTCCCTTGGCGAGATGGGCGAGCTCGACGCCGTTCATGCGGCCGGCCAGCTGCACGTCGGTCAGCATCAGGCAAATTGCGCCTGCGCTCTTCTCGAGCACCCGCTCGGCCGCCTCGGCGCTCTCGCACTGGATGACCTGATAGCCGCTCTCTTCCAGCAGAAGACTGAGCATCTCTCTCTGCATGGGGTCGTCTTCAACGATGAGTGCCGTTGCAGTAAATGGTCTTGATTGTCCCATCGGCGGCTCCCAATGCTGCCTGTCTGCGTCCAAGTAACTTACGTTAAGGGGCCAACTCGCATACGGTTCGGTTCCATTCTGAAAAAATGTAAATCATAGTTCCAAAATCGGAGCTCGAGGGGGGATCCATGACTGCGATTCGCGGCGCCGCCGCCATCACCGGAGCTGCGAGCGGCATTGGCCGCGCACTCGCCATCGAACTCGCCCAGCGCGGCTGCGACCTTGCGCTCGCCGATCGCGACGAGGCCGGGCTGAAGGCGCTCGCCGCCGAGATCGGCGGAGGAAGCGACAAGGCATGCAAGGTCAGCTTGCATCGCGTCGACGTCAGCGAGCCCGGCGACATCGCGCAGTTCGCCAGCGAAGCGACAGCGGCGCATCCGTCGCTCGGCATCGTCGTCAACAATGCCGGCGTGGCGCTGCTGGGCACGTTCGAGGAGATCGACCAGGCGCAGTTGGAGTGGCTGTTCGACATCAATTTCTGGGGCGTGGTGCACGGCACCCGCGCCTTCCTGCCGCACCTGAAGACGAAGGGCGAGGCGCATATCGTCAACGTCTCGTCGATCTTCGGCATCATCGCGCCGCCGGGACAATCGGCCTACGCCGCGGCCAAGTTCGCCGTGCGCGGCTTTTCCGAGAGTATGCGGCACGAGCTAGCGGTGGCGGGAAGTCCCGTAAGACTGTCGGTCGTGCATCCCGGCGGCGTCGCCACCTCGATCGCGCGGAGTTCGCGCACCGGGGTCGGCGTCACCGACAATGCCCGCCGCTCGCAGATGATCGAGCGGTTCGAGAACGCAGCAAAGACCACGCCGAAGGACGCCGCGCTGCGCATCATCAAGGGCATCGAGAAGAACGAGCCCCGCATCCTGATCGGCAACGATGCCCGTTTCATGGACCTGTTGCAGCGCTTCCGCCCGGGGACCTACTGGGCGCCGTTGCAGCGGAGGCTGGAGAAGATGGCGAAAGGGACGGCGAAGTAGTCAGGTGCGCTATATCCCGGCCTCACCCTCCGCTGTCATTCCCCGCGCAAGCGGGGAATCCAGTACGCCGCGGCCTCTCGGCTCAATCACTGCCATCTCTGGAATACTGGATCGCCCGCCCCAGTGCGCAATTGCGCACAAGGCGGGCGATGACACCGTGTGTGTGGCGCATGCGCTCCGCCTCTCAGCAGCGCCCCCTCACTGCCCCGCCAGCCGATCGGCAAAATAGCCGATGGTCTTGCGATAGATCACCGCCCTGTTCCACTCCCGCATCGCCTCGAAATTGGCGGTGCCTTCGCCGTAGGGCTGGCCCATCTTGAAGCCGCTGGTGTGGAGCAGGTTCGCGGTCGAGGCGAGCACGTCGGGGACGCTGTGGCGGAGGTCGACGTGGCCGTCGCCGTCGAAATCGACGCCGTACTTGATGTAGGACGACGGCAGGAACTGGGTCTGGCCGATCTCGCCGGCATAGGCGCCGATCAGGTCGCGCAGCGGCAGGTCGCCGCGCTGCACGATCTTGAGGGCGGCGAGCAGCTCGCCCTGGAACAGCTCGGTGCGGCGGCAGTCATGGGCGAGCGTCGCCAGCGTGCGGATCACCGGCAGCTTGCCGATGTCGCCCTTGCCGAAATCGCTTTCCAGCCCCCAGATCGCGACCAGGATGTAGCGGGGCACACCGAACTGCTGCTCGATGCGCGAGAGCAGCGCCGCGTGACGCTGCAACAGCGCCTTGCCGCCATTGATGCGGCCCGGCCCGACGCGGGTCGAAACATACTGCTCAAAGCTCTTGTTGAAGGTGTAGCGCTGGCGCCGGTCGAAGGCGAGCACCGCGCCGTCCTGGGTGATGCCGCTGAACGCCGCGCTGGTCACGTTCGCCGAGACGCCGGCGCCTTGTGCTTCCGCGGTCATGCTGGCGACGAAGCTGTTGAAGTCGCCACCGCAGCGCGCGGCCTCGGCCGGGCCGCCGGCCAGACCAACGACGAAAGCGGTGGCGAGAAGCGGTCTCAACATGCGGGGAATCCTTTGGGAAATGTGCGTGGAAGGCAGCGCGATCATGCCCGGGAACAGGATTCGCGTCAAAGCGACAAGCCCTCGCCAGAACCGATCCCGCGGCGGGCGCGACTAAAGAACAGCGCTCGCCCCGTCCCAACCGATCGAGATGACCATGCCCATTCCGCACCGGATGCTTGCTGTCCTCGCCCTGCTCTCCCTTCTCGCCGTCACCGCCGCTGCCGCGCAGACGCGCGACGTTGCCGGCAGCCGCGACTATCCCGGCATCGGCCGGTTCGCCGGCAGCGTCATCACCGGCTATGCGGTGAAGGATTTTGACGCGGCGCGGATGCAGGCGGCCGCCTTCAAGGACGGCCAGCCGACCGATGCCCGGCGGCTCGAAGGGCGCGTCTTCCGCATCGCCTATCGCACCAATCCGGGCCCCTCGATCCTGGAAGTGTCGCGCAATTTCGAGACGCAACTCGCCAAGGCCGGCTTCGAGACCCTGCTCGCCTGCGACACCGAGGCCTGCGGCGCCATTCCCTTCACGGAAAGCGTGGACACGCTGCCGATCCCGCAGATGTGGGTCGACGGCTTCAACTACCGCTACTTTGCCGGCCGCAAGAGCGAGGGCGGGCGCGAGACCTATGCCAGCGTCATCGTCAGCCAGAACAACCAGGACATCTATGCGCAGGTCACCGTCGCCGAGCTGGGCGCCATCGCGAACAAGATGGTCGATGCCGCCGCGATGGCCAAGGGCCTTGGCGAGACCGGCCACATCGCGCTCTACGGCATCTATTTCGACACCGACAAGGCCGTGCTGAAACCCGAGAGCCGCCCGACGCTGGAGCAGATCGCAAAGCTCTTGACGAGCCAGCCGCAGCTCAACGTCTTCATCGTCGGCCACACCGACAGCCAGGGCGCCTATGAGTACAATCTCGACCTGTCGAAGCGCCGCGCCGAAGCAGTCGCCGCCGAGCTCGTAAAGAGTTTCCGCATCGCGCAAACACGCTTGCGTACCGCCGGCGTCGGCCTGCTCGCGCCAGTCGGCTCGAACGCAACGGACGCCGGCCGCGCGCTCAACCGGCGGGTGGAGCTGGTGGCGCCGTGAAGGGGCTCTCTCGTCATTCCGGGGCGCGCGAAGCGCGAACCCGGAATCCATCGAGCGGCAGCGTTGGCGGATGAATGGATTCCGGGTTCGCGACTTTGTCGCGCCCCGGAATGACGAAGGAAAGAGTTGCCGCTATAATGTTGATGCCTGAGCAGCGCCATCGGTTAATGCGGCCGATGCGATCATGAGGCGAACCGCCATGCCCGAACATCAGCAGCCTCGACCAACCCGCCCCGCCCTCCTCCGCATCCCCCTCTTCCGCCTGCTCGCCATCAACCTTGCGATTGGCGCCTGCGCCGCGACGCTTCTCGTCGGCGGCCTGCTCTGGCTCAACCCCGGCCATCTGCGCGAGCTGATCCTCGCCGACCGCGCAGGCGGCGTTGCGCTTCTCCTGCTGCTCGCCTCGTTCCTCATCACCTTCGGTTCCGCCGCGATGGGCAGCGCGATCATGGCGCAGGGACGCAAGGACGAAGATAGCGGGCGCGGCGGCGGACACCACGCGCGGCCCGCCGTCCAGGAACTGGCGCAGCGCAAACGCTTGCGTTGAGGTGCGCACAGAAGATGGAACTCGTTCGCACACCCGGATCACATTATCCGCACGCAAACCGGAAGACGTGCAGTCCAACGCGCGTTCCTACGAGCATGCAACTCTCGCTGCATCGCGAGAACAGACAAGATGAACAAAGTGTTTTGATGGTCCAAGCAATTGTTTCGGCGTACATCGGAACTGCGGTCGCAACCGACGCATATCTGCTGCGCTCACCGCGACACCAACGCTCCTGCGATTTATCTTGCCACGGCATGGCGCAGATTATAATATTCTATCCTAGGTTGTCGCCCCGCCAGCCCCGGGCGACGCTGAAGACCCAAAATAAGCGGCGGGCTTTTCGGCCCGCCGTTTATTGAGGGAAGGGTCGCATCGGGTTTTACGAAGCGCCAGACGCATCCGACCATCCTGCAAACAGACTTCATCGATCGATCGCGCAGCCGATTCCGCCGCCGCATGGTCCGCCTGACCACCGGAAAACCCGCCAAAGTCATTTGACTATGGCGCCCTGATCGACGACAAGCCCGCCATGGCCAAGAAACCCGGGACCAATCCCAAAGGCGAATTCGCCTTTTTCAACGTCGTCTATGAGGACGGCTCCCAACGCTCCAACCGGCGCGTCCCCGCGGAATTGCTCGGAGGCCTCGAGGGCGACGAGCCCGCCCGCGGCTTCATCATGGAGCAGGACCGCGAGATCGCCGAAAAATCCGGCCGCCCGCCGCTGGCGATCAAGAACCTCGACCGCGTCGGGGTGAAGAAGAAGTAGGCCGGTGTCCGTGGGACACGCCAATCATCAGCACAACAGAAAAACGGCGGGCTTTCGGCCCGCCGTTTTCGTTGGATGGATGCCCGGGTCAGGCCCGGGCATGACGATCCGAATTTAGTTATCCAAAAAGCTCCGCAGCTTCCGCGACCTCGACGGATGCTTCAGCTTGCGCAGCGCCTTGGCTTCGATCTGACGGATGCGTTCGCGCGTCACCGAGAATTGCTGGCCGACTTCTTCCAGCGTGTGGTCGGTGTTCATGCCGATGCCGAAGCGCATGCGCAGCACGCGCTCTTCGCGCGGGGTGAGCGAGGCGAGCACGCGCGTGGTGGTCTCGCGCAGGTTCGACTGGATCGCGGCGTCGATCGGCAGGATCGCGTTCTTGTCCTCGATGAAATCGCCGAGGTGTGAATCCTCTTCGTCACCGACGGGCGTCTCGAGCGACAACGGCTCCTTGGCGATCTTGAGGACCTTGCGGACCTTCTCCAAGGGCATGCCGAGCTTCTCGGCGAGCTCTTCCGGGGTCGGCTCGCGGCCGATCTCGTTGAGCATCTGGCGGCTCGTGCGCACGATCTTGTTGATCGTCTCGATCATGTGCACGGGGATGCGGATGGTGCGGGCCTGGTCGGCGATCGAGCGGGTGATCGCCTGCCGGATCCACCACGTGGCGTAGGTCGAGAACTTGTAGCCGCGGCGATACTCGAACTTGTCGACCGCCTTCATCAGGCCGATGTTGCCTTCCTGGATCAGGTCGAGGAACTGCAGGCCGCGGTTGGTGTACTTCTTGGCGATCGAGATCACGAGACGGAGGTTGGCTTCCACCATCTCCTTCTTGGCCTGGCGGGCTTCGCGCTCGCCCTTCTGCACGGAGTGCACGATCTTGCGGAACTCGACGATCTCGAGACCGGTCAGCGCGGCGAGCTGATGCACCTCGTGGCGGAGGTCCTTGATGCGGTCCTTCTCGTGGTGGACGAAATTCTTCCAGCCCTTGGCCGACAGCTTCGAGACGCGGTTGAGCCAGCGCGGATCGAGCTCCGAGCCGGTGTAGTTGCGCAGGAAGTCTTCGCGCGCGACGCCGTGGCTGTCGGCGAGGCGCATCAGGCGGCCCTCATGCGAGACGAGGCGCTTGTTGATGTCGTAGAGCTGCTCGACGAGTGAGTCGATACGCGCCTGGTTGAGGCGCAGCGACTTCACCTCGACGATGATCTCGTCCTTGAGCTTGCGGTACTTGCGCTCCTGGTGCGGCGAGAGCGAGGGACCATGCGAGGTGCTCTCGAGCTGGTTCTGGATGTCCTGCTCCTGAAGCTTGCGCAGCTTCTTGTAGCTCTCGGCGATCTTGTCGAAGATCTCGACGACCTTGGGCTTGAGCTCGGCCTCGATCGCCGCAAGCGACATCTGGTTCTCGAACTCGTCGTCCTCGTCCATGTCGGCTTCGGCGGCGGCCTCGCCCGGATCCTTCTCGGCCTCGGC
>NZ_LBJZ01000178.1:0-123863 GCF_028128935.1 Bradyrhizobium sp. CCBAU 11361
ATTGGCAGGCAATTGCCGCGACTAAGGCCTTCTCTCGTGACGTCTTCAGCCTCAAAAGCCAATAACGCAACAGGCCCGCAAGGGGAGAAGGGAAGGGCAGCTCGCAAGTGGTGAGAGCTACCCGAACGCCTGCCGCAGCCGTCGCGCCAGATCGAACAGCATCTGGTTCTGCTTCACCAGCCGCTTGCCGTGGCTGACCGAGGACATCGCCATTGCCGCAAGCTTGCCGCGCGAGGTCAGCGGCACGAAGCTGTCGAAAATGTCCTCGTCGTCCTTGCAGAACATCCGCTTGTAGTCGTCCGAGCCGATGCCGAGGTCGAGTGAGCGGTAGCCGCGCTCGGCGTAGCGGTCGATGATGTAGCGCATCAGGATCAGGCCCGGGCTATAGCGGGCGTGCTCGGACATGGTGTAGGTGTTGAACATCATCGAGAAGCGCTGGCCGTCGGCGACGCCGGCGAAGATCGCGATCACCTCGTCGTCGCATTCGAGCGCGTGGATGTCGATGACACGGCCTTCGCCGCGCGGCGACAGGCAGGCGCTGCGGACGAACTGCTCGACGCCCGGCTCGGCGAAGACGTCGGGCAGTTTCTGTTCGGCCATCCGCACCGGCTTGACGCGGAAGAACCAGTCGAGCAGGCGGGTGACGTCGGCGTCGGTGGTGGCGAGGTGATAACGATAGCCGGCGAGCGCCTGGAGCTTCTTCTCCTTGCTCTTGAGGCGGCGGCGGAACGAGTTGCTGATCCGCGATGCGGGCGGGCCGCCCGGCTCCATCACCAGCAGCGGGCAGCCGTTGATCGCACTCTGCCGCGGCAGCAGCGCGAACGGGTTCTGCTGATCGTCCCAGCTCAGCGGCTGCTGCGTCAGCGAGAGCACGTCGACATGCTCGCGCAGCGGAGCAAGCAGCGCGTCGAGATCGGCGGCGACGGCCTGTGCCGCGAACTCGGCGTTCCACAGCCCCATGTTGTAGGTTGTATGCTTGCCGCCCATGAAGCCGGCCGTGCGCACCCCGTGGCCTTGGCGCAAGGAGAACGGCAGCAGCACCAGCGGCCTGCGCTCGACGTCGCGGGCGATCACGATGAAGGGGCGGGCGCCATCGCGGCCGCCGACCAGCCGCTGCCAGGGACTGAGCAGGTCGAAGCGCTGGTAGGGCGTGAAGAGGTGGCCGCTCTCCTCGAAGGCGCGCCAGACCGGCTCGGCCTCGCCGGGATCCCGGACGATATCGACATGCGCGATACGGCTCGCTTTCGACCGCGCTGGCGCTTCTGCCGTCCGGCTTTGCATCGCCGCAGCCATGGTCATTCGCGAAACCTGTCGAGAAATCAAAAATGTACGTATTTCGGCCTGTGGCCGACCTTTGCAAAGAAATGTCAACAAAGGGTAATGACAATGGACGAGGGAACGGGCCGCCGGCGAGCGCGAAGGTGGGATATTGGCATCCAACGACAGATGGCTGGAACGGCTGCGCCTCGAGCTGACCTGGTTCACCGGCCAGGCTGCGCTGCGCAGTCGTGGGGCCGGCGCCATCCTGCGCTTTGCGCACGTGCGGCCGCGGCGGCGCGGCGGGTTTCAGCCCCTGCGCGAGAGCGAGATCACGCCGCAATTCCTCGACCGTGCCATTCGGGCGCTGAAGCGCTGGAACTACGACATTCTCGGCATGGACGAGGTCTGCCGGCGTGCGGTGACGCTGCCGGAGAAGCGGCGCTTCGCGGCGCTCACCTTCGACGGCGCGCCTAAGGATCTCATCACGTTCGCCTATCCGGTGCTGGCCCGCCACGCCGTACCGTTCACGATCTATGTGCCCACCGCGTTTCCCGATGGCGTCGGGGAAGCCTGGTGGCTCGGGCTCGAGCAGGTGATCGCGCGCGAGAGCCGCATCAGCCTGATGATGGGCGAGAAGGAGCAGCGCTTCACCGTCACTGATAATGCCGAGAAGCGGGCGTTGTTCTCGCATCTCGAGAGCTGGCTGCGCTCGCTGCCGCCGGCGGATGTGTCGGCTGCGATCGCCGATCTCTGCACGCGCTACCGGATCGATCTCGCCAGGCTCTCGCGCGAGGCGTCGATGGATTGGGAGGATTTGGCGAAGCTTGCGGCCGATCCGCTCGTCACGATCGGCAGCGCGACCGTGAACTATCCCGTTCTCGCCAACATGAAGGACACGGCGGCGCTGCGCGAGATGACGATGGGCAGGGTGGTTGCGGAAGCGGCCTTCAACCGCGAGATCAGGCATCTCGCCTTTCCGTTCGGCGATCGCGCCTCGTTCCGGCGCAGCCACGTGGTGATGGCGGAGGAGGCGGGCTTTGCCAGCGCGGTGTCGACCATACCGGGCATCGTGGATGCGGAAGGGCGAACCAATCTGCGCGCGCTGCCGCGGATTTCCTGGGACGGCCGGGTGCGCTCGCTGCGCATGCTGCGCGTGCTGGTGTCGGGAATTGCCTTTGCGCCGGTGAAACCGACGGGCCGCGCTGCGTAGGAGCGTTACGCCGACTTGGCGCGATCAGGCCGCTGCATCCAGCTCACGATCGGCATCGCCGGCAGCACCCAGCCCATGCCGACCACCACGTAGTAGATCGCCTGCCGCCAGCCGGATTCGGCGATCCACGGCATCTGCGCCAGCGCCATGCCGAGCAGGGCCCAGACCGTGGCCAGCACCAGGAGCAGGATGGCGCCGAGGAACTTGCGGGTGCGGATCGTCATGACGGAATGCTGCGGCTTTCGCGTAACTTGCGCTGCGGGAGCGGGGGACTATAAGGGGCACGCAATCCGGTTCAAGCCTCTTGGTTCAAGTCTCTTTGGCACAAGGTTTGGTTTCGCCCTGAAATGACGACGAATTCCGCCCCGTCCGAGCCGTATCGCGCCGTGCGCTGGTGGCTGATTTCCGTGGCCGCGCTGATCGCGCTGATGGTGCTGGTCGGCGGCGCGACGCGGCTGACGGAATCCGGTCTCTCGATCGTCGAATGGAAGCCGGTGACGGGTAGCCTGCCGCCGCTCTCGGAGGTGCAGTGGGCCGAGGCGTTCGAGGCCTACAAGAAGATCCCGCAATATCGCGAGCTCAACGTGGGCATGAGCCTGTCCGAGTTCAAGGAGATTTTCTGGTGGGAGTGGAGCCACCGGCTGCTCGGCCGCTTCATCGGCGTCGCCTATCTCTTGCCGTTCCTGTTCTTCCTGTGGCGCGGTGGCCTGTCCGGCGAGTTGAAGCGCAGGCTGTGGCTGCTGTTCGCGCTCGGCGGGCTGCAGGGAGCGGTCGGCTGGTGGATGGTGGCCTCGGGTCTCACGGGGCGGGTCGAGGTGTCGCAATATCGGCTGGCGACGCATCTGGTGCTCGCGCTGCTGATCTTCGCCGGCATCGTCTGGACGGTACGGCGACTGGCCGACCGGCCGAAGATCGCAGGTCCCGCGCGGCTGCGGTTCACAAGTGCGCTGCTGCTCGTCGCGACCTTCGTGCAGATCTATTTCGGTGCGCTGGTCGCTGGCCTGCGCGCCGGGCGCGCCTACAACACCTGGCCGCAGATCGACGGTGCGCTCATTCCCTCTGCCGAGCGGCTGTGGTTCGAGACGCCGTGGTGGCGCAACATGTTCGACAATGTGCTGACGGTGCAGTTCGAGCACCGCATGACGGCCTATGCGCTGTTCGTGCTGGCGGCGCTGCACGCGTTCGATGCGGTGCGCTCGCGCGCAGGTTCAGCTGCGAGCGGCGCGCTGTGGCTGTTCGCGGCGGTGAGCCTGCAAGCTCTACTCGGCATCCTCACGCTGCTCAACCAGGTGCCGATCGGGCTCGCGCTCGCGCACCAGGCGGTTGCGATCGTGGTGCTCACGCTTGCGGTGATGCAGGTGGAACGGCTGGCCTCGCGGCAATCTGCCGAGGCGCAGCCGCGTGTGGTCCCTGTCAGTCAGCCCGGCTGATCAGCAATAGCCGTAGACGCCGCACGCGTAGGGCAGGCGCCAGAAATAGTCGACCTGCTTGCCGCCGTAATACGAGCCCTGATAGTCGTAGTCCCAGGGGCGGCCGTAATAGCCCGGCAGCGTGTGAGAGCCGGGCAGGAGCGGCGTGCCCGGCAGGTTGCGGATGTAGCTGCCGATGCCATAGGCCGGCGAGATCAGCGCATCCGGATCGGTCTCGACATAGACCTGCGGCGCCTCCTGCGGCGGCGCGGCGGCCCGCCGCTTCGGCGTGGCCCGAAGATCGGCGGCGAGCGCGCTTGAGAGCGTCAGCATCGCCGCAAGGGCAGGCACCATCCAGCGCAGCATCGTCGGCTCCGAATCAAAGGGCGATCCAAAGACGATGTATGCGGCAGATGTGGTTAATGACTGTTAACGAGCCCCGTCATTCCGGGGCGGTGCGAAGCACCGAACCCGGAATCCAGAGATGACCCGGCCACGTCGAGATTCCGGGTTCGCGCTACGCGCGCCCCGGAATGACTCGGAGGCTTACCCGCCCAGCGCCTGCTCCAGGTCCGCGATCAGGTCTTCCTTGTCCTCGATGCCGATCGAGAGCCGCACCACGTCGGGGCCGGCGCCGGACTTCACCTTGGCGGCGTCGTCGAGCTGGCTGTGCGTGGTCGAGGCCGGATGGATCACCAGCGAGCGGGTGTCGCCGACATTGGCCAGATGCGAGAACAGCTGCAGCTTCGACACCAGGCTGACGCCTGCGTCATAGCCGCCCTTCAGGCTGAAGGTGAACACGGCGCCTGCGCCCTTCGGCGCGTATTTGCGCGCAAGCTGGTTGTACTTGTCGCTGGCAAGGCCCGCATAGCTCACCGAGGCCACCGCCGGATGGCCGGCGAGGAATTCGGCGACCGCCTTGGCGTTGTCGCAGTGCTTCTGCATGCGCAGCGGCAGCGTCTCGATGCCGGTGAGGATCATGAAGGCGTTGAACGGCGACAGCGCCGGCCCGAGGTCGCGCAAGCCGAGCACGCGGCAGGCGATCGCGAAGGCGAAATTGCCAAAGGTCTCCTGGAGGCGGATGCCGTGATATTCCGGCCGCGGCTCCGACAGCATCGGATATTTGCCGCCCGCCGACCAGTCGAACGTGCCGGCATCGACGATGATGCCGCCGAGCGAATTGCCGTGGCCGCCCAGAAATTTCGTCAGCGAGTGCACGACGATGTCGGCGCCGTGGTCGATCGGCCGGATCAGGTAGGGCGAGGCCAGCGTGTTGTCGACGATCAGCGGCACGCCCGCCTTGCGCGCGACCGTCGAGATCGCCTCGATGTCGGTGATGCTGCCGCCGGGATTGGCGATGGACTCGATGAAGATCGCCTTGGTGCGCGGGGTGATGGCGCGCTCGAAGCTGGCGATGTCATCGGAATCGGCCCACACCACGTTCCAGCCGAAGCTCTTGAACGCGTGCGTGAACTGGTTGATCGAGCCGCCATAGAGCTTTCGCGCGGCGATGAACTCGTCGCCGGGCTGGAGCAATTGCTGCAACACCACGACCTGCGCGGCGTGGCCGGAGGCAACGGCCAGCGCGGCCGTGCCGCCTTCGAGCGCCGCGACGCGCTCTTCCAGCACCGCGTTGGTGGGGTTGCCGATGCGGGTATAGATGTTGCCGAACGCCTGCAATCCGAACAGCGAGGCAGCGTGGTCGGCGTCGTTGAAGACGAAAGAGGTCGTTTGATAAATCGGAGTCGCGCGCGCACCGGTCGTCGGGTCGGGCTGTGCACCGGCATGCACGGCGAGGGTTGAAAATCCCGGAAGGCGATCGCTCATTGAGGGCGTCCTGTTCTTGTGGTCTGAAATCGCGCGGCATGCTGATCGGCGCCGCTGCTGGCGTCAAGGCGCGACTTCACAACGGACGATCGTGCTGCGTATTGTCGCGTTCGCGAAACGAATCCTTCGCAGTTGCGTCAGCTTTGTTCGCTCTTGTTTTTGGCGGCACGATCGGATGCCGCGGTATCGCCACCGCCGACACTCATCCGATTGAGGGATAGCCGCATCCCTTGCGTCGGCGCCGGCGCGCGCTTGGAGCTGAGCGTGCGCGAATTGACGCCCATCCAGGAGATCTCGGACGACAAGCGGCCATATTCGATCTTGGGGCAGCGGTTCATCACGACCTTGATGCCGGCCGCTTCCGCCTTCGCCGCCGCAACGTCGTCACGCGCGCCGAGCTGCATCCAGATCACCTTGGGCAGCGGATCGAGCCTCAGGGCTTCCTCGACCACGGGCATGATGTGGCTGGAGTTGCGGAAGATGTCGATCATGTCGACGGGACGGCCGATGTCGGACAGCGAGGCGACGAAGGGCTTTCCGAGCAGCTCCTTGCCGACATGGCCGGGATTGACCGGAATCATGTCGTAACCACGCTGCGCCAGATATTTGAATGCGAAATAGCTCGGCCGCACATTGACCGGCGAGGCGCCGACCATCGCGATCGTCTTCACGCTGTTGAGGATGGCGCGGATGTAATTATCGGGATAGGCGTCGTGATTCATGTGATCCTTCATTCGTCATTCCGGGCGGCTCGAAGAGCCGACCCGGAATCTCGAGATTCCGGGTTCGATGCTTCGCATCGCCCCGGAATGACGGCGTAAGAAATACAGCTATTCATCCCGCCATGTCGGCGCGCGCTTCTCGATGAAGGCGCCGATGCCTTCCTCGGCGTCGCGCGCCATCATGTTCTCGGTCATCACCTCTGCCGCATAGCGATAGGCGTCCGCAAGGCTCATCTCGGCCTGGCGATAGAACGCCTCCTTGCCGAGCTTGACCGTGTAGGCGGATTTCAGCGCAACCTGTTCCGCCAGCGCAATCGCGGCGCTGCGCTCGGTACCCGCTGTCACGACGCGATTGACGAGCCCGATCTCGCGGGCGCAGGCGGCCGGGATCGGCTCGCCCGTGAGCAGCATCTCCATCGCCTGCTTGCGCGGCACGTTGCGCGACAGCGCCAC
This sequence comes from Bradyrhizobium sp. CCBAU 11361, assembly GCF_028128935.1. Lineage (NCBI taxonomy): Bacteria > Pseudomonadati > Pseudomonadota > Alphaproteobacteria > Hyphomicrobiales > Nitrobacteraceae > Bradyrhizobium > Bradyrhizobium sp. CCBAU 11361. The sequence continues at coordinate 6,882 of NZ_LBJZ01000178.1, forward strand.
CATCGGCGTCGAGCAGAACAGGCCGATGTCGACGCCCGGCGTGGCGAAGCTCGCCGCTTCCGAGGCGATCGCGAGATCGCAGCTTGCGACGAGCTGGCAGCCGGCGGCGGTCGCGATGCCCTGGACGGCGGCGACCACGGGCTTTGGCAGATGCACGATCGCCTGCATCATCGCGCTACAGGCGTTCATCATCTCGGCGAAAAAGGCGCGGCCGCGATCGGGGTCGCTGCGGCGCGCGGTCAATTCCTTCATGTCGTGGCCGGCGGAGAAGGCCGGACCGTTGGCGGCGATGACGGCGGCGCGGATGCGCTTGTCCTCGGCAATTGCGTTGAAGCTCGCATGCAGCTGGCCGATCATCGCCGCCGACAGGCTGTTGCGCGCGGCGGGGCGGTTCAGCGTGAGCACGGCGACGGTGCCGACGATCTCGCGCAGCAGGATCGGCGGTTCCGGGGAGGGGGTGCGGGCGGGCTGGACGGACATTGAACGTTTCCAGTTGGATTATTGCAATTGGATGATGCAGATAACCTAATGTAACAGCGGACGTGAAGCGAGGGCGAGGCGGAGCATGGCGTTAGCGAAAATGAGCGTGGCGGAGGTCGAGCAGTTTCTCCGCGGCGAGTTTCCCCAGGCCTTCAGCGGCGACGACATCACGATCGAGAGCGCGGACGGCCAGACCTGCCTGCTGCGCCAGCGCTACAGCGAAAGGATGCTGCGGCCGGGCGGAACCGTGTCCGGCCCGACGCTGATGGCGCTCGCCGATTTCGCGATGTACGTGGTGCTTTTGTCCGCGATCGGGCCGATCGGGCTCGCGGTCACCACCAATCTCAACATCAACTTCCTGCGCAAGGGCCAGCCCGGCCAGGACGTTCTGGCCGAGGCTCGGCTCCTCAAGCTCGGCAAGCGGCTGGCGGTCGGGGAGGTGAACCTGCTGTCGGGCACCTCGCCCGATCCGATCGCCCATGTCATCTCGACCTATTCCATTCCAAATGTTTGAGCTTTTAGCAGGTAATATAGCACCATATTTTTAAGTTATTGATTGTACATATGTAATTTCCGTCTTCGGGCATTGACCGTTGCGCGTCTCTTCTCTAGAAAACCGCGCAGTCCGGTGCGGTGTTCGCGCCGATATCTCCCGTCCACGGAAACTCCGATATGAAAACCTTTTCGGCAAAGCCGGCTGAGGTGACGAAGAAGTGGGTGCTGATCGACGCCAAGGGTCTGGTCGTCGGCCGTCTCGCCACCATCGTCGCCATGCGCCTGCGCGGCAAGCACCTCCCGACCTACACCCCCCACGTTGATTGCGGCGACAACGTCATCATCATCAACGCGCAGCATGCGGTCCTCACCGGTCGCAAGCGCGAGCAGAAGACCTACTACAAGCACACCGGCTATGTCGGCCACGTCAAGGAGCGCACCGCGCGCCAGATCCTCGAGGGCAAGCATCCCGAGCGCGTGCTCGAGAAGGCCGTCGAGCGCATGATCCCGCGTGGTCCGCTCGGTCGCGTGCAGATGGGAAATCTCCGTGTCTACGGCGGTGCCGATCATCCGCACGAGGCGCAGACGCCCGAGAAGCTCGACATCGCCAAGTTGAACCGCAAGAACACGAGGGCCGCATAACATGGCCGAATCCATTCAGTCGCTCGACCAGCTCTCGCAGCTCAAGACGGCGGCGGCGCCCGACGCGCCCAAGCACGAGAAGAAGGTCGACAAGTTCAACCGCGCCTATGCCACCGGCAAGCGCAAGGACGCGGTCGCCCGCGTCTGGATCAAGCCGGGTGCCGGCAAGGTCACGGTCAATTCGCGTGAGGTCGAGGTCTATTTCGCCCGTCCCGTGCTGCGCATGATGATCGAGCAGCCGTTCTCCGTGGCCCAGCGTTCCGGCCAGTACGACGTGATCTGCACCGTCGCTGGCGGCGGTCTGTCCGGCCAGGCCGGCGCCGTCCGTCACGGCATCTCCAAGGCGCTCACCTATTTCGAGCCGGAGCTGCGCACCGTGCTCAAGAAGGGCGGCTTCCTCACCCGCGACTCCCGCGTGGTCGAGCGCAAGAAGTACGGCAAGGCCAAGGCCCGCCGGTCCTTCCAGTTCTCGAAGCGTTAATCGCTTCGGTCACATTCGCCGCGAAAGCGGCTTCAATGAGATGCAAAAGGGCGCTGATTTCAGCGCCCTTTTTGTTGTTCGTTTGTATGCAAATTGACGACGTGTTTCCCGAAAACTTGCGGCCGCGTGAAAACCTGAATGGAACCCGCGGGAACCTAGCGTCGCATTTGGAAGGGCGCGCAAATCGGCTGGGCCGATCGCGTAACTGCTATGTTTTCAAGGGGGCCGACATGATGTCGCTCGATAGCATCACGCTCTATTTGGTTGCCACCATGGTCGCCGCACTGCTCGGCGCCATGATGGTGTTCTTCGGTAAGCAGGAGGACAGTCCTGCGCTGAAATGGTGGGGCACCGCCTATCTCCTCGGCGCGGCCTCGGTCGCATTGTGGACGGCGGCAGGCGACAGGCTGGGGCCGCATCTCTATCTGGCATTAAATGCCGTCGGCTTCGTCGCCTGCGGCATGGTGTGGAATGCGGCGCGCGTCTTCCACGGCCGCAAGCCGAACTGGCCCGGCCTCGTGCTCGGCGCGCTCGCCTGGGCCGCGGCCGCGACGCTGCTCGATCCCGCGGCGTCCATGCTGCGCATGATCATCGGCGCCGGCATCGTCTCGGTCTATGCGGCGCTGACCGCGAGCGAGCTCTGGGTCGAGCGGCGCAAGAGCCTGCAACGGCGCTGGCCGGCCTTCGTGGTGCCGGTGATGCACGGCTGCGTGCTGATGCTGCCGATCCTGCTCGGCAGCTTCCTGCGCCCGCACGATGCCGGCTTCTCCTCGAGCATCTGGGTCACCGTGTTCGCGGTCGAGCTCGTGCTCTACGCCGTCGGCACCGTGTTCGTGATCTTCATGCTGGTGTCGGAGCGTACCGTCACCGCGCACCGGACCGCCGCGTCGACCGATCCCCTGACCGGCATGCTCAACCGCCGCGGCTTCTCGGAAGCCTGCGGCCGCGTGATCGACCGCGAGGCCAAGGCCGGGCGTCCCGTGACCGTGATGATCTTCGACATCGACCACTTCAAGTCGATCAACGACCGCTTCGGCCATCCCGCCGGCGACGAAATGCTGAAACTGTTCTCGACCGTGGTGGTCAGCAATCTGCGCATGACCGACCTTTCCGGCCGCATCGGCGGTGAGGAATTCGCGGCGCTGCTGCCGTGTTCGCTGGAGGAGGGCGTGCTGGTTGCCGAGCGCGTGCGCGAGGCGTTCGAGACCTCCGGCATCGTGGTCGATGAAGGCCCGGTCGATACCACCGTCAGCATCGGCGTGGCCGGTGGCCCGGCCGGCACCGAGCTCGAGGTGCTGCTGGCCTCGGCCGACACGGCGCTCTACCAGGCCAAGCGCGGTGGCCGTAACCGCGTCGAGGCGGCGGAGGAGCTGCCGCTGTCGCTGGAGAACTGGCGCCGCCAGAGCGCCGCGCGGATCGGCGCGCCGCAGGCGCGTCCGGTTACGGCTTGAGGCAAAGGGCCCTGCGGTAACCCTCTGTTTACCATTCGATCCCTACCATTCCGGTCATGGAATCGATCCGTCGACAGACCCCGCAGACCGCCCTGATGTCGCTCGAAGCCCAAGCCGCCTCGGCGCGAGGCGGCTTCGCTTGTCTGTTCTCGACCGCAGAGGAATACGAGACGGCGCTGATCACCGAGCGCCGCGCTCAGGGACGCTACACGCAGAGCCGCAGCTATTGGCCGCTCGTGCTGTTCGTCGGTTGCGCGCTCGTCGTGGCAGGCATCGTTCTGCTGTTCGCCTGACAGACCCGCAGTTTCCGGCCAGCCAGGGCGCCGTTTCGGCGCCTTTTTCTTTGGGGCGGGGTGCGGTAGACACGCCCATCAAGCAAGAAGGGTGGAAAACCGATGATCACCGAGATCGCGCAAATCGACGTCAAGCCGGGCAGCGAGAAGGATTTCGAGGCCGCCGTGGCCAAGGCCAAGGCCGCGTTTGGCCGCTCCAAGGGCTTTCACGGCTTCGAGCTGCACAAGTCGATCGAGAAGCCGCAGCGCTATCGTCTGATGGTGAAGTGGGCGACGCTGGAGAACCACACCGTCGATTTCCGCGGCTCCGAGAACTTCACCGAATGGCGCGGCCTCGTCGGCCAGTATTTTGCCGCGCCCCCCGAGGTCGAGCACACCGAGACCGTGCTGGCGACCTGAGGCTACTTCACGACGCCTTACGCCGCCTCTGCCAGAGGCGGCGCCTCATATGTCTTGAAATGGTCGATCATGACCTTGGCGATGGCGACCAGTGGCAGCGCCAGCGCCAGGCCCCAGATCCCAAACACGACGCCGAGCAGGATCTGGAACGCGAACAGCGTGGCCGGCGGGATGTCCAGTGCCTGCCGCTGCAGGATTGGCGTCAGCACATAGCTCTCCATCGCGTGCACGCCCATGAACAGGAGGAAGGCCGACAGTGCCGGAATCCAGCCCGAGGCGAGGCTCGCCAGCACCACGACGACGCCGGCAATGATGGCGCCGACGGTCGGAATGAAGGCGAGCAGGCCCGCCTGAATCCCCAGGATGAACGAGCCCGGGATGCCGATGATGGCAAGCCCGATCCAGGTCACGACGCCAACCGCAATCATCACGACGATCTGCGCGATCAGCCAGCGTTCCAGCGTCTCGCTGATGCGGTCGATGATCAGGGTGACGCGGGTGCGATGCCTCGCCGGCGCGAGGAACAACAGGCCGTCGTGATAGACGCTGGGCTGGGCGGCGAAGGACAGCCCCAGGAACAGCACGATGAAGATGTTTCCCACGCCGTGGATGGTGCCGAGCAGCAGCTTGAAGGTCTGGCTCACAATCGCTCCACCGCTGGAGGCCAGCGCGCCGGCGCCAGGCAAGGGACCGCGCGGGGGCGCTGCGGGTGAGGGTGTCGAGTCCGATGCCGGATTGGCCGAGGCGTCAGACGCAGCGTTGCCGAGATCGAAGAAGCTGGTGTCGATCCCGTGGTTTTCCAGGAAGGTCTTCACGTTGCCGATCTGCGACTTGATGGTCTTGCTCAGCAGCGAGGCCTGCTCGGCGATGGTGGCGCCGCCGAGATAGGCGACGCCTGCGAGCAGCACCGCAAGCACGACGCAGACGATCGCGAGCCGGACCGGATGCGGCAGGTGCACGCGGCGGCCGAGCGCGTTGGTCAGTGCGTTGAGGGCGACACCGAGCAGCATGCCAGTGAAGATCAGCAGCAGGGTGGTTGCAAAATACCAGGTGAAGACCAGCATCGCCGTGAACAGCACGACGCCGATGCCGCCGACCGAAATTGCCCAAGCCAGATCGGTGCGGGTCGAGGAGCGTTGGTCTGCGAGGATGGTCACATCATGTCCTTTTCGGCGGCTGCGGGCGGGGCACTCTTTCGAGAAAAGCGCTTCCGATCAAGACCGCGTCAACGCGCTGGTTTGACGCTGCCGCGCGAACGGTGCAGAGCGATGAGGACAGAACAGGTGGGGGGCGCTTGAGTTTCATTAGCAAGTGGGCCGGTCTGCTCGGGCTTCTGGCGGTGATCGTGATCGGCGACCAGATCCGGATCAGCCGGCCCGGCCACAAATATCGCCTCACGGTCGAGGTGACGACGCCTGACGGGATCAAGACGGGGGCCGGCGTTCTGGCTGTCGTGCCTGACCGCAACTATAACCGCGGCGGCCGCACCACGATGCGCGGGGAGGCTGTGTTCGTCGACCTCGGCCGAGGAAAGAACCTGGTGGCTTTGCTGGCGCATCAGCAGGGCGGCAAGCTCGACCTCGACGACATCAACTACGTCGCACTGCGTGCCTATGGCGCTGCGCGCGGCAACCGCGTCTCGTTCAACGATATCAGCCGGCAGGCCGGCATTGTCCCAGTGCAGGGGGAGCTGATCCCGGTGCTCGTCAGCTTTGGCGATCCCCGAGATCCCCAGACCGCGCGCCCTGTCGCCGGCGACCATGCGGATACGGTTCTGGGCGACGGCTACGCCGTCCGCGGCCTCACCGCCGAGGTGGTGCCCAATGGCTTTTGGCCGATCGATTTCGGTGGCGCGCTCGGGGAGCCCGTGACGCGCGGAATCGAGGCGAAATTGCCCTGGTTGGGCGTGCCCGGTGAGGCGGCGGCGACTGCGCTGAAGGCGGCCGGCCTGCCCGTCGTGGGGACAACCGAGGCCCGGGAGGCATTTGCGCGAAAATAGCATTGCCGTCCCGCGATCCCTTCTGTTGAATTTGTTCCACCCCAAGGGCATGTTTGGAGAATCTTCTTACGCGGGAGGTCGGAACGGGAGATGAGAAAGCCGGTCGTCGGCGTGATCGGGAACGCCCATCGCGTCGAAAATCGATTTCAGGTCCAGATGGTCGGCGAGCGCAATTTGCGCGCTGTGGCCGAGGTTTCCGGCGGCCTGCCGATGATGTTTGCGGGAGCGCCCGACATCACCGATATCGGCGCGCTGCTCGACGTGGTCGACGGGATCGTGCTCACCGGCGCCCGCGCCAACGTCCATCCGACCCGCTTCAATGTCGACCCGTGCGAGCGGCACGAGCCCTACGACATCCACCGCGACGAGGTGGCACTGGCGCTCTCCGTTGCCTGCGTGTCCCGCGGCATTCCGCTGTTCGGAATCTGCCGCGGCCTGCAGGAGATGAACGTCGCCTTCGGCGGCTCGCTGCATCCGGAGATCCGCGAAATCCCCGGCCGCATGAATCACCGCATGCCCAGGCTCGAGAACGGCGAGATTCATCCCGATCCGACCGTGGTGTTCGCCGACCGTCACGACGTCGACCTGACGCCCGGAGGCGCCTTCGCGCAGCTGCTCGGCTGCGAGAAGATCAGGGTCAATTCGCTGCACGGCCAGGGCATTCTCGATCCCGGCAAGCGCGTGCTGATCGAAGGCGTCGCCGAGGACGGCACCATCGAGGCGATCCGCATTGCGGAAGCCCCGACCTTCGCGCTCGGTGTGCAATGGCACGCCGAATACGACCCCCAGCGCAATCCGATCAACCGCAAGCTGTTCGAGGCGTTTGGAGAGGCGATGGTCGTACGCCAGCGTGCGACCGCGTAGCGCGCATCGTGCGGCGGGGAAGGCGTGCCCCGTTTGATGAGCAGGCGGGATCGTTCGAACCGCTCTTGAGGTTGCGATCCCTGGCGGTTGACCGCGCGTCAGCCGTGCGTGAAGTCGCCGGGTCTTAGTCCGAGCGCTTTAACGGCGACTTCCGGAAGCGGTCCATATGCTTCGACCCGCTCATTCGGGGCCATTATGGCTGCGATGATCGCGGTGGCCCTTGCCGGATCTCCTTCGGCCACAAAGAAAACCGAGCGGACGGGCGCGCCGCCGCCCAAAGGTTCAGTTGTCACCAGCACAACCTGACCATTTGCCATTGTCTCCTATACCTCCGTTACGACCTCGTTTCCATGATCGTATGGATCGACCGCCACCAAAGTGGCGGTGCAGCAGCGATCGGCGCGCCGGAGCTAATCCTCCAGTGGTATTGCATCGTGTCGGCACAAACGCCACCTGACTGAGTTGTAGAAGGCACAATCGCTCCGGGAGTGAGAGCGTGGCCAGCCGAAGGGTAAACCAGGACCTTCCCGTCATCGCGCGCTTCGAGGTACGTCGTCGCAACTACCTTGCGCCGGACGGCTCGATCCAGCGGCCGCTGCCTGCCTTCGCCTCCGACGCCAAGCGTCTGGTTGCGCTTTACCGGTCGATGGTGCTGCTGCGCCTGTTCGACCGAAAGGCTGTTGCGTTGCAGCGCACCGGCCGGCTTGGGACTTACGCCGTTTCGCTCGGTCAGGAGGCTGTGTCGGTCGGGATTGCCAGTGCGATGCGGGAGGAGGACGTGTTGTTGCCGTCCTATCGCGACAACGGTGCGCTGCTCTGGCGTGGCGTCAAACTGGAGGAGATCCTCCTGTTCTGGGGCGGCGACGAGCGCGGCAATCAGTTTTCAGGACCGGTTCACGATTTCCCATTTTGCGTTCCGGTCGGCTCCCAGGCGCCGCATGCCACCGGCGTCGCCTATGCCCTCAAGCTTCGCAAGGAATCGCGCGTCGCCGTCTGCCTGTTCGGCGATGGCGCCACCTCGAAAGGTGACGTCTACGAAGCGATGAACTTTGCCGGCGTGCATAGATTGCCGCTCGTTTTTGTGGTGGCCAACAATCAATGGGCCATCTCGGTGCCGCTACGTCTGCAGACGGCTTGCGAAACGCTGGCCCAAAAGGCGATCGCCGCAGGCTTCACCGGTGAGCAGGTCGACGGGAATGACGTGGTGGCGGTGCGCGCCGCGGCTGAAGAGGCCATTGCCGCCGCCCGTGACGGCAATGGTCCTCGCTTCATCGAGGCGGTCACCTACCGGCTCGGTGACCACACGACCTCCGACGACGCAGCGCGCTACCGTTCGGCCGAGGAAGTCCAGGCGCGTTGGAAGGAAGAGCCGATCGCGCGGCTGCGGGCCTATCTCGTCGCCCAGAAGATGTGGGGCAAGGCAGAGGAGGAGCAACTCGCCGCCGAATGCCATGAGCACGTCGAGGCGGCGGCCGGACGCTATCTGGCAACAGCACCGCGCCGGCCGGAGACCATGTTCGATCACCTCTATGCAGATCTGCCCGAGGTCTATGCCGCGCAACGCCGCGAACTCGCGGGAGACCACGATGCCTGAGGCAACGCTGGTGGAAGCCATCAATCTGGCGCTCGGACGCGCGATGCAGGATGATCCCGATGTTGTCGTGCTTGGCGAAGATGTGGGCGTCAATGGAGGCGTCTTCCGCGCGACCGCGGGCCTGCAGAAGCGTTTTGGCGCAGAGCGCGTCCTTGACACGCCGTTGGCCGAGCTGCTGATCAGCGGGCTCTGCGTCGGCATGGCTGCGCAGGGGCTGAAGCCCGTGGGCGAGATCCAGTTCATGGGGTTCATTTACCCCTGCCTCGACCAGTTGGTGAACCATGCGTCGCGATTGCGCAACCGGACTCAGGGACGGCTCACCTGTCCAATGGTACTGCGCACGCCGCACGGGGCCGGCATCCGCGCGCCCGAGCATCATTCCGAAAGCACCGAGGCGATGCTCGCCCATATTCCCGGCTTGCGCGTCGTCATGCCGTCGTCGCCGGAACGCGCCTATGGACTTCTCCTTGCCGCCATCCGCGACCCCGATCCCGTGGTGTTTCTGGAGCCGACGCGCCTCTACCGCGCGGCCAAGGGCGAGGTCGAGGACAATGGCGAAGCCTTGCCGCTGGATGTCGCCTTTGTCCTGAGGGAGGGGCGCGACCTCACGCTGATCAGCTGGGGCGCCATGCTGAAGGAGACCATGGCTGCAGCCGATGCACTGTCGACTGACGGGATCGCCGCCGAGGTCATCGATCTCGCCACGCTAAAACCCTATGATGAAGACACCGTGCTCGGTTCGGTCGCAAAGACCGGCCGCTGCGTGATCGTGCACGAGGCGGCGCGCACCGGCGGATTTGGCGCCGAGATCGCCGCGACGATCGCCGAACGCAGCCTGTCGTCGCTGCTTGCACCTGTCACCCGCGTCACGGGCTACGACACGATCGTCCCCATGGCACGCCTTGAGCAATATTATATGCCTTCGGTCGAACGCATCGTGACTGCCGCCCGCAAGGTCTGCCAGTTCAGCTAGATTGCAATGGAATCTTGGCCCATGCGCCAGTTCACGCTGCCGGATCTTGGAGAGGGGCTTGAGGAGGCGGAGATCGTCAGCTGGTATGTCGGCGAAGGCGATCACGTCGTCACCGATCAGCCGCTCGTTTCCGTCGAAACCGACAAAGCGGTCGTCGAGATCCCGTCGCCGTCGAGCGGGCGCATCGCGCGCGTGTTTGGCACCAAGGGCGATATCGTGAAGGTCGGCATGCCGCTCGTCGAATTTGCCGAGGGCGCCGAACAGGACACGGGCACCATCGTTGGCGAACTCGGCGGCGACGAGGCCGCGCGGGCGGCAACGATCGCTACTGCACAACCGGCCGGACCGCAGGTGTTCCCCGCGGTACGCGCGCTCGCGCAAAAGCTCGGCGTCGCGCTCGAGCTCGTCGAGGGCACTGGTCCCGGCGGTACCGTTACGCGGGCCGATGTCGAGCGGGCTGCCAAGGGCACGTCCGACACGGGGCCTGCCGAGCCGCTGCGCGGGATGCGGCGCGCGATGGCGCAACGCATGGCGGCATCCCATGCCGAGATCGTCCCCGCCACTGTCACCGACGAAGCCGACATCGACGATTGGCGGCAGGGCGAGGACGTGACGATCCGCCTCGCGCGGGCGATCGCTGCCGCCTGCAAAGCCGCCCCCGCGCTCAATGCCTGGTACAATTCAGGTACGGGAGAACGGCGGCTGATCGACCGCGTCGATCTCGGGATCGCCGTCGATACCGAGGGTGGCCTGATTGTTCCCGTGCTGCGCAATGTTGCCGCGCGCGAGGTATCCGACTTGCGGGCTGGCCTCGATCGTCTGCGGGCGGACGCCATCGCGCGCGCGATACCTCCGGAAGAACTGCGCGGCGCCACGATCACGCTGTCGAATTTCGGAATGATCGGAGGCCGGTTTGCCAATCTGATCATCGTGCCGCCGCAGGCGGCAATCGTAGGTGCTGGCCGAATCTCGGAACGGGCGGTCGCGCATCGGGGCCAGCTCGCGGTCAGGCGCCTTTTGCCGTTGTCGCTCACCTTCGACCATCGTGTTGTGATGGGCGGCGAAGCCGCGCGTTTCCTGGTTGCACTCAAGTCGGATCTCGAGCGGGCTTCATGAACCGCGCGACTGCACCGCAGGCAGCAAAAGTCCCTCGACCGACCTGCACCATTGCACTGCACAACGACGCGCGTGATCCCTCATCCCGATCCGGGCATTGAGGTTCCGAAGCGGAACACCATATCTTCGGCAAGGGAGCCCTTGCCGTGCAGATCATAAAGGCGGCCCTCGTTGCGGCGATCGGCATCGTCGCTTTGTCCTGTCTCCATCCCGGCTCAGCGGAGGAGAATCGCCGTCTTGCACTCACTGTCACGATCGATGGAGCCATTGGCCCGGCGTCGGCGAGTTACGCGAAGGAGGCCTTGGTCAAGGCAGGCGAACGACACGCCGAGATCGTGATTCTGAGAATGAATACGCCCGGTGGTCTCAACTCCAGCATGCGCGAGATCATCGCGGATGTGCTGGCCTCGCCGATTCCTGTCGTCGGTTACGTCGCCCCCTCCGGCGCCCACGCGGCGAGCGCGGGGACCTATATCCTTTATGCGACCCACATCGCGGTGATGGCGCCGGGCACCAATATTGGCGCCGCGACGCCGGTGCAGATTGGCGGGCCGCTGCCGGGACTTCCGAGCGGACCAGCGGACAAGGATGGCAAAGACAAGAAGGACGAGCCGAAGGACGCGATGACGGCGAAGGTGACGAACGATGCCGTCGCCTTCATCCGCAGCCTCGCCGAGCTGCGTGGCCGCAACGCGGACTGGGCCGAGAAGGCGGTCCGTGAGGCCGCCACGCTCTCCGCCAACGCCGCGCTGGAGGCTCATGCCATCGATCTCGTCGCGCGCGATCAGGCCGAATTGCTGAGACAGCTCGATGGTCGCGTGGTCGAGGTTGCAGGCGGCAAGACGCAACGGCTGATGACGAAGGATGCCGTCGTTGAAGCCATCGATCCCGGACCGATATCCCGCTTCCTGGCGGTGATCACCGATCCGAACGTGGCGTTCATTCTCCTGATGGTCGGCATCTACGGCTTGATCTTCGAGTTCATGTCTCCCGGTGCCGTCGCCCCCGGAGTCGTCGGCGCGATCTGCCTGCTGATCGGCCTCTATGCGCTCAATCTGCTGCCGATCAATTATGCCGGCCTCGCCCTGATGTTGGTTGGACTTGTGCTTCTCACCATCGAAGCCTTCAACCCGACCGTGGTGATCGGGCTCGGAGGGATCGTCGCTTTCGTGCTGGGCGCGCTGATGCTTTTCAGGGGCGAGGCGCCGGGCTACCACCTGTCGTGGTGGGTGATCGGCATCACTGCGGCTGTGTTCGTTGGCTTTGCGCTCGTCGTGCTTGGTTCGCTCCGGCGCGTCGGTAGGGCTCCTGCACGGGTCGGCGCGCAGGCCATGCGCGGCTTGCCCGCCGAGGTTCTCGACTGGAATGGGAACGAAGGTCATGTCTTCGCCCATGGTGAGCGCTGGCAGGCGCGCGGCGCCGAAACGTTCAAGCCCGGAGAGAGGGTCGAAGTCGCCAACATCATCGACCTGACGCTGCTGATACGGCGCGCACCAACAGGCGAGGGAGGTACGTCATGATGCTGGAATATCTGACTTATGCGGCGCTCGCGTTGCTTGTCATCATGTTCCTGTCCCAGGCTATTCGAATCCTGCGCGAATACGAGCGTGGCGTCATCTTCACGCTCGGCCGCTTTACCGGCGTGAAGGGCCCGGGCCTCATCATCCTGATTCCGATCGTGCAGCAACTCGTGAAGGTGGATCTGCGGGTGATGGTGCAGGTCGTGCCGCCGCAGGACGTGATTTCGCGGGACAACGTCTCCGTCAAGGTCAACGCCGTTCTGTACTTCCGCATCGTCGACCCCGAACGGGCCATCATCAAGGTCGGCGATTACATGGCCGCCACTAGCCAGCTCGCCCAGACCACCTTGCGCTCGGTGCTCGGCAAGCACGAACTCGACGAGATGCTGGCCGAACGCGACAGGTTGAACGCCGACATCCAGGAGATCCTCGACAAGCAGACCGACGTCTGGGGCATCAAGGTCACCGGGATCGAGATCAAGGACATCGATCTCAACGAAACCATGGTGCGCGCGATTGCCAAACAGGCCGAGGCGGAGCGGTTGCGGCGGGCCAAGGTGATCAATGCGATGGGCGAGCAGCAGGCTGCCGAAAAGCTCGTCGAGGCCGGCCGGATTCTCGCGCAGGAGCCTCAGGCGATGCAGCTACGTTATTTCGCGGCCCTGCACGACATCGCGGGCGAACGGTCGTCGACCGTCGTCTTCCCGCTGCCGATGGGCCTGCTCGACCATTTCTTGCCGCGGCGCGACAACCCGTAGCCAAAAGCGGCGGGATGACCCATCTTCGGCCCAAATGCACGTGTCGAATATTGCTCCCAACTTAAACGGGAGGAAAATTCGATGACGAAGCACGCCGCCAGACCAGCAAGCCGACGCCGAAATCGGACATTGACGCTCACCGTTCCGCTGGTCGCCCTCGCACTTTGGTCGTGGGAGATCGGTGCGGCGCACGCCGCGGAGCCGGGCAAGGACGCTTCGGCTGCCAGCCTGCCGCGCATTCTCGTGCTTGCGACGGGAGGCACCATCGCAGGCCAGGCCGACCCGCGTGCGACCGGCGCGTACAAATCCGGCCAGATCACCGGCGAACAGCTGATGCAGTCGGTGCCAGGGCTGGACAAGCTGGCAAAGCTGAACGCCGAACAGATTTCGTCGATCGGGTCCCAGGACATGAACGACAAGGTCTGGTTTGCGCTGGCCCGTCGCATCCAGGAGGCCTTCGACAAGAATGAGGCCGACGGCATCCTCATCACCCACGGCACGGACACGCTGGAGGAGACCGCGTTCTTTCTCGACAATGTGGTGCGCGGCGACAAGCCGGTGGTGATCGCCGGCTCGATGCGGCCGGCGACGGCCGTCAGCGCGGACGGCCCGGGCAATCTGTACGAAGCGGTGCAGGTGGCGGCCGATCCACGTTCTCGCGGGCGCGGCGTCATGGCCGTGTTGAACGACAAGATTCAAGGAGCCCGCTCGGTCACCAAGACCAACACTACGAGCATCGAGACGTTCAGCTCCCCCAATGACGGCCCGATCGGCTATGTCGACACCGCGGGCGGCATCCGTTTCATGGCACAGGCTGCCGGTCTCAAGCGCGCGACCTATCAGCTTCCGGCGGGCGAGCAATTGCCCCGCGTCGAGATCGTCTACTCGCACGCCAACATGGACGCCGTTCCGATCGAGGACGCCATTTCCCACGGCGCCAAGGGCATCGTGCTGGCCGGTGTCGGTGACGGCAATACGTCGAAACCGGCGCTCGATGCGCTCGAAGCCGCCGCCAAGAAGGGCATCCTCGTCGTCCGTTCCACGCGGGTTCGGTCCGGCTTCGTCACGCGGAACGTCGAGGTCGACGATGACAAGAACGGTTTCGTCGTCTCTGAGGATCTCAATCCGCAGAAGGCGCGCGTTCTGACCCAATTGCTGATCGCGAGCGGCGTGACGGCTCCGGCCGAGCTCCAGCGGGCCTTTACGGCGACGTGGTGATCGGACCCATGTGGGTCCTGCTGATTCCGGCAAGGGTCGATCACAAACGAAAAGGCGCTCCTCGCGGAGCGCCTTTTGCCTGTCGCATTCAGTTCGGGCCGCTTAGCCCGAATAGTACATGTCGAACTCGACCGGGTGCGGGGTCATTTCGAAGCGCTCGACTTCGGTCATCTTCAGCTCGATGTAGCTGTCGATGAAGTCGTCGTCGAACACGCCGCCGGCCTTCAGGAACGCGCGGTCCTTGTCGAGGTTCTCGAGCGCCTCGCGCAGTGAGCCGCACACCGTCGGGATCTGCTTCAGCTCTTCCTTCGGCAGATCGTAGAGATCCTTGTCCATCGCCGGACCCGGATCGATCTTGTTCTTGATGCCGTCGAGGCCGGCCATCAGCATCGCGGCGAAGCCGAGATAGGGATTGGCGAGCGGATCGGGGAAGCGCACCTCGACACGCTTGGCCTTCGGCGAAGCGGTGTAGGGGATGCGGCAGGAGGCCGAACGGTTGCGCGCGGAGTAGGCGAGCAGCACGGGAGCCTCATAGCCCGGGACCAGACGCTTGTAGGAGTTGGTCGACGGGTTGGTGAAGGCGTTGATCGCCTTGGCGTGCTTGATGATGCCGCCGATGTAGTGGAGGCAGGTCTCCGACAGGTCGGCGTACTTGTTGCCGGCGAACACCGGCTTGCCGTCCTTCCAGATCGACTGGTGCACGTGCATGCCCGAGCCGTTGTCGCCATAGACCGGCTTCGGCATGAAGGTGGCGGTCTTGCCGTAGATGTGGGCGACTTGGTGGATGCAGTATTTGTAGATCTGCAGATGGTCGGCCATCAGCGTCAGCGTGTCGAACTTCATGCCGAGCTCGTGCTGGGCGGAGGCGACCTCGTGGTGATGCTTCTCGACCTTGACGCCCATCTTGGCCATGGCGCCGAGCATTTCCGAGCGCATGTCCTGCACGGAATCCTGCGGCGGGACCGGGAAGTAGCCGCCCTTGGTGCGGACGCGGTGGCCGAGATTGCCGCCTTCATATTCGGTGTCGGTGTTGGTCGGCAGCTCCGAGGAGTCGAGGCGGAAGCCGGTGTTGTAGGGGCTGGAGGAGAAGCGCACGTCGTCGAACACGAAGAACTCGGCTTCGGGACCGACGAAGACGGTGTCGCCCACGCCCATCGACTTCACCATCGCCTCGGCCTTCTTGGCGATGCCGCGGGGGTCGCGGTTGTAGGGCTCGCCCGTGGTCGGCTCGAGCACGTCGCAGGTGATGACCATGGTGGTCTCTGCGAAGAACGGATCGATCGTCGCGGTCACCGGATCGGGCATCAGGCACATGTCGGACTCGTTGATCGCCTTCCAGCCGGCGATCGAGGAGCCGTCGAACATCGTCCCTTCGGCAAATATGTCTTCATCGATCATGCTGACGTCGAACGTCACGTGCTGCCACTTGCCGCGCGGATCGGTGAAGCGCAGGTCGACGTACTTGACGTCGTTGTCCTTGATCGATTTCAGGACGTCTTTGGCGGTCTTCATGCATACCCCTTTTGGCTCTGCGGGTCGGTTTCCAGATGAGCAGGATTATTCTCGCTTTTGGCGAGTTCGCGCGCGACCGCACAAACGAATTCAGGCCGCCGAAGCAGCCTTATTTCTTGTCAGAGTGTCGCAAAATGCGGGATAGCACCCGGCTCAGATAGCGTCCAGCCCGGATTCGCCGGTTCGGATGCGGATCGCCTCTTCGATATTGGAGACGAAAATCTTGCCGTCACCGATGCGACCGGTCTGCGCAGCGCGGCGGATCGCGTCGATGGCACGCTCGACCAGATCGTCGCCGATCACGATCTCGATCTTCACCTTCGGCAGGAAGTCGACGATGTATTCTGCGCCGCGGTAGAGTTCGGCGTGGCCCTTCTGCCGGCCAAAGCCCTTGGCTTCGGTGACAGTGATGCCCTGAAGGCCTACTTCCTGAAGCGCTTCCTTCACCTCGTCGAGCTTGAACGGCTTGATGATGGCTTCGATTTTCTTCACTGCGCGCCTCCCGGCATTTCGATCAAATAGCAACGTCTCGTCAGGATGCGCTTTTCTCACGCACGATCTTGTCCTCGCTATGCCGGGATCCCTGACCAGTCCGGCACCAACGGCCGGTCACACCCTGATAGACGTCAGTGAGCACGACGAACCGAAGCGGCTTCCTCGAAAGCAGGGTCTATGCCAAGTTGCAAATGCCCTGATTATTGGAGCGTTATCAGCCTTTTAACGAGCATCTCTGATAGGTGGAGCCGACCGGCCCAAAATACCGAAGACTACGAAATAGGCAAACGGTTCAATCTATGTGCAAATCGACGTTCCGCCGGTCAGATCGGCACGGAAGATGCCTGCTGAAGAGGCGTTTGTACAGGGAAGTGGCATGGAAGTTCTGACCAACGCCGAAATGCAGCGCGCCGACCAGCTCTCGATCGCGGCCGGCACGCCCGGCTTCAAGCTGATGCTGAGCGCGGGCCAGGCGGTCGCTGAGGCCGCCAATGCGCTGGTGGAGGAGGGGCCGATCCTGATCGTGGCCGGCCCCGGCAACAATGGCGGCGACGGTTTTGTCGCAGCCGCCGAGCTCGCCGCCCAGGGCCGCGAGGTCTCGGTGATCCTGATGTGCGAGCGCGACCAGCTCCAGGGCGATGCGGCCTCCGCCGCGCGCGGCTGGAAACATCCGGTGCTCCCGTTCAATCCGCAGGCGATCGGAAAGCCCGCGCTGATCATCGATGCGCTGTTCGGTGCGGGCCTCAGCCGCCCCGTCGACGGCGAGGCGCGCGCGATGATCGAGGCGATCAACGCCAACGGTGCCTTGGTGCTTGCGGTCGATCTGCCGAGCGGCATCAACGGCACCAGCGCCGCCGTGCTGGGCGTTGCAGTCAACGCCACCGAGACCGTCACCTTCTTCCGCAAGAAGCCGGCGCACCTGCTGCTGCCGGGGCGGATGCATTGCGGCCGCGTCCGCGTTGCCGACATCGGTATCGACGCGCAGGTGCTGGACGAGATCAGGCCGCAGACCTTCGAGAACGATCCGGATTTCTGGGGCGCGGCCTTTCCGGTGCCGCGGATCGACGGTCACAAATATGCGCGAGGGCATGTGCTGGCGGTTTCGGGCGACGCAGCCGCGACCGGTGCGGCGCGGCTAGCCGCGCGCGGCGCGTTGCGGGCCGGTGCCGGCTTGGTGACGCTGGCGAGCCCGCGCGATGCGCTCGCGATCAATGCGGCGGCGCTGACTGCGGTGATGGTTCGCCCCGTCGACACCGCGATCGAGTTTGGCGAGCTGCTCGGCGACAAGCGCTACAACACCTGCATCATTGGCCCCGGCACGGGCGTCAGCGATCGCACCTGCGATTTCGTCCACACGGCGCTTACCGCGCAACGACACCTGGTGCTGGACGCGGATGCGCTGACGAGCTTTGCCGCGAATCCCGAGCGCCTGTTTGAATCGATCAAGTCCTCGCAGGACAGTGCGGTGGTGCTGACGCCGCACGAGGGTGAATTCCCGCGCCTGTTCTCCGATCTCAGCAACAAGCATCCCGGCCGCTCCAAGCTCGAGCGCGTCCGCGCCGCCGCCGAACGTTCCGGCGCCGTGGTGCTGCTGAAGGGGCCGGATACCACCATCGCCGCGCCCGACGGCCGCGCCACCATCGCCGCCAACGCGCCGCCCTGGCTGGCCACAGCGGGCGCCGGCGACGTGCTCTCCGGCGTCATCGCAGGGCTTTTGGCGCAGGGTGTGCCGGCGTTCGAAGCCGCCAGCATCGGCGTGTGGATGCATGGCGAGGCGGCAAGCGAGGCGGGGCCGGGGCTGATCGCGGAAGACCTGACCGAAACGCTGCCGGCCGTGCACCGGCGGATCTATAATGCGCTCGGGATCGAGTACTAGTGCTAAGGCAGCTCGCGCTCGCCGATATGGGCGCGGCCGCGCAGGTCCATCGGATCGCGTTTGACCGGGCCATGCCGCGGCTCGTCGGGCTGCACACGCCGGACGAAGATCGCTGGTTCTATCGCGAGCATGTCTTCAAAACGTGCCGCGTGTGGGGCCGCTTCGACCAGGACGCACTCAGCGGGCTCATTGCCTTCCGCGATGGCTGGGTCGGGCAGCTCTATGTCCTTCCCGCTGCCCAGGGCCGCGGTGTCGGCACCGAGCTCCTCGATGTCGCCAAGCGTGCCTGCGAACGGCTGGAGCTCTGGACCTTCCAGTGCAACGAACGCGCGCGACGCTTCTACGAGGCCCGTGGATTCGCGCTGGTCGAGCAGACGGACGGGGCGCGGAACGAGGAGAAGGAGCCCGACGCCCGCTACGTCTGGGCGCGCGCATAGCTCACTCCACCGCGTACCAGCGCACCAGCCGCGGCGCGGCCCAGTCGGTCACGACGGATTCGATCAGCCAGCGTCCCGGTGAGGTCGCAGCGAACGCGATACGCTGGGTCTGGCCGGGCTCGACCGCGAGTGTGTCGAGCCAGTAGGGCTTCCAGCCATCGTCGAGGCGGTCGAGCAGGCGGAAGTGGTGGCCGTGCAGGTGGAACACAGCGGTGAGGGGCGCAGGGTTCTTGAGGGTCAGCACGACGGTGCGGCCGGTCCTGGCGCGGAAGGCGGGCGCCGAGGCGGTCGAGAAATTCGCAGGCCGTGCCCAGCCGGTGTCGGGGGCACCGAGCGCGACATCGAACCGCAGGGCGCCTCTGAGGTCGAGCTGGTCGGGCAGGGCATTCGCAGGGAGCGGCTGTGGCGGCGACAGCGGCGCGCGCCGCTCCATCGTGCCGGAGATCGTGAGGTTTCCGATCGGGCGGGCCTCCTTGCCGTCATGCAGCTGAAAGGGGGCCGATGTGGCTGCATCAACAAAGGCGTCGGCACGCGCGCCGGGAGCCAGCACCAGCGCGCCATTGCGCGCCGGGAACGGCTCGGCCGGCTGTCCGTCCAGGGCCATCACGCGGACGTCGTGACTTTCCAATTTGATTGCCAGAACAGTGCGTTGGGAGCCATTGATAAAGCGCAACCGCAGCCGCTCATTGGCCGCGGCTGAGAGCTCACATGAAGTTTGCCCGTTGATCGTATAGAGCGGGGTCGTGTCCTTCGGGTCGCGGCCCGGGGGCAGCGCTGTCCCGTCCGGCCGCAGGCGCCATTCCTCGA
The DNA here is from genome assembly GCF_028128935.1 of Bradyrhizobium sp. CCBAU 11361. Lineage (NCBI taxonomy): Bacteria > Pseudomonadati > Pseudomonadota > Alphaproteobacteria > Hyphomicrobiales > Nitrobacteraceae > Bradyrhizobium > Bradyrhizobium sp. CCBAU 11361. The sequence continues at coordinate 26,292 of NZ_LBJZ01000178.1, forward strand.
TCAGCAGAACCTCGTCACGATCGACGGCGATGCGGCTCGTCTCCTCCGCGATGATCGGAAGCGGGCGCGCCGGTTGCTTCAGGCCGTCCTCGAAGAGACGAAAGTCGGTCAGCAGGGTACCGGCGTTTGGTATTGAAATAATTGAAGTTTCAGTCGCATCTGGCGCGGTCGGCGCGCGCCCCCGTAGCGGGTCGGCCGCAGCCGGGCCGTTAAGGCCGTACCAGACTGGCGCAAGTGGCACAGGCAGGTTGTTACGGAACACCACCTCGCAGCGGTCGCCACGCTTGAGATGGACGCCCCTGGTATGGCTTACGGCGGCCAGCTCCCAGACGGGTGTAGGCGGCTGACCCGGCCTCAAGGCCAGGGTCGCCAGGCGGGCCTGGAGGGCGAGCTGGGCGGTCACGGGTGGGACCGCGCCACCGGCCATCAACCCGGCCGCCGAGGCTCCGAGGCCGCCAAGAAGGCCGGCCAAAACCTCGCGCCTCGTCGGGTCAATGATCCGCGGTTTCATGGCCCGATCCGGACCACGCCGCGCTGGATAAGTCCAGCCATCGTGCCTACTTGAAGCCTGCCGCCATCAGGCCATTTTTTTGCTGCGAACAGTCAGGCGCATGCTATAAGCCCGGCCGCCCGCGGCATCGCGGCCGGTCTTGATGCAAATTCACGCGGGCGTGGCGGAACTGGTAGACGCGCTGGATTTAGGTTCCAGTGACGAAAGTTGTGGGGGTTCGAGTCCCTCCGCCCGCACCAAGCGCTTTCAGCGTTTGCACGGATTACCAAAGGGCCTCGCTTCGTGCGGACGTTTTCCGTCGGGAGCAGGGCTCTGATGAACCACCGGCATTGAGGCGTTTGCCTCGCGTCGGATCGATTAATGACAGCGTCCCGACGCATGCGTGCCGGGACCGAACGAGAAGAAGATTGGACGCCATGCAGGTCACAGAAACCCTCTCGGAAGGTTTGAAGCACGAGTTCAAGATCAGCGTTCCCGCGTCTGATCTCGACGCCAAGGCCGGCGCCAAGCTCGTCGACCTCAAGGACAAGGTCCGCATCAACGGCTTCCGTCCCGGCAAGGTGCCGGTCACCCATCTCAAGAAGGTCTATGGCCGCTCGGTGATGGCCGAGACCATCGACCAGACCATCCGCGACACCAACACGCAGCTGTTCTCCGAGCGCGGCTTCCGCCTCGCGACCGAGCCGAAGATCACGATGCCGAGCGAGCAGGCCGAGGTCGAGGAGCTGCTGAGCGGCAAGACCGATCTGACCTACACGGTCGCGATCGAGGTGGTGCCGTCGATCGCGCTCGCCGACTTCAAGACCTTCCAGGTCGAGAAGCCCGTGGCTGACGTTACCGACTCCGACGTCGACGAGGCGATCAAGCGCATCGCCGACAGCAACCGCGGCTATGCCGCGAAGGCCGAGGGCGCCAAGGCCGAGTCCGGCGACCGCGTCACCGTCAGCTTCAAGGGCACCATCAACGGCGAAGCCTTCGAGGGCGGCACCGGCGAGGGCATCCAGGTCGTGATCGGCTCCAACACCTTCATCCCCGGCTTCGAGGAGCAGCTCACCGGCATCGGCGCGGGCGAGACGCGCACGCTGAAGGTGTCGTTCCCCAAGAACTACATGAACGACAAGCTCGCCGGCCAGCCGGCCGAGTTCGAGACCACCGCGACCACGATCGAAGCGCCGCAGGACATTGCGATCGACGACGAGTTCGCCAAGACGCTCGGCCTCGAATCGCTGGACAAGCTGAAGGAAGCCGCGCGCGAGCGTCTGGTTGCCGAGTTCGCGGGTGCGACGCGCCAGCGCGTCAAGCGCGCGCTGCTCGACCGCCTCGACGAGGCGCATCGCTTCGAGGCGCCGCCCTCGCTCGTCGACGAGGAGTTCAATCTGATGTGGAACTCGGTCAAGGCCGAGATGGACTCGGCCGGCAAGACCTTTGCCGACGAGGACACCACTGAAGACAAGGCGAAGGAAGAGTACCGCAAGATCGCCGACCGCCGGGTGCGGCTCGGCCTCGTGCTCTCCGAGATCGGCGAGAAGAACAAGATCACCGTGACCGACGACGAGGTCGGCCGCGCCGTGATCGAGCGCGCTCGTTCGATGCCCGGCCGTGAGAAGGAAGTCTGGGACTATTACCGCAGCAACGCCCAGGCGCTGGCCCAGCTCCGTGCACCGATCTACGAGGACAAGGTCGTCGACTTCATCCTCGAGCTCGCCAACGTGACCGAGAAGAAGGTCTCGCGCGAGGACCTCTACAAGGACGACGAGGCGGAAAAGACCGCGGCCTGAAGGCTTTGAGACAGTCTTCTATTAAGGATGATCAGCGGAAGGGCCCGGCTAGCCATGTGGCTGGCTGGGCCTTTTTGCGAGAATCAGCTTCAAGTGCCCGGCGGATTAAGCCTTAATTCGCTCCGCACTTGTCTGGCGCGAATTGGGCTATATCTGTCGGTACACCCTGTACCCAAATTTCTACGCTACCAACTTCCTGCATCACGGGCGTCCATCGGCCTTCCGGCAATTCCAGCCAAACTGGCAGCCAAGAGTGGCGATGACCGCCTCCGAAAACCCTAGGTGACTCATGCGCGATCCGGTTGAAACCTACATGAACCTCGTGCCCATGGTGGTCGAGCAGACCAACCGTGGCGAGCGCGCCTACGACATTTTCTCGCGCCTGCTGAAAGAGCGCATCATTTTCCTGACCGGTCCGGTCGAGGACGGCATGTCGACGCTGGTTGTCGCGCAGCTGCTGTTCCTTGAAGCGGAAAATCCGAAGAAGGAAATCTCGATGTACATCAACTCGCCGGGCGGCGTGGTGACGTCGGGCCTTGCGATCTACGACACCATGCAGTTCATCCGCCCGCCGGTCTCGACGCTGTGCACGGGGCAGGCGGCTTCGATGGGCTCGCTGCTGCTCGCCGCCGGCGAGAAGGACATGCGCTTCTCGCTGCCGAACGCGCGCATCATGGTGCACCAGCCCTCTGGCGGCTTCCAGGGTCAGGCCACCGACATCATGCTGCACGCGCAGGAAATCCTGAACCTGAAGAAGCGGCTCAACGAGATCTACGTGAAGCACACCGGCCAGACCTACAAGACGATCGAGGATGCGCTGGAACGCGACAAGTTCCTGACCGCCAACGACGCCAAGGAGTTCGGCCTGGTCGACAGGGTCATCGACAAGCGCGCCGAAGAGCCGGCAGCAGCGAAGACCCAGTAGCACTACTGGTCGGCAACGGCGATCCCTCGGGGTCGCCGGGGACCTCCAGGGGAGCGTTCACGTTTAGAACTCGTGTGCGCATCGCAAAACGCCGTTTTGTGCCCTGCGACAGGCTGAAAGTTCCGCTTTCGTGCTTGTTTTTCGTGGCAATCCAGCAACGCCGGGGTGATTTCGATCACTTCGCCCGTGCCAAGACCTGAAATCACGGTATTGTCACGGGTAGCCGGCGAGCCCCGATTAGCGAATTCTTGATAGTCGGGTGACAGCATGGTTGGCTACGAATGATCCGCTATGATCGCGGAAGAATCGAGTGACCGCGATTCGCACGGGATGTAACGCGTAGGGTCTTTTTTGGTACGGAATTTGCTCTATTTGAGCTTCATACCGACCGGTGTGTCGGGATGGAGCGATCGAGCGGAACGGGATCGAACCGCGGACGGAGACATGAATGAGTAAGGTCGGCACGAGCGACTCCAAGAACACGCTATATTGCTCGTTCTGCGGCAAGAGCCAGCACGAAGTCCGCAAACTGATCGCGGGTCCCACGGTCTTCATTTGCGACGAGTGCGTCGAGCTTTGCATGGACATCATCCGCGAGGAGAACAAGTCCTCGCTGGTCAAGTCGCGCGACGGCATTCCGACGCCGAAGGAAATCTGCAAGGTGCTGGACGATTACGTGATCGGCCAGAGCCATGCGAAGAAGGTCCTGTCGGTCGCGGTGCACAACCACTACAAGCGCCTCAACCACCAGACCAAGCACAACGACGTCGAGCTCGCGAAGTCGAACATCCTGCTGATCGGTCCGACCGGTTCGGGCAAGACGCTGCTCGCGCAGACGCTCGCCCGCATCCTGGACGTGCCGTTCACGATGGCGGACGCGACGACGCTGACCGAAGCCGGCTATGTCGGTGAGGACGTCGAGAACATCATCCTGAAGCTGCTCCAGGCCGCCGACTACAATGTCGAGCGCGCCCAGCGCGGCATCGTCTACATCGACGAAATCGACAAGATCAGCCGCAAGTCCGACAATCCCTCGATCACGCGCGACGTGTCGGGTGAGGGCGTGCAGCAGGCGCTGTTGAAGATCATGGAAGGCACGGTGGCTTCGGTCCCGCCGCAGGGCGGCCGCAAGCATCCGCAGCAGGAGTTCCTGCAGGTGGATACCACCAACATCCTGTTCATCTGCGGCGGCGCCTTCGCCGGGCTCGAGAAGATCATCTCGGCGCGCGGACGGTCGACCTCGATCGGCTTCGGCGCCCAGGTGCTCGCGCCGGAGGACCGCCGTACCGGCGAGATCTTCCGTCACGTCGAGCCTGAGGATCTCCTGAAGTACGGCCTCATCCCCGAGTTCGTCGGCCGTCTGCCTGTCGTGGCGACGCTCGAGGATCTGGACGAGACCTCGCTGAAGAAGATCCTGACCGAGCCGAAGAACGCGCTGGTGAAGCAGTATCAGCGCCTGTTCGAGATGGAGAACATCGAGCTGACCTTCGCCGACGAGGCGCTTGGCGCGGTCGCCCGCAAGGCGATCGAGCGCAAGACCGGCGCGCGAGGCCTGCGTTCGATCCTCGAGGCGATCCTGCTCGAGACCATGTTCGACCTGCCGGGTCTGGAAGGTGTGGAAGAAGTTGTGATTTCGCGCGAAGTCGTGGAAGGCACGGCCCGTCCGCTCTACATCTACGCCGATCGATCCGATCGTGCCGTCGAGAACGCCAGCGCCTGATTTGCGGCGCTGGAACGCTCCAATCGTCCTGAGAGGTGACGGCTGCGGAATGCATCTCCGCAGCCGAGTTTGCGTCGCTTACCCGTGTGCGCAAGCGCCTGATGGCGCGCGTTTTTCAATGACTTGACACCCCCCGGGTCGATAGCCACCTAATGTCGGCGGCGAGCGTGAATTCTCTTCAAGATTCGCCTCAGTTCCGATCCGGCAAGCCCGGTCCGCCCTTCGAATGGTAGACCGGTTTTGTGGATCACCTCGGCACCTTGTGGCGGTTGCGCATGAGCATGGCGGGCTGCGTGCAAGGGGGCAAAGCAAAAGGAAAAGGCCATGACTAATCCAAAACCCCGGCCAACCATCGTCCATGGCGAGACGCACGCTTATCCCGTGCTTCCCTTGCGCGACATCGTCGTCTTTCCGCACATGATCGTGCCGCTCTTCGTCGGCCGCGAGAAGTCGATCCGCGCGCTCGAAGAGGTGATGAAGAACGACGCGCTGATCATGCTCGCAACGCAGAAGAACGCGTCCGACGATGATCCGGCGCCCGATGCGATTTACGAGACCGGTACGCTTGCCAGCGTGCTCCAGCTCTTGAAGCTTCCCGACGGCACCGTGAAGGTGCTGGTCGAAGGGCTCGAGCGTGCGCGCGTGCAGAAATACACCGATCGCGCCGACTACTATGAAGCGACCGCCATCGCGCTGGCCGACACCGATGCGAAGTCGGTCGAGGCGGAGGCGCTGGCGCGCTCGGTCGTGTCCGACTTCGAGAGCTATGTGAAGCTCAACAAGAAGATCTCGGCCGAGGTCGTCGGCGTCGTGCAGGCGATCACCGATTTCGCCAAGCTCGCCGACACCGTCGCCTCCCATCTCGCCGTCAAGATCGCGGATCGCCAGGGTATCCTGGAGACGCTGTCGGTCACCACGCGCCTCGAGAAGGTGCTGGGCCTGATGGAGAGCGAGATCTCGGTGCTCCAGGTCGAGAAGCGCATCCGCTCGCGCGTCAAGCGCCAGATGGAGAAGACCCAGCGCGAGTATTATCTCAACGAGCAGATGAAGGCGATCCAGAAGGAACTCGGCGACGACGACGGTCGCGACGAGCTCGCCGATCTCGAAGAGAAGATCTCCAAGACCAAGCTCTCCAAGGAAGCGCGCGAGAAGGCGCAGCACGAATTGAAGAAGCTGCGCCAGATGTCGCCGATGTCCGCGGAAGCGACCGTCGTGCGCAACTATCTGGATTGGCTGCTGTCGATCCCGTGGAACAAGAAGTCCAAGGTCAAGAAGGACCTGGAATCGGCGCAAGCCATCCTGGACTCCGATCACTACGGACTGGAGAAGGTCAAGGAACGCATCGTCGAGTATCTCGCGGTGCAGTCGCGCGCCAACAAGCTGACGGGACCGATCCTGTGCCTCGTCGGACCTCCCGGCGTCGGCAAGACCTCGCTCGGCAAGTCGATCGCGAAGGCGACCGGGCGCGAGTTCGTGCGCGTCTCGCTCGGCGGGGTGCGCGACGAGGCCGAGATCCGCGGTCACCGCCGCACCTATATCGGCTCGATGCCCGGCAAGATCATCCAGTCGATGCGGAAAGCCAAGTCGTCCAATCCGCTGTTCCTGCTGGACGAGATCGACAAGATGGGCGCCGACTTCCGCGGCGATCCGTCCTCGGCTTTGCTCGAGGTCCTCGACCCCGAGCAGAACGGGACCTTCAACGACCACTATCTCGAGGTCGACTACGATCTGTCCAACGTGATGTTCATCACGACCGCGAATACGCTCAATATTCCGGGACCGCTGATGGATCGCATGGAGATCATCCGGATCGCGGGCTACACCGAGAACGAGAAGGTCGAGATCGCGCGCAAGCATCTGATCCCGAACGCGGTGTCCAAACACGGCCTGGACTCCAAGGAGTTCTCGATCGACGACGACGCGCTGCTGCTGCTGATCCGCCGCTACACCCGCGAAGCGGGCGTGCGTAACCTGGAGCGTGAGCTCTCCACACTCGCCCGCAAGGCGGTGAAGGAGCTGATGATCTCCAAGAAGAAGTCGGTCAAGGTCACCGAGAAGTCTCTCGAAGAGCTTCTGGGTGTGCCGAAGTACCGCTTCGGCGAGATCGAGAGCGAGCCGCAGGTCGGCATCGTCACCGGCCTTGCCTGGACCGATGTCGGTGGCGAGCTCTTGACCATCGAAGGCGTCATGATGCCCGGCAAGGGCAAGATGACGGTCACGGGCAACCTGCGCGACGTGATGAAGGAATCGATCTCGGCGGCGGCGTCCTACGTCCGCTCGCGCGCGATCGTCTACGGCATCGAGCCGCCGCTGTTCGACCGGCGCGACATCCACGTGCACGTGCCGGAAGGCGCGACGCCGAAGGACGGTCCGTCGGCGGGCGTGGCAATGGCCACCGCGATCATCTCGGTCATGACCGGCATTCCGGTTCGCCACGATGTCGCGATGACCGGCGAGATCACGCTGCGCGGCCGCGTGCTGCCGATCGGCGGTCTGAAGGAGAAGCTGCTGGCTGCTGCCCGCGGTGGCATCAAGACGGTGCTGATCCCCGAGGACAACGCCAAGGATCTCACGGAGATCTCCGATGCGATCAAGGGCGGCATGGAGATCATCCCGGTCTCGCGGCTGGATGACGTCGTCGCCAAGGCGCTGGTGAAGAAGCCGGTGCCGATCGTCTGGGAAGAGGACACCAAGGTGACGGTGAAGCCGGACGGCGACGAAGCCGCCGGCGGCCTGACCGCTCACTGATCTCCAGCGAAAGATGATAAAACGGCGCCTTCGGGCGCCGTTTTTGTTTTGAGGCAAGGGAACGAGGGCGATGCAGATCGACGGGCAATGCCATTGCGGGCAGATAACCTTTGAGGCCGAGATCGACCCCGAGGCGGTCTCGATCTGCCATTGCCGGGACTGCCAGACGCTGACGGGATCGCCGTTCCGGGTCACCGCGATCTGTTCCGCCGGCGACGTCAGGCTCACCGGCGGCACGCCGAAAATCTACGGTAAGCGCGGCGATAACGGCCGGATGCGCTTCCAGCATTTTTGCGCCGATTGCGGTTCCCCGCTGTTCACCGGCGGCGAGGGCGACCAGGCCGATGATTGGGGCATCCGCTGGGGCAGCATCCGCCAGCGCGACGCTCTGAGGCCCAGCCGGCAGATCTGGTGCCAGTCGGCGGCGGTCTGGATCGACGCCGTGCCGGCGCTGCCGGGGAGGCCGGGGGATTGATGTTCCGTACTTGCCCACCGAGGGCGGGTAGGGATAAAGAGGCGGCGAGGGGCGGTTAGCTCAGCTGGTTAGAGCATCTCGTTTACACCGAGAGGGTCCGCGGTTCGAATCCGTGACCGCCCACCAGATACGCTTGCTGATGCGGTCTATCCGGCCATCCGCGTCGGGTTATGTGATCCCTGGTCAAGGGAATGCTTCCAGGAGCGAAGGTGTCGTGATGGCCTACATGATGACGAAGACATCCCGTGGCTAAGGCATATATCTTCGGTGCGGGTGGCCATGCGCGCGTGATCGCCTCGTTCCTCGATGTAGCGCCGGTCTTTGTCGTTCGCAGCCTGGACGGCCAGGCGGCGCTGCCGGGAAGCATGATGTCCGAGGACGAGTATTTCCGTGAGCTCCCGCTCGGGGATGCCTACCTCGGAATAGGAGCCAACGCGGCGCGCGAACTCTGTGCATCGCGCTTGCGGGCAGCCAAGGTGAATATGCCGCCGTGCATCGCTCCGACAGCCTTTGTCGCGAGGGATGCCGAAATCGAGAGCGGCGCCGTGATCGGGGCCGGTGCTGTCATCGGCTCCAGAGCCCTGATCGGGCGCGACACGATCGTCAACACCCTTTCCAGCGTCGACCACGATTGTGCTCTCGGTGCGCTGTCCCAGGTGACGGTCGGCGTGACGTTCGGCGGCCGGGTCAGGGTTGGCGCCAATTGCTTCTTTGGCATGAAGAGCGGCGTCCTTCCGAACAGGATCATCGGCGACAATGTTCAGGTCATGGCTGGCAGCCTGATCAGTACCGATGTCGAGCCGAATGTCATGATGGGCGGAAATCCGGCGCAGCTCGTCAAGCGCATCGCTTGAGGCCCCGCGATCGGCGCGGGCCGCCGGCTTGCGGAATATGCACCATTACGAAGCGTAAACGGCGCGCGAGTGCGTGCGATGAGGTTCCGATGCAACAGCCCAGCGGTGACGCGCAGAACGCCGACCAGATCGCCTATTGGAACGGACCGAGCGGGCAGCGCTGGGCCGACCGCCATGCGGCGCAGGAGCGGCTACTCGGACCGATCGCCGATGTGCTGATCGCACGGGCCAAGCCGAAGCCGGGCGAGCGCGTGATCGACGTCGGCTGCGGCTCGGGTGCGACGACGGTCGCGTTTGCAAAGGAGGTTGCGCCGAACGGGCTTGCGCTCGGGCTCGACGTCTCCGAGCCGATGCTGTCGCAGGCACGGGCGCTGGCGCCGAATGGCCTGCCGCTCGAGTTCGTGCTGGCGGATGCGACGGTCCATCCGTTCGAGCCGGCGAGCTTTGATCTGCTCGCATCGCGCTTCGGCGTCATGTTCTTCGCCGATCCCATCGCGTCCTTCACCAACCTTCGCCGTGCGCTGAAGCCGTCCGGGCGGCTTGCCTTTGCCTGCTGGCGCGAGCCGAAGGAAAATCCCTGGATGATGGCGCCGCTAATGGCGGTCTACAAACACGTACCGAAGATGCCGCCGGTCGGGCCGGAGGAGCCGGGCCCGTTCGCCTTTGCATCGGAGGAGCGCGTGACGCGCATCCTGAAAGGTGCAGGCTTCGTCGATGTGGCGATGGAGCCGCACAATCTCGCGATGGATGTCGCGATCGGCGGCGGTCTCGATGCGGCCGTCGACGGCGCCTTGCAGATCGGCCCGGCCAGCCGCGCGCTCCAGGGCCATCCGCCGGAGACGTACCAGGCCGCAAAAGCCTCGATCCGCGAGATGCTGGCGCCGTTCCTGAAGGGACAGTCGGTGACGCTCCAGGGCGCGATCTGGATCGTGACGGCGAAGGCGGCGTAAGTCAGCGACTCTCACCGCGCTGTCATTGCGAGGAGCTCTTGCGACGAAGCAATCCAGGATGTGCCGCGGTGGTCGTCTGGATTGCTTCGCTTCGCTCGCAATGCCGGTGTGGGGGCAGAATGCCTCACACCACATCATCCGGCGCCAGCGCACAGCCACTGTCCGGATGCGTCTCGATCTGAAGCGTGGTGTGGCCGATGCGGAAGGACGCCTTCAGCAGTTGCGCGGTCTCCATCAGGAACGCATCGCCGCTACCTGCGGGCATGACGAGGTGGCAGGTCAGGGCCGTCTCGGTGGTCGAGATCGGCCAGACGTGAAGATCGTGGATGGCGGAGACGCCGGGCCGGTGCTGCAGAAACGCCCTGATGGCGGCAAGGTCGGTGCCCTTGGGGGCGGCCGCCATCGACATGTCGATGGAGCCGCGGAGCAGGCTGGTCGTGCTCCAGAGGATGGTGGCGCAGATGACGAGGCTGGTGACGGGATCGAGCCAGAGCCAGCCGGTCCAGATGATCAGCGCCGCCGAGACCACGACGCCGAGCGAGACGGCGGCGTCGGCGGCCATGTGCAGATAGGCGCCCTCGATGTTGATGTCGTCCTTGCGACCGCGCGCGAACAGCATGGCGGTGAAGCCGTTGACGAGGATGCCGATGCCGGCGACCACCATCACGGTCACCCCCGCGACCGGCTCCGGCTCGCGCAGGCGCAAAATCGCCTCCCAGCCGATCGCGCCGGTCGCGACCAGCAGGAACACCGCGTTGGCCAGTGCCGCCAGGATGGTCGAGGCACGCAGGCCATAGGTGAACCGGCCGCGCGGCGCGCGCCGCGCCGCGATCGAGGCGCCCCACGCCACGACCAGGCCGAGCACGTCGGAAAGATTGTGCCCGGCGTCCGCAAGCAGCGCGGTGGAGTTGCCGATATAGCCGTAGACCGCCTCGGCTACGACCAGCGCAATGTTGAGCGAAATGCCGATCGCGAACGCCTTGCCGAAACTGGCGGGGGCGTGGACATGCGCGTGGCCAAGACCGTGAGCATGGCTGTGGTCGTGACCATGGCCATGATCATGGGCGTGGCCGGCATGGTCATGATGATGATGGCCGTGATGGTCGTGGCTGCCCAAATCTAGCGCTCCCCGGAAGCTGCCAAATCAGGCGCCATTGTAGGCGTTTCGGTAGCCTCGTCACGCCGGAACAGCACGTAGAGCGCCGGCAGCACCAGGAGCGTCAGCACGGTCGAGGAGATGATGCCGCCGATCACCACGGTCGCAAGCGGCCGCTGCACCTCGGCGCCGGCACCTGTGGCGAGCGCCATCGGCACGAAGCCGAGGGAGGCGACGAGCGCGGTCATCAGCACTGGGCGCAGGCGGGTCAACGCGCCCTCGCGCACGGCCTCCGCAATGGGACGTCCCTCGCTGCGCAGCCGCTCGATGAAGGCGATGATGACGAGGCCGTTGAGCACGGCGACGCCCGACAGCGCAATGAAGCCGACGCCGGCGCTGATGGACAAGGGAATACCGCGCAGCAGGAGCGCGGCGACGCCGCCGGTCAGCGCCAGCGGCACGCCGGAGAACACGAGCGCCGCATCCGCCGCCGATCCCATGCCCATGAACAGCAGCAGGAACACCAGCAGCAGCGCCACCGGTACGACGATGGTCAGCCGCTTGGTGGCGGAGACCAGCTGCTCGAACTGTCCGCCCCAGCCGATCCAGTAGCCGGGCGGCAGCTTGACCTTCTCCGCGACCGCGTTCTGGGCCTCGGCGACAAAGGAGCGCAAATCGCGCCCCCTGACATTGGCCATCACGACCACGCGGCGCTTGCCGTTCTCGCGGCTGATCTGGTTCGGCCCGGGCGCGATCTCGATCGCCGCAACGGAGGACAGGGGGACGTAGCGCAGCGCCGTTCCCGATGCACCTGGCCAGGCGGTCTTGGTGACGGCTGCGGTATCCTCCCCCGGCGGCAGCGGGATCGGCAGCGACTTGATCGTGTCGGGGTTGGCACGCAGGCTTTCCGGCAGCCGCACCACGATGTCGAAGCGGCGATCGCCCTCGAACAGCTTTCCGACCGGCTTGCCGCCGATCGCGATCTCGACCAGGTTCTGCACCTCGCTCAGGCTGAGGCCGTAGCGCGACAGCGCCTGACGGTCGAGCCTGACGGTGAGGATCGGCAGGCCCGCGACCTGCTCGGTCTTGACGTCGGCGGCGCCCTCGATGCCGCGGACCACGCCGTTGACCTGCTGGGCGATGCCGGCGAGCACGTCGAGATCGTCGCCGAAGATCTTGACGCCGACGTCGCTGCGAATGCCGGCGATGAGCTCGTTGAAGCGCATCTGGATCGGCTGGGTCATGCCGTAAGCCGTGCCGGGCAGGGTGTTGGCGGCGCGTTCGATCTCCTCGATCACTTCGTTCTTCGGCTTGGCGGGATCGGGCCATTCGTCGCGCGGCTTCAGCGTGACATAGGTGTCGGCGACGTTCGGCGGCATCGGATCGTTGGCGATCTCGGCGGTACCGATCTTGGAGAAGATGGTGGCGACTTCCGGAACCTGCTTGACCGCCGTCTCCAGCCGGAGCTGCATGTCGACGCTCTGGGTCAGGCTGGTGCCGGGAATCCTTATGGTCTCGATGGTGATGTCGCCTTCGTCCAGGCTCGGGATGAATTCGCCGCCCATGCGCGTCGCGGCGAAGACGCTGCCGGCGACGATCAGCACGGCGCCCAACGCGACGCTGCCGCGGTAGCGGACGGCGCGGTCGAGCAGGGGAACGTAGAGCCGCTTGGCCGCCCGCATGAAGATGTTTTCCTTCTCCGAGACCTTGCCGCTGACGAAGATCGCCACCGCGGCCGGGACGAAGGTGATCGACAACAGCGCCGCCCCCGCGAGCGCCATCAGCACGGTCAGGGCCATCGGCGTGAACATCTTGCCCTCGGTCCCCGTCAGGGTCAGAACCGGCAGGTAGACCACGGCAATGATGAGCGTGCCGAACAGGCTCGGCTTGATGACCTCGCTGCTTGCGGCGCGGATGGTCTCCATCCGTTCCTCGAGCGACAGCAGCCGGCCGCGCCGGCGCTGCTCGGCAGCGAGCAGCCGCAGGCAGTTTTCGACGATGATGACCGCGCCGTCGACGATGATGCCGAAGTCGATTGCGCCCAGACTCATCAGATTGGCGCTGACCTTGCTCTCGACCATGCCCGATATCGTGAACAGCATCGACAGCGGGATGACGCAGGCCGTGATCAGCGCGGCGCGGATGTTGCCGAGGATCAGGAACAGCACCGCGATCACCAGCGCCGCGCCTTCGACGAGGTTCTTCTCGACGGTCTGGATGGTCGCTTCCACCAGATGCGTGCGGTCGTAGACGGCGCGCGCGATCACGCCGTCGGGAAGCGATTTCGCGATCTCCGTGAGCCTGGCCTTCACGCGCTGGGCCACGGTGCGGCTGTTCTCGCCGATCAGCAGCATGGCGGTGCCGAGGACGGTCTCGCTGCCGTTCGTGGTCGCAGCGCCCGAGCGCAGGTCCTGGCCTTCCTGGACGTCGGCGACGTCGCGGATGCGCACCGGCACGCCGCCGCGCGAGCCGATCACGACGTCGCGGATCTCCTCGATATTGGCGACCTGGCCGGGCGCGCGGACGAGATATTGCTCGCCGTTGCGCTCGATATAGCCGGCGCCGACATTGGCGTTGTTGGCGGCCAGCGCCGTCATGATGTCGCGGAAGCCGAGCTTGTAGGCCATCAGCCGGCCGGGGATCGGCAGCACGTGGAATTGCCGCTCATGACCGCCGATCGAGTTGACCTCGATCACGCCGGGGATGGTGCGCAGTTGCGGCTTGATGATCCAGTCCTGGATGGTGCGCAGTTCCGTCGGCGTGAACTCGGTGCCGGACGGCGACTTCGCGCCGGCCTTGGCCTCGACCGAGTAGACATAGATCTCGCCGAGCCCGGTCGAGATCGGCCCCATCGCGACCTCGGTGCCTGCAGGCAGCTGGTCCTTTGCCTGCTGGATGCGCTCGTTGACGAGCTGGCGCGCAAAATAGATGTCGGTGCCGTCCTGGAATACGACGGTGACCTGGCTAAGGCCGTAACGTGAGATCGAGCGGGTGTAGTCGAGCCTGGGCAGGCCGCCCATCGCGGTCTCGATCGGGAAGGTGATGCGCTGTTCGGCTTCGAGCGGCGACAGGCCCGGCGCGCGCGTGTTGATCTGGACTTGGACGTTGGTGACGTCGGGTACCGCGTCGATCGGCAGGCGGGTGAAATTCCAGGCGCCGAAGGCGCCGGCCGCGAGCGCGAACAGGACCACGAGCCATCGTTGACGAATGGAGAATGCGAGGAGGGCGTCAATCATGGTCGGCGTCTCCCTTGCCCATCTCCGCCTTGACCACAAAACTGTTCTCGGCGACGTAGCGCTCGCCGACGGAGAGCCCTGCGCGGATCTCAACGAATTTCGGATCGGAGTCGCCGAGCTCCACGGGGCGCGCCTCGATCTTGTCGCCGTCCTCGCGGACGAACACGATGGTCCTGTTCTCCAGCGTCTGGATCGCGCTTCGGCGCACGGCAACTGCGACGTTGCGGGCGGCCAGGATCAGCCGCGCCGTGACGAACAGGCCGGGGCGAAGCCGGCCATCGGGATTCGGCAGCACCACGCGCGCCAGCGCGGTCTGGGTCTCGCTCGAGCCGATCGGTGCCATGTAGGAGATCGCGCCCTTGATCTCGCCGCGGCCATCGTCGGGATCGATCAGCACTTCGTCGTTGAGGCGGACGCGCCGGAGGTCCTGCCGGTAGATCGACAGATCGACCCAGATGCTGGAGAGGTCGGCGACGACGAAGGCCGGTTTCTGCTCGGAGGCGTATTCGCCGAGCGAGATCTGCCGCTCGATGACGGTGCCGGCGATCGGCGCCTTCAGCTCGTAGACGGTGAGGCTCTGGTTGCTCTCGATCGCGGCGAGCAGGTCGTCTCTGGCGACCCTGTCGCCGATGCGCTTCTGGATCGATTTTGCAATTCCGGGAAAGCGGGGGGTGACCTGAACGACCGCCTCCTGGTTGGCGCGCAGGATGCCGTTGAAGGCCAGCGTGTCGGTCAGCGTGGCGCCCGCGGCCTCCGCCAGCATGACGCCGGCGGCGGCCAGCTTGACGTCGGAGATGCGGATGCGGTCGGCACCGTGCTCGTCCTGCTCGACATGGTCGTTCGGTTTCTCCGGCTTCTTGTCGGCGGCATGCTCGGTCGGTGCGACCTTGGCCGGTGCAAGCATGGCGTAGCCATAGGCACCGAGCGCTGCGGTGACGATCGCGACGAGGATGGTGGAGGATGTCTTCATCGTGCGCCCTCCCGGGCCAGTGCAAAGGGATTGCCGACGAGACCTTCGATGGTCGCCACACCGGCATGGAAATTCTGGAGCGCCTCCTGCTCGCGCAGCCGCGCCTGCGCGACGCTGGCCTGGGCATCGAGGACTTCGAGCAGGGTGAAGCGGCCCTGGCCGTAACCTTGCGAGATCGCTTCCGCAGCCTCGGTGGCTTTGGGGATGGCGGTCTCGCGCAGCACGGCGAGCTCGCGCAGCGAGCCCTGGAGCGAGTCGTAGGCGCGGCCCGCAATCACGATCAGCGTGTTGCGGTTGGCCTCGCGCTCGGCCCTGGTCTTGGCGAGGCTTTCCTGCGCGGAGAGGATGTTGCCCTGGTTCTGGTCGAACACGGGGATCGGCACGGAGACGGTGAGGCGCGCCGCATCGTCATTGGTCTCGTTGAAATGGCGCCAGCCGGCCGCGATCCGCACGTCCGGATAGGGCTTGAGCCGCGCCATCAAGAGTTCGGCATTGCGCTGGGCAAAGACCGCCGTCCAGCGCACCAGTTGCGGATTGGCATCGATGGCGGCGATCACCGCCTGGAAGGAGGGCGGGCGTCCCGTGGTGTCGAGCCGGCCGGAGACCTCTCCGAATTTCGCCGCTGGATCGCCCATCAGCACCGCCAGCTCGCGCCGGGCACTCGCCAGCGTCGCCTTGAGGCGTTCGCGATCGGCCTTGACCAGCGCGGAGGCGACCTCGGCGCGGCCGGTCTCGGCCGGCGAGGAGGCGCCGGCCTCGACCCGGCGGCGCAGCAGCGGCGTCAGCCGGTCGATCGCGGCGATCTGCTCTTCCATGATCTGGATTCTGCGCTGCGCGCCGAGCACGCTCAGGAAGGCGATTGCGGTCTCCGACAGCACCTCCAACCTGACACCTTTGCGCTGGATCGCGGCGACCTCGATGCCGGCCTGTCCGGCCGCGATCCTGGCGTCGCGCTTGCCGAACAGCTCGAAGGCCTGGCTGATCTGGAGCGTGGTCTCGGCCGATCGCGTGCCGCGATAGATGCCCGACCCGAATGAATTGTCCTGTTCATAGGACAGTTCCGGATTGAGAAGGGCGCCGGCCTGGATGCGTTGTCCCGAGGCAATGCCGACGTCGCGCTCCGCCGCCGTCAGGCGCGGGCTCGCGGCCAGCGCGCGCGAGAGCGCCGCGCGCATCGTCAGCGTCTGGGCGTGTGACGTCAGCACCAGGGGTGGGCTGATGAGAATAGCCGTCGCGCACGCGATGCGCGCGGCCAGTCGCCTGCAAAACATGAACAGAACCTGTGAAGGAGAACCGGTGGGCGCGATGGACGCCCGGCTGATCCGTTCAGGTCAGGTGTTTGGGGGGCGGAGAGTCCGTATCGGGCGCGATGCCGGCGAGCGCCGGCTGCCGCTGCGGGACCGGCGCGGGCATCACCTCGGCCGCGGCTTCCGGTTGCACCGGTTGCACGACGGCGACGGAGAAACAGCCGTGGCAGTGATGGCCGGCAAACGCCTTGTGATCGCCATGGCCGGCCGCGCCGTCTTCGAGCATCGAGGCGATCTCCGAGCCGCCGGACGGGCTGGTGACGTCGATGTCGTGGGCGCCGTGGAGCGCGCTAGAGAGCAGATACATGACCGCGACGAGCACAGCCACGAGCCCACGCCAGTTGCGCGTGTAGCTCAGTCTGAAGGGCCGGCGGTTCAGGACCACGAATTCATTCTCGCTGTCGGTTCGGCTGGCCTAGCATGGCGGCGGGAACAGTGTCGACCCGCAATAATGTTACGTGTGGGGAACTCAACGTCGCAGCCGCAGCTCACGATGCGACTGCGACCGGCTCGCAACATACGGCCGTGACGCGTTCATTCGGCGGCCTCCGGAAGCTGCTCCGACGCGATAACCCCATCGCCGGTGCGCAGCCCAAAGCCCTTCACCAGACCGAAGATTGCGGGGATCACGATCAGCGTCAGCAGCGTCGACGAGATCATGCCGCCGATCATGGGCACGGCAATCCGCTGCATGATCTCCGAGCCCGTTCCGCTGCTCCACATGATCGGCAGCAGGCCGGCCATGATCGCAACCACCGTCATCATCTTCGGGCGGACGCGTTCGACGGCGCCTTCCATGATCGCCTTGTCGAGATCGGCGCGGGTCAGGGCACGGCCAGCATGCGCGCAGCGCGCCTTGGTCTCGGCGAGGGCCTGGTTGAGATAGATCAGCATCACCACGCCGGTCTCGGCCGCCACGCCCGCGAGCGCGATGAAGCCGACCGCGACCGCGACCGAGAGGTTGAAGCCGAGCCACCACATCAGCCACAGGCCGCCGACGAGGGCGAAGGGCAGGGAGAGCATCACGATCATGGTCTCGGTGATCGAGCGGAAGTTGAGGTAGAGCAGCAGGAAGATGATCAGTAGCGTCACCGGCACCACGATCTTCAGCCGCGCGGTGGCGCGCTCCAGATATTCGTATTGCCCGCTCCAGACCACATAATAGCCTGCTGGGAACTGGACGCTCGCCTGCACCGCCGCCCTCGCATCGGCGACATAGCCGCCGAGGTCACGGTCGCGGATGTCGACATAGATATAGGTGGCGAGCTGTCCGTTCTCGGTTCGGATCGAGGTTGGCCCGCGCGCCGGCGTGACGCTCGCGACCTCGCCGAGCGGAACGGCGCCGCCGCCCGGCATCGGCACCAGGATGTCGCTGGCGATCGCCTTCGGATTGTCGCGCAGATCGCGCGGATAGCGCATGTTGACGGTGAAGCGCTGCCGGCCCTCGACGGTCGTCGTCACCGTCTGGCCGCCGAGCGCGGTCGCGATCGTGTCCTGAACGTCCTGCACCATGATGCCGTAGCGCGACAGCGCCTCGCGGTCCGGCGTGATCTCGAGATAGTAGCCGCCGAGGCTCCGCTCGGCATAGGCCGAGGAGGTGCCGGGCACCGCCTTGATCACCTGCTCGATCTGCCGGGCCAGTCTGTCGATCCCGGCGAGATCGGTGCCCATGACCTTGATGCCAACGGGGGTGCGGATGCCGGTCGAGAGCATGTCGATGCGGGCCTTGATCGGCATCGTCCAGGCGTTGGAGACGCCCGGAAACTGCAGCGCCTTGTCCATCTCGGCGATCAGGCTGTCGATAGTCACGCCGGCGCGCCACTCGTTCTTCGGCTTGAGGTCGACGATGGTCTCGAACATTTCCGATGGCGCCGGATCGGTCGCGGTGGCCGCGCGGCCGGCCTTGCCGTAGACCGAGGCCACTTCCGGAAACGACCGGATGATGCGGTCCTGGGTCTGCATCAGCTCGGCCGCCTTGGTCACGGATATGCCGGGCAGCGTCGTCGGCATATAGAGCAGGGTGCCTTCGTTGAGGTTCGGCATGAACTCGGAGCCGAGCCGGCCTGCCGGCCAGATCGAGGCGGCGAGCACGCCGAGCGCGAGCAGGATCACCGGGATCCGCGCCCGCAGTACGCCTGATATCACCGGCCGGTAGATCCAGATCAGGAAGCGGTTGATCGGGTTCTTGTGCTCCGGGATGATCCTGCCGCGGACGAAGATCACCATCAGCGCCGGCACCAGCGTGACCGACAGCAGCGCCGCCGCCGCCATCGCAAAAGTCTTGGTGAAGGCGAGCGGGCTGAACAGCCGGCCCTCCTGCGATTCCAGCGTGAAGATCGGCATGAACGAGACGGTGATAATCAGCAGGCTGAAGAACAGCGCCGGGCCGACCTCGGCGGCGGCCTCGATCAGGATCGCCACCCGCGAATGGCCGGGCTCGGCGCGCTCGAGATGCTTGTGCGCGTTCTCGATCATGACGATCGCGGCGTCGATCATGGCGCCGATCGCGATCGCGATGCCGCCGAGGCTCATGATGTTGGAGCCGATCCCGAGCAGCTTCATCGCCCCGAACGCCATCAGCACCCCGACGGGGAGCATCAGGATGGCGACCAGCGCGCTGCGGACATGCAACAGGAACACGATGCAGACCAGGGCCACCACGATGCTCTCCTCGAGCAGCGTGTGCCTGAGCGTCTCGATCGCGGCCTTGATCAGGTTGGAGCGATCGTAGACCGGAACGATCTCGACCGATTTCGGCAGGCTGGTTGCGATCTCCCTGAACCGCTTCTTGACGCTCTCGATCACGTCGAGCGCGTTCATGCCGAAACGCTGCAGCACGATGCCGCTCGCCACCTCGCCCTCGCCGTTGAGCTCGGCGATGCCCCGCCGCTCGTCCGGCCCGAGCTCGACGCGGGCGACGTCGCGCAGCTTGACCGGCGTTCCGTTGTCGGTCTTCAGCACGATGCTGCCGAGATCGTCGACGTTTTTCAGATAGCCCTTGCCGCGGATGACATACTCGAACTCGGAGAGCTCGACGGTGCGGCCGCCGACGTCGGCATTGCTGGCGCGGATGGCGTCGCGCATCTTTTGCATGGTGATGCCGAGATCGCGCATGCGCTGCGGATCGAGGATGACGTTGTACTGCCTGACGAAGCCGCCGACGCTGGCGACCTCCGCGACGCCTTCGGCCTTGGCGAGGGCGAATTTCAGGTTCCAGTCCTGGATCGTCCGGGTCTCGGCGAGGTTCAACTCCTTGGACATCACGGCGTATTGGTAGACCCAGCCGACGCCGGTGGCGTCAGGGCCGATCGTGGGCGCGACGCCAGCGGGCAGCCGCGCCGCCGCGCCGTTGAGGAATTCGAGCACGCGCGAGCGGGCCCAGTAGATGTCGGTACCGTCCTCGAAGATGACGTAGACGAAGGAGACGCCGAAGAAGGAGAAGCCGCGCACCACCTTCGACTTCGGCACGGTCAGCATCGCGGTGGTGAGGGGATAGGTGACCTGGTCCTCGATCACCTGGGGCGCCTGACCCTGATATTCGGTGTAGACGATGACTTGAGTGTCGGAGAGATCAGGGATGGCGTCCAGCGGCAGATGGAGCAAGGCATAGAGGCCGGCCGCCGCGGCAAAGCCGGTGCCAAACAGCACCAGCAGCAGGTTGCGGGCCGACCAGGCGATGATGCGCGCGATCATGGCTTGCCTCCCATGGCGTTGCCGCCTTCGGCGAGCCCCTTGAGCGCCGCCTTGAGGTTGCTCTCGGCGTCGATCAGGAAGTTGGCGGAGGTGACGATCGCATCGCCCTCGGCAAGCCCGTCGCGGATTTCGACATAGCCGTCACCCCGCCGTCCAAGCTTCACCTCGCGCGGCTCGAAGCGGCCCTGTCCCTTGTCGACCAGAACGGCCTGCCGGCTGCCGGTGTCGAGCACTGCGCTTTCGGCGACCGCCAGCACCGGCGCCGGATTGCCGGTATCGATCTCGGCATCGACATACATGTCGGGAAGCAACGCGAGATCGTCGTTGGCGAGTTCGATCCGTATCCGGGCCGTGCGCGTCTCCTTGTTCACCTGCGGATAGATGACGCCGATCCGGCCGTTGAAATCACGGCCGGGATAGCTGCGCGCCCGCACCGCCACGGGCTGGCCGACGGCGATGCCGCCGAGGTCGCGCTCGGCGACGTCGACGGTGGCCCACACCAGCGAGATATCGGCGATGCGAAACAGGACGTCGCCGGGCTGGGCGCGCATGCCCTCGACCGCGTTGCGCTGGAGTACGATGCCGTCGCGCGGCGATGACCATTGAATGGTGATCGGCACCGCGCGGCTTCGCTCCATCTCGGCGATGGCGGGCTCGGGAACGTCGAGATTGACCAGCCGCTGCCGCGAGCCGCGGCCGTAGGGTTCGATGCCCGCGGTCGCCTTCGACGTGATGGTCGCGAGATATTCGGCCGCTGCGGACGACACCGCTGGACTGTAGATCTCCATCAGCGGCTGCCCCCTGGTCACGCGGCTTCCGGTGGTGACGTCGGCAATCCTCTGCACGTAGCTCTCGGCGCGCATCGCGATCACCGAGACGCGGCGTTCGTCCAGCTGAATGGTGCCGGGCGCGTGCACCAGCGTCCGCAACCGGCGCAGTTCGGCAGGCTCCGATTTGACGCCGCTGCGCTGGATCTTGCCGGGCGAGAGCTTGACCGAGCCCTCGTCGCTGTCCTCGCCGTCATAGACAGCGATGTAATCCATCCCCATCGAATCCTTCTTCGGCACCGGCGAGGTGTCGGGCAGACCCATCGGGTTGCGGTAATATTTGATCTTGCGATCAGCCTTGTGCTCGGCCGCCGTCATCTCCGCGGGCTGCTCGGGCTCGTCGAAGCTGATGTCCGCGCCCGCAGGTACGGCACGATAGGCGCGGCCGTCCTCGGTGTTCTTCGGGGTCAGCGAATACAGCGGCTTGCCGTCCGGGTCCTGATAATAGATCGGGGCAACCGTATCCGCCGCGTTTGCCGAGGATACGATCGAGCCGTCATTCGGCTGCTGTCTCAGCAGCCCCGCGAACGGCATGACACCTGCCGCGGCGAGAATCGCAGCGGCAGTGCCGATGAGGACGCGGCGGGTCATTTCTCGGCCGTGACGAGGAGCTTGTTCTCGACCGTCCCGGTTTCGCTCTGCACCTTGGCACCGAGCGACAACTGCCAGCGCCCGGCCATGCCGAAGGTGGCCTTGAAGCGGTAGGTACCGGGCTCGGTGCCCGGCATCGGTGTGACCTTGGTGGCCATCTCCTGCATGCCGTCGGGCGCCATGTCGAGCCGGCTGGCGAAAATCACGGCATCCGGCACGGTCTTGCCGGAGGCCTTGTTGACCAGCCGCACCGTCACGATGCGATCGGCGCCGGCCTTGACGGTCGGCTGTACCAGCTGGAATTCGTAGTTCTTGATTTCGGCGCGCGCGGAAGCCGCAAACGCAGTGGCGATCAGCGCGGCCATGGCGGCGCGCGCGACGTTGGACGTTGTCATGATTTTCAATTCCTCGATGGGTCTGATGGAGCCGCCGGGACCGCGCGCAACGACGTGACGCGCGGTCAGACGGCAGGCAGCGATGCGTGCCGCTTCCGACACGCATGTTCACCGGGCGCTGGGGCGCCGGTCAGACGATCGATCGAGGTGGATGATCCGGAGGTGGACGGGTAAGACCGTCGGCAATGGTATCATCGAGCGGCCGGAGAAGCTCGAGCGCACGCGGATCGAGAGTTGCCGTCACGACCGCCGGCCCAGCCTGCAACACCTTCAACATGCAGATCGCGAGGAGAGGGCAGTCCTGGCATTGCTTGCTGTCGTGCTGATCGGGACAGCAAGGCATGCCGGCCGACATGTCTTGCGCGTCGGTCATTTGCATGTCGCTGGCCACGAGATGTCCTGCCGCCGCTGGCGTCACCAGCGGCGCAACCATCAGCCCCGCGGTCACGAGGACCGCGAGCACGAGCCTGAGGATGCGACGAGCAATCATGGCGCGACACTCTCACACGGGAACAACATTGGAAAGTCCGGTGGTTCACGAGTGTGCGAGCAGCGCGTGGGTGGTTAACTGTCTCGAACGATCGCGGAGTACGATGCTACTGCCCGATGCCTCGCCGGACGGGCATGCCAAACGCGGAAAGGCCCCAGCCCGGGGCTGACCGGCTGAGGCCTTTTGTGCTCACAATCTTCATCCTTGGGACTTGCATCACCAACGCGCCTCGCGCCGGCTCGTTCCGTGGGGCATGGAATTATTTTGCGCCCGTCATCGGGGCAGTCGCACAGAGGGCGCCATGACGTCGTGGAGGCTTTTGCGCCCGTTGCCGGGATTAGCGGCGCGCCTACGCCTTCTCCTCCCAGATCATGGCAAGATGGACGATCGTCTGCACCGCCTTTTCCATGTCCTGCCGGCTGACCCATTCGAGGCGCGAGTGGAACGCGTGCTCGCCGGCGAAGATGTTGGGGCAGGGCAGGCCCATGAAGGACAGGCGCGAGCCGTCGGTGCCGCCGCGGATCGCGGTGCGCATCGGCCGCAGGCCGGCGCGGCGGATCGCCTCGATGGCGTATTCGAGGATGTGCGGGTGACGGTCGATCACCTGCTTCATGTTGCGGTACTGCTCCCTGACCTCGAACGTGTAGGTCGAGCGCGGATAGTCCTTCATCACGTCCTTGACGATGTTCTCGAGCAGGATCTCCTTCTCCTTCAGGCCTTCCTCGGTGAAGTCGCGGACGATGAAGGAGAGCGTCGCCTGCTCGAGCGCGCCGTCGATGCTGATCGGATGCAGGAAGCCCTGCTTGCCTGACGTCGTCTCGGGCGAACACCCTTCCTTCGGCAGTCGCTCGATGATGGCGGCCGCGATCTTGATCGCGTGCTCCATCTTGCCCTTGGCGTAGCCGGGATGGGCGCTGACACCGTTGATGGTGATGGTGGCGCCGTCGGCCGAGAAGGTCTCGTCCTCGACAGAGCCCGCGCTCTCGCCGTCCATGGTGTAGCCGAAATCGGCCCCCAACTTTTTGATGTCGACGTTGTCGACGCCGCGGCCGACCTCCTCGTCGGGCGTGAACAGGATCTTGAGGGTGCCGTGCTTCACATCGGGATTGTTGATGAAGAAATACGCGGCATCCATGATCTCGGCGACACCGGCCTTGTTGTCGGCGCCCAGCAGCGTGGTGCCGTCGGTGGTGATGATGTCGTTGCCGATCTGGTTCTTCAGCGCGGGATGCTCGGTGAAGCGGATCACCTGGCTGGTATCGCCCGGCAGGGTGATGTCGCCGCCGCGATAGTTCTTCACCATTTGCGGCTTGACGTCCTTGCCGGTGACGTCGGGCGAGGTGTCCATGTGCGAGCAGAAGCAGATCACCGGTACCTTCTTGTCGGTGTTGGCCGGGATCGTTCCGTAAACGTAGCCGTAGTCGTCGAGATGGGCGTCGGCGACGCCCATCTCCTTCAGCTCGGTGACGAGGACGCGGCCGAGGTCCTTCTGCTTCTCGGTCGAAGGCGAGCTAGGGGATTCCGGATCGGACTGGGTGTCGATGGTGACGTAGCGCAGGAAGCGCTCGGTCACGGTATGCGCGAAGGTGAGGGAGGACATTTCTGATCAAACCGCCGGGTCTTTGGGGATGCAGGCGGTATATCAGAAAAGCGGGGCTTTGATGCGGCCGGAACGATGCGGATCAGGCTTAACGAAAAGTAGCGGCCAGAGCGTTTTCGAGCGAAGTGGGCGTCGGAACCGCCTCTAGATCGCTTCCTTCAGTTCCTTGACCGGGCGGAAGACGACCTTCTTGCTGGCCTTGATGTGGATGGCCTCGCCGGTGGCGGGGTTGCGGCCGGTCCGGGCGGCCCGCTTGCGGACCTGGAGGATGCCAAGACCGACGATGCGGACGCGGTCGCCTTTCTTGAGATGCTTGGCGATCAGGTCGACCATGTCGGTCAGGACGGCCTCGGCGTGCTTTTTCGACAGGTCCTGGCTCTCCGCGATGTCAGCGGCCAGGTGCTTGAGCGTGATGGTGGCGGGAGCGGCTGCCTTCTTCGCCGAATCCTTCTTAGCCGAATCTTTTTTAGCCATGTCTGGCCTCCTCAATGACAGGGAAGCCCCGGAAAAGCCGGTAAAGCGTGGGGATCCCTCTAAGTCCTGGAAGGCGTAGACGATTCGGGCGCGGGCTGACTATGCCACGAGTTCCCGCCGGACGCCGGCAAGCGCCGTCAGTGCCGTGAAAGCATCGGGGGGGTCGGGCTAAGACTATGAAGGTATTGCCAAAATGGCGCGAGAGACGGGGCTCGAACCCGCGACCTCCGGCGTGACAGGCCGGCGCTCTAACCAACTGAGCTACTCCCGCGTGGTTCGCTGAAAGCGCGCGGAACGAGGGGGGACTTAAAGGCGGGACCTGTTGAAGTCAAGGACGTTGCGCTTCGTCAGGACACATCGGCTAAGCATTGCTCTGGAAAACGAAAAAGGCCGCCCGGAGGCGGCCAATGGTCAGCCCGGAACGGGGCGTGTCAGCGAATCTCCGACGAGCCCGCGCTCGTCACCACCACCGGCTTGCCGGCCTTGACCACGTGGGTCGACTGGGCGGTCTGGCTGTAATCGGCATTGGTGCGGGCCGCGATCCCGAAGCCGGCCACGACAATGCCGGCTACAAGCGCCACCACCACGATCTTCAGGTGGGTCGCACGATCAGCAGAGTGAATTGAGTGGTTCATCTGAGCCTCCCGACGGGCTTTGCCGCCGTCTATGGGCTCATGTCTTAAGGACCATCTGTTTCCGGATGGTTTCGCGGGTTCCGCAAAATGGTTTCATTAATATGCCCGGTTGGTTTCGCCGGGCTTATGGCCGAAAATGGCCTCAGGCCGCGGCCCGGCCGATATCGGCCCGGATCGCGCGGGCGGCCCAGACGAACAGCAGGGCGCCCAGCGTGGTCGTGACCGCCGCCGAGAGCAGGGAGTAACGCACGGCGTCTGCGCCGTAACTCCCCTTCAGGGCATCGTTG
Organism: Bradyrhizobium sp. CCBAU 11361; assembly: GCF_028128935.1. NCBI lineage: Bacteria > Pseudomonadati > Pseudomonadota > Alphaproteobacteria > Hyphomicrobiales > Nitrobacteraceae > Bradyrhizobium > Bradyrhizobium sp. CCBAU 11361. Next base: position 51,854 of record NZ_LBJZ01000178.1, read on the forward strand.
ACCATGCCGACGGCGAGCGGGCCGACGCCCTGGCCGAAGCAGGTCGCGGTGAGCGCGATCAGCGCGGAGGCCAGCGCCCGCATGCTCGGCTTTGCCACGGTCTGGGCGATCGCGAAGATCGGCCCGAGATGGAAGCCGACCAGGAACGAGGTCAGCGCCAGCATCGCCACCATCATTGCGAAATCCTGCGTCAGCATGCACAGCGCGAACACCGGGCCGGCGAGGCCCGAGGTGATCGCGGGCGCCCACAGCTTCCAGCGGTCGTCGCTGCGGCTCACTTGCGCCACCACGAAGCCGCCGAGCAGGGTGCCGGCCATGCCGGCCAGCCCCTTGAAGGTGCCGGCATAGGTGCCGATCTCGGCGCTCGACAGATGGTGCACGCGGGCCAGGAACGGCGGGATCCACGCCGCGGTCGCGTAGTTCGTGTAGGTGGTGAGGCAGAAGCCGATCAGCACGATGACGAAGCTCCGCTGCGAGGCCAGGAACCGCAGCGTCGGTCCGAGCGGTTCGGGCACGAAGCTCTCCTGCATGGCGCCGCGCTTCGGCTCGGAGATCGTCAGCCACAGGACCAATGCGAGCAGGATGCCCGGCAAGCCCGCGACATAGAACGCCATCCGCCAGCCATAGTGCTGGTTGACGTAGCCGCCGACGAAATAGCCGAGGAAGACGCCGAGATAGGTGCCGATGGCGTAGATGCCGAGCGCGCGCGGGCGCTCGTTCTTGGCGAAGAGATCGGCGACGATCGACTGCGAGGCGGGCGAGCCCGCGGATTCGCCGATGCCGACGCCGATGCGCGCCAGCGCCAGCGAGGTCACGCTCGAGGCCGCGCCGCACAGCGCCGTCATCGCGCTCCAGAACGCGAAGGCCACGGCCACGATGTTGCGCCGGTTGAGCCGGTCGGCGGCGCGCGCGATGGGGATGCCGAGCAGGGAGTAGAACAGCGCGAAGCCGAAGCCTGCGAGCAGGCCCATCATGGTGTCGCTGAGGGCGAACTCCTTCTTGATCGGCTCGATCAGGACGTTGAAGATCGTGCGGTCGAGGAAGTTCAGCGCGTAGATGATGGTGAGCAGCCCCAGCACGTAATAGCGCCGCGCCGAGGGCTTTGCCGCGGTGGCCGTTTGCACCGACACTTGTGACGTCACATCGACCATCGCATCCCCCCAATTTGTCTTTGTTGTCGTTGTCGGTCCAGCACTGATTGGAGCTGGCAGCTTCACGCGTCGCGGATGTAATTCCCCGCTTCGAATTCGACCAGCGCAGCACTTGCATCGAATGACACGCCGATCGGGTCGCGATCTGCGTCCATCGCCTCCAGTTGTTCGCTCAGCATGCGCCTGATCATCAGGATGCCGCGGTCGCTCTGGCCGAAATGCTCCTCGGAGTGAACCGTCACCTCGCCCTGGCCGACCTGGGCTTCGTAATCACCCGGGAATTGCTGGTGCTCGGCCTCGGTCATGTCCCACCAGAATTTTCCGTTGAACTTCGAGCGCATGCGGCCGATGTCGCCTGATGTCTTGACGCGGCCGGCGACGTAAATGCGGAACGATGTGTCGTCGATCGGCAGCGTCCAGCCGATCGACTCGACGCGGGCGAACTGCGCCACGCGCGGATTGGGCACGACGCGCAAGGTGGGGAGGGCGGCTTCAGTGACGCGATAGAACACCTTGCCGTCATCCTGCTTGCGGATCGAGCGCACGGCGATCCCGCGCGGCGTCGTGTCGAACCTCACCTCCGGCATCGAGGCCATCATGTCAGTGAATTGCGGCCCCGAGAACGAGCCGTGCAGCACCGGCACGTGATAGGGATCGACCACGTTCTCGAAATGCTGGAGCCAGTTGCAGGGGATCACTGCCGGTCCGCCGCCGCCGATCGAGGAATCGTCCGCCTCGACGAACTCGCCGTCGTCCATGTTTTCGAGGCACTCATAGCGCGGCAGCACCGGGCGTTTCTCGGCCGGGCCCATATAGGCGAAGATCAGCCCGTAACGTTCCTCGACCGGATACCAGGGCTGGCGCACCTTGACCTTGAACTGGCCGCCGTCGGGCTCGCAGGGCTGCTCCAGGCAGTGGCCCTCGGTGTCGAACTTCCAGCCGTGATAGCAGCAGCGGATGCCGTCCTCCTCGACCTTGCCATAGTAGAGCGTGGTGCCGCGATGGCAGCAGCGCGCGTGCAGGAGACCCGCACGGCCAAGCTTGTCGCGGAACAGCACCAGATCCTCGCCCAGCGCGCGCACCTTCTTCGGAGTGCCGGTGGCGTCACCGACGAGCCCGACCGGGTGCCAGTAGCGGCGGAGCAGTTCGCCCATCGGCGTGCCGCGCACGACCGAGGTGAGCTCCGTGCGCGTCTGCGCCGGCTTCATCGCATAGGCCGTGCCGAGATCGCGATCCCGCTGGGTGATGGTCATGCTGGTCCTCCCGCTGTGGGCTGGCTGGGCCTTTTTGATGCCTTTTCCTCAGTGAAAAATAGTTCGATGACAATGTCAACGATCTTCCAAATGCCTCTTAGTCGCAGTCGGATGAGGGGGGGAGGCGGCCTGCCTTGAGCTTGGGACTTGCTTCGGACTTGGGCTTTGGACTTGGACTTGGGCTTTGGCTTGGGCTTGGCAGGCCACCGCTTTCTTGGCACAGGTGGATCATGAACCAGACACCGAGGGACGGGTGGACGACGCCCGAGGCGGACGAGAGCGAGCCGGCGCCGATCACCGTCATGCTGTCGTCGCGGCTGATGGTGCTCGCCAATCTGCTCAAGCGCGGCGCCATCCTGCGCTACAAGCGCCTCACCGGATTGTCTTCCGTCGAGTTCGGTCTCGTCGCCTCGCTCGGCCGGCGCCCGCCGATGAGCGTGGCGCGGCTCGCTGAGGCCGTCGGCCAGGACAAGGGACAGATCAGCCGGGCGCTCGCGAACCTCGTGTCGCGCAAGCTGATTGCGAAGTCGGCAAATCCGAAGGATAGCCGCGAAGTGCTGGTCTCGCTGACCGCAACGGGCCTTGCCGCGCATGATGCGATCGTCGAAGGCGCGCAGGAACGCAACCGGCGCCTGCTGGAACAGTTGAGCGAAGCCGAGTTCGATGCGCTGCTGCGGCAGATCGATCAGCTCAGCGCGGTTGCCGCCGAGATGCTCGAGGCGGAAAAGAATTCGCGCTGATCTCTCGGCAATCTCCGGAAATGATAGATCGCTTCTAAGAGTCTCTCTAAGAAGCTTTCAATTAGCGAAATCGCGCGCCCTCTCATAAGCGTCACCCTTAAGCGCATGCCGTCCCGGGACAGGCGGCATGACGCATCGAACATGCAGCTTTGGGGTGGCGCGTTGAACAATCTTGGAATGCTGCGGTCGGCCGTGTTGGCGACCGCATCCGCTTGGGTCTTGGTGCCGCAGGCATCGCTCGCACAATCGTCTATGCAGGGTGGCGCACAGAGCTTGCCGTCGGTGACCGTCACGGCGCCGGAGGCGCGCCGCCGCGCACCCGCTTCGGTCGTGCGTAGCGCGCAGCGGCGGTCGGTGCAGGCCGCCAATCGCAACAAGCCGCAACCGCAGCGCAATGTCGGCTTCGTCGAGACGCCGCGCGGGCCGGTGAATGGCTACGTCGCCGGTCGCAGTTCGTCGGGCACGAAAACCAACACGCCGATCATGGAGACGCCGCAGGCGGTCTCGGTGATCGGCGCGGAACAGATCCGCGACCAGAAGCCGAACAAGCTCGACGAGGTGCTGCGCTACACCGCCGGCGTACGGGCAGGGACCTTCGGCGCGGATACGCGCAACGACTGGTGGTTGATCCGCGGCTTCAAGTCCGACGACGTCGGGCTGTTCCTCGACGGCATGCAGCTGTTCTACACGTCCTATGCGAGCTGGAAGCTCCAGACGCCCAACATGGAACGTGTCGAGGTGCTGCGCGGCCCGTCGGCGGTGCTCTATGGCGGATCGAGCCCGAGCGGCATCGTCAACGTCATCAGCAAGATGCCGCCGGCCGAGCCGATCCGCTACGTCGAGACGGGTGTCAACAATTTCGGCAACGCCTATGTCGGATTCGACGTCGGCGGGCCGGTCACGACGCAGAGCGAGAACGGCAAGCTGTTCTATCGCGTCGTCGGCCAGGTCCAGAACGGCCCGACCCAGGTCAACTTCACGCCCGACAACAACTACTTCATCGCGCCGTCGGTCACCTGGAAGCCGGATGCCGACACCACCTTCACGGTGCTGGCCTCGGCCTCGAAGCAGGACACGCGTGGCATCAACTTCCTGCCCTACCAGGGCACGGTGACCAATGCGCCCTTCGGCAAGATTCCGACCAGCTTCTTTACCGGCGATCCCAGTGTCGACAAGTTCACGCGCGAGCAGGAGATGCTCGGCTACCAGTTCGAGCGCAATCTCAACGACGATCTGACGTTCCGGCAGAATGCGCGCTTCGCCCATGTCGACGTGACCTATCGCGGTTACGTCGGCAATGGTTGGGCCGACGTCAACACGGCCACTCTCAACCGCTACAATTGGTATGCGAAGAACACCGCCAACCAGGCCGATCTCGACAACCAGCTGGAGTATCGCTTCGACACCGGCCCGGTGAAACACACGATGCTGTTCGGCGTCGACCTGAAGGGCTATCAGATCGACGATTACCAGCTCTTCGGGGGCGGCGTGCCCTCGATCAACGTCTTCAATCCCACCTACGGATTGAGCGACATTCCGTTCGCGGGCGATCCGTTCCGAAACTTCCGGATCACGCAGAAGCAGGCCGGTACCTATCTCCAGGACCAGATGAAGCTCGGCAATTTCACGCTGGTGCTGAGCGGCCGCAATGATTGGGTCGAGACCACCCAGGACAAACGCTTTACGGGCGCCACGGTTGCCAGCCGCGACGACAGCAGGTTCAGCGGACGCGCAGGCCTGATCTACAATTTCGACAACGGCATCGCGCCCTACGTCTCCTATTCGACGAGCTACAACCCGGTCATTGGCTTGAATGCCAGCAACCAGTTGCTCTTGCCGGAAACCGGCAAGCAGGCCGAAGTCGGCTTGAAAGTGCAGCCCAAGGGCTTCGATGGCTATTTCACGGTTTCGGCTTTCGACCTGAAGCGCCAGAACGCGCTGACGACCGATCCGTCGAATTCATTGCTGCAGAACCAGACCGGTGAGGTGACCTCGCGCGGCATCGAGCTCGAGGCGGTGGCCAATGTTACGAAGGAGCTGAAGCTGATTGGCGCCTTCACCAGCTATCACATCTTCACCAGCAGGGATCTCGATCCGACGCTGATCGGCAAGACGCCGACCAACACGCCTTCACTCCTGGCGTCAGGATGGGCGGACTACACCTTCAAGGAAGGACCGCTGACGGGGTTCGGCTTCGGCGGCGGCGTCCGCTACGTCGGCTCGTCCTGGGCCGACACCGCCAACACGCTCGAAGTTCCCGCGGTGGTTCTCGGCGACCTCGCGCTCCACTACGAATGGCAGAACTGGCGCACGGCGCTGAACGTGATCAACCTGACCGACAAGGTCTACGTCGCGAGTTGCGCGGCGGCCTCGTCCTGCTTCTACGGCGACCGCCGGCGCATCACCGCCAGCGTCTCCTACAAATGGTGAGCCGAATGACCGGGGACGGGGGCGAGGGCAGGCATGGTGAAGCTGCACCTGTCGGGCTTCGGACCGGCCTGATCTCGGCCGTCTGTCTGCTTCGCTGACTGATACCGCCGATCTTCCACCGGGAGATCGATGAGCTGCCGGGCGATGCCCCCCGGCCCGGAGCTCATGCGAGCGCGGCGCGTGCGATGCCCCCGGCAAGTCGCCGACGCCGCGCTCGCGGCCGGTCCGGGTGCGCCAGCCGACGCATTCGCCGGACGAGCCCCGGTCCCGTCGTGATGCATGGCTCGTCTGACCGTCGCGCCTGTGGATACGTGTCTTTCTTGCACCGCGGTCGCGACCATCACCGGCTCCCCTGGCTGTACCGCTCCGAGGAAGGCGCGGCCAGTATGTCGCCCGGATGACGCTGGGCGCCTGTCCTCGTTGTAGATTTTGCTGCGCGGCCTCGATAAAGTGAGCTTCCCCAACAGCGGATCTCACCGCCGAGCGCACTTGGACTGATCGGGATCGCCCTTGCTGGGGCGGTCGATCTGCTCCATACCAGCCGCGGGGTGATTCCGGGATTTCTACCGTTCTGGGGCGGCAAAGGGCCTAAAAAGAGCGTGTCTTGCGCCCATTGGTGCACTGCGCTAAGGCTCAGAATAATTCCAAATCGGGACGAATCCGCGGCTCCCCCGACGTCGCGGGAAAAAGGGCTCGCCAATGAGCGGCATTCTACAGAACTATCTTCCACTCGTTGTCTTCATAGGGGTAGCGGGCCTCATCGGCCTTGTGCTGCTGATTGCGCCTTTCATCGTGGCGTTCCAGCAGCCGGACCCGGAAAAGCTGTCGGCGTATGAGTGCGGTTTCAACGCCTTCGACGACGCCCGCATGAAGTTCGACGTCCGCTTCTATCTGGTCGCCATCCTCTTCATCATCTTCGATCTCGAGGTGGCGTTCCTGTTTCCCTGGGCGGTGGCGTTCGGCAAGCTTGGCGCGACCGGCTTCTGGTCCATGGTGGTGTTCCTCGCCGTGCTGACGGTCGGGTTCGCCTATGAATGGAAGAAAGGGGCACTGGAATGGGATTGAACCCTGCACCGTCCGCCGGTCCGGTTCTCGCGCCGGCCCCCAAGGGCATTCTGGATCCGTCGACCGGCAAGCCGGTCGGGGCCAATGATCCGTTCTTCCTCGAGGTCAATTCGGAGCTGTCCGACAAGGGCTTCTTCGTGGCCGCGACCGACGACCTCATCACCTGGGCGCGCACCGGCTCGCTGATGTGGATGACCTTCGGTCTCGCCTGCTGCGCGGTCGAGATGATGCAGGTGTCGATGCCGCGCTACGACGTCGAGCGCTTCGGCTTCGCGCCGCGTGCCTCGCCGCGTCAGTCCGACGTGATGATTGTCGCGGGTACGCTCACCAACAAGATGGCCCCGGCGCTGCGCAAGGTCTACGACCAGATGCCCGAGCCGCGCTACGTCATCTCGATGGGCTCGTGCGCCAATGGCGGCGGCTACTATCACTATTCCTATTCGGTCGTGCGCGGCTGCGACCGCATCGTGCCGATCGACATCTATGTGCCGGGCTGCCCGCCCACGGCGGAAGCGCTGCTCTATGGCGTGCTGCTGCTTCAGAAGAAGATCCGGCGCACCGGCACCATCGAACGCTAAGGTTTTACGTCATGGACGATGGCAAGCTCGACGCCCTTGGGCAAACGATCGTTAGCGCGCTTCCGGGCGCGGCCACCGGTCATTCGGTGGCCTTCAACCAGCTGACGGTGGATGTCGAGGCCAGCAAGATCGTTGAGGTGGTCAAGTACCTCCGCGACGATCCGAGCTGCCGCTTCGTCAACTTCACCGACATCACGGCGGTGGACTATCCGGATCGCGAGAAGCGCTTCGACGTGATCTACCACTTTCTGTCACCGACGCTGAACACGCGGATCCGGCTCAGGGCCCAGGCCGACGAGACCACCCAGGTGCCGTCGCTGATCGATGTGTTCCCCGGCGCCGACTGGTTCGAGCGCGAGGCCTACGACCTCTATGGCGTGTTCTTCGTCGGCCATCCCGACATGCGCCGCATCCTCACCGATTACGGCTTCGAGGGCCATCCGCTGCGCAAGGATTTCCCGACCACCGGCTTCGTCGAGGTCCGCTACGACGACCAGGAGAAGCGGGTGGTGTACGAGCCTGTCAGGCTCAACCAGGAATTCCGCAAGTTCGATTTCCTCTCGCCGTGGGAAGGGGCGGACTATCCGCTTCCCGGTGACGAGAAGGCGGGGCCGAAGGTCTGACCATGAACGAGCAACCCGAAAACCTCCGCAACTTCACCATCAATTTCGGCCCGCAGCATCCGGCGGCGCACGGCGTGTTGCGCCTGGTGCTGGAGCTGGACGGTGAAGTCGTCGCGCGTGTCGATCCCCATATCGGCCTGCTTCACCGCGGCACCGAGAAGCTGATCGAGCAGAAGACCTATCTCCAGGCGATCCCTTATTTCGACCGGCTCGACTACGTCGCGCCGATGAACCAGGAGCACGCCTTCTGCCTCGCCGCCGAAAAGCTGCTCGGCATCGAGGTGCCGCGCCGCGGCCAGCTGATCCGCGTGCTCTATTGCGAGATCGGTCGCATCCTGTCGCATCTGCTCAACGTCACCACGCAGGCGATGGACGTCGGCGCGCTCACCCCGCCGCTGTGGGGTTTCGAAGAGCGCGAGAAGCTGATGGTGTTCTACGAGCGCGCCTCGGGCAGCCGCATGCATGCGGCCTTCTTCCGCGTCGGCGGCGTGCATCAGGACCTGCCGCAGAAGCTGGTCGACGACATCGAAGCCTGGTGCGATCCGTTCCTCAAGGTGGTTGATGACCTCGACCGGCTGCTCACCGCCAACCGTATCTTCAAGCAGCGCAACGTCGACATCGGCGTGGTGCCGCTCAAGGAAGCCTGGGCGTGGGGCTTCTCGGGCGTGATGGTGCGCGGCTCGGGCGCCGCCTGGGACCTGCGCAAGTCGCAGCCTTATGAGTGCTACGCCGAGATGGATTTCGACATTCCGATCGGCAAGAACGGCGACTGCTACGACCGCTACCTGATCCGCATGGAAGAGATGCGCCAGTCGGTGCGCATCATGAAGCAGTGCATCCAGAAGCTGAACGCGCCTGAGGGCAGGGGCCCCGTCGTCGTCGAGGACAACAAGGTCGCGCCGCCGCGCCGTGGCGAGATGAAGCGCTCGATGGAAGCGCTGATCCACCACTTCAAGCTCTACACCGAAGGCGTCCGCGTGCCGGCCGGCGAGGTCTATGCCGCGGTTGAGGCGCCCAAGGGCGAGTTCGGCGTCTATCTCGTCGCCGACGGCACCAACAAGCCCTACAAGTGCAAGATCCGCGCGCCGGGCTTCGCCCATCTCCAGGCCATGGATCACATCTGCCGGGGCCATCTGCTCGCCGACGTCTCGGCGATCCTGGGTTCGCTCGACATCGTGTTCGGAGAGGTCGATCGGTGATGGCGCAGGCGCCAATCCAGTTTGACCGCGCCTCGGGGGCCCTTGAAGGGGCCAACCTGTGGGAGCGGACGGCTGCCTTGGCGCTGGTGACGGGATCGAAGATCTCGTCGCACTTCTCGCATATGGGCTACATCGCCTGCGCGAACCTGCTGCGAAAAACGCTGCCCGAGCGCAACATCGCGATCAAGCTCAATCCCGACGCCGTGTTCGAATTCCCTTATGGCGACGGCTATTGGAGCAAGCTGCTCAACCGCTCCTATATCTATGAAGACGAGCTGGAGCTCCTGTTCGCCGACTCCATCGACGTCGACTACACGCTGCTCGATTGCGGCGCCAATTACGGCTACTGGTCGGTGCTGGTGTCGAGCAGGCCGTTCGGCTCGCACAAGGCGATCGCGATCGAGCCGTCGGGGCAGAACTATCCGAAGCTCGCCAACAACGCCCGCGTCAACGCTGGCCGCTTCGAGACCCTGAAATGCGCGATCGGCGCCGCTCGCGGCACCGCGCGGCTGTCAGGCACCAAGCACGAGGCCTTCAGCATCGCCGGCGATCCGTCGTCGGGCGGCGAGGAGGTGCCGGTCATCGCGCTGGACAACCTCATCGACGACGGCAAGGTTGCGGCGAGTGGCAAATACCTGATCAAGCTCGACGTCGAGGGCGTCGAGATCGAGGCGATCAAGGGCGGCGCCCGGCTGCTTGAGACCGACAGCGTCATCATGTGCGAGGAGCACGGCAGCGACCGCAGCCACGCAGTGTCGCGCTACATCCTCGAACAGACCCCGCTGAAGCTGATCGTGTTCGATCCGCGCAGCAACCGGATGGAGACCGTGAAAGAGCTGTCGATCCTCGACCGCATCAAGGTCTCGACCCACGTCGGCTACAACGTTTTCGGCACCGCAAGCGCATTCTGGCAGGACAGGATCGATGCCCTGAATGCCAAGACTCTGAATGCCAAGACCACGCGCCGCATGCAGTGAGAGATTAAGAGATGTCCGTCCGCCGATTAGCACCGAAGGAAGTCCAGCCCGCGAGCTTTGCGTTCACGGAGGAGAACCTCGCGTTCGCCAAGCAGCAGATCGCGAAATATCCGGCCGGCCGGCAAGCCTCCGCTGTCATCGCCATCCTTTGGCGCGTCCAGGAACAGCACGAAGGCTGGGTGTCGGAAGCCGCCATCCGCGCCGTCGCCGACTTGCTCGACATGCCCTATATCCGCGTGCTCGAGGTCGCGACCTTCTACACGATGTTCCAGCTCGCCCCCGTCGGCAAGAAAGCCCACGTCCAGGTCTGCGGCACCACGCCGTGCCGCCTGCGCGGCGCCGAGGACCTCATCCACGTCTGCGAGCACCGCATCCATCACGAGCCCTTCCATCTCTCCAAGGACGGCAATTTCAGCTGGGAAGAGGTCGAGTGCCTCGGCGCCTGCGTGAACGCGCCGATGGTGCTGATCGGCAAGGACACCTATGAGGACCTGACCAAGGAGAGCTTTGGCAAGGTGCTCGACGGCTTTGCCTCCGGCAATCCGCCCAAGCCCGGTCCGCAGAACGGCCGTCAGTTCTCGGCGCCGATCAACGGGCCGACCACGCTGAAGGAGATCACCTGATGCGGGATCTCTCGTCGCCGGCAGTGGAGGGGAGCGGTGCCATGAAGAAGTGGGGCTTCATCGCGATGCATGCCGCGGTGGCGGCCATTTTCATTTTCCTGCTTCAGCGTTTCAGCCTGAACGCGTCGCTGGAATCCAGCCTGCTCTGGGCGCTGACCTTCGCCGTCTGCGCCGCCGGACTTGCCTACAAGCAGTCCAATCGTTGATCGGAAAGCACTGATATGCTCGAGGACAAGGACCGCATCTTCAAGAACCTCTACGGCCTCCATGACTGGGGGCTCGAGGGTGCGCGGCGCCGCGGCGCCTGGGATGGTACGAAGAATATCATCGACAAGGGCCGCGACTGGATCATCAACGAGATGAAGGCGTCGGGCCTGCGCGGCCGCGGCGGCGCCGGCTTCCCGACCGGCCTGAAATGGTCGTTCATGCCGAAGGAATCGACCGACGGCCGGCCGAGCTATCTCGTCGTCAACGCCGACGAATCCGAGCCCGGCACCTGCAAGGATCGCGAGATCATGCGGCACGATCCGCATCTCCTGATCGAGGGCTGCCTGATCGCCAGCTGCGCCATGAACGCGCATGCCTGCTACATCTATGTCCGCGGCGAGTTCATCCGCGAGCGCGAGCATCTCCAGGCCGCGATCGACCAGGCCTATGAGGCGAAGCTCGTCGGCAAGGACAACGTCAACGGTTGGCCGTTCGACATCTACGTCGCGCACGGTGCCGGCGCCTATATCTGCGGCGAGGAAACCGCGCTGCTCGAAAGCCTCGAGGGCAAGAAGGGCCAGCCGCGCCTGAAGCCGCCGTTCCCGGCCAATGTCGGCCTGTTCGGCTGCCCGACCACCGTCAACAACGTCGAGTCGATCGCAGTGGCGCCGGACATCCTGCGCCGTGGCGCGGCCTGGTTCGCCGGCATCGGCCGTCCGAACAATGTCGGCACCAAGCTGTTCTGCATCTCCGGCCATGTCGAGCGGCCCTGCAACGTCGAAGAGGCCATGGGCATTCCGTTCCGTGAGCTGATCGACAAGCATTGCGGCGGCATCCGCGGCGGCTGGGACAATCTGAAGGCCGTGATCCCCGGCGGCTCGTCGGTGCGCATGGTGCCGGCCGAGCAGATCATCGACACGCCGATGGATTTCGACAGCTTGAGCAAGCTGCGCTCGGGCCTCGGCACCGCGGCCGTGATCGTGATGGACAAGTCCACCGATTTGATCCGTGCCATCGCCCGCATCTCGTACTTCTACAAGCACGAGAGCTGCGGCCAGTGCACGCCGTGCCGCGAGGGCACGGGGTGGATGTGGCGCGTCCTGACCCGCATGGCCGAAGGCCGCGCCCACAAGCGCGAGATCGACATGTTGCTCGAAGTCACAAAGCAGGTCGAAGGCCACACCATCTGCGCGCTCGGCGACGCAGCCGCCTGGCCGATCCAGGGCCTGATCGCGCATTTCCGTCATGAGATCGAAGCGCGCATCGACCAGTATTCGCACAAGTCTGACATCGACGATATCGGCGTCCGCGATCCCGTGAACATGGTCGCGGCGGAGTAGGAAGAATGACCAAGCTCATCATCGACGGCAAAGAGATCGATGTCCCGCCGGAATACACGCTGCTCCAGGCGTGCGAAGCCGCGGGCGCCGAGATTCCGCGCTTCTGCTATCACGAGCGGCTGTCGATCGCCGGCAATTGCCGGATGTGCCTCGTCGAGGTGAAGGGCGGCCCGAAGCCGGTCGCAAGCTGCGCCTGGGGCGTGCGCGATTGCCGTCCGGGTCCCAAGGGCGAGCCGCCGGAAATCTCCACCCGTTCGCCGATGGTGAAGAAGGCGCGCGAAGGCGTGATGGAATTCCTTCTGATCAACCATCCGCTGGACTGCCCGATCTGCGACCAGGGCGGCGAGTGCGATCTCCAGGACCAGGCGATGGGCTATGGTGTGGACACCAGCCGCTTCGCCGAGAACAAGCGCGCGGTCGAGGACAAGTATCTCGGCGCGCTGGTCAAGACCTCGATGAACCGCTGCATCCAGTGCACGCGCTGCGTCCGCTTCTCGGCGGAAGTCGCCGGCGCCCCTGAAATGGGCGCGACCGGTCGCGGCGAGGACATGGAGATCACGACCTATCTGGAGCATGCGCTGACGTCGGAGTTGCAGGGCAACCTCGTCGATATCTGCCCGGTCGGTGCGCTGACCTCGAAGCCCTATGCTTTCGCGGCCCGCCCGTGGGAGCTCGGCAAGACCCAGTCGATCGACGTCATGGACGGCGTTGGCTCGGCGATTCGCGTCGATACCCGCGGCCGCGAGGTGATGCGCGTGCTGCCGCGCATCAACGAGGCCGTGAACGAGGAGTGGATCTCGGACAAGACCCGCCACATCGTCGACGGCCTGCGCACCCAGCGCCTCGACCGGCCCTATATCCGCGAAGCCGGCAAGCTGCGCGCGGCGAGCTGGCCCGAGGCCTTTGCCGCGATCGCAGCGAAAGCGGCACGCACCGACGGCAAGCGCATCGGCGCGATCGCCGGCGACCTCGCCGGTGTCGAGGAGATGTTCGCGCTGAAGGATCTGCTCGCCAAATACGGCTCGAGCAATCTGGCGGTGCAGGGCGGCGACGCCTTCGATCCGGCGCTCGGCCGCGGCTCCTACATCTTCAACCCGACGCTTGCAGGCGTGGAGCAGGCCGACGCGCTGCTCGTCATCGGCGCCAATCCGCGCAAGGAAGCGGCCGTGTTCAACGCCCGCATCCGCAAGCGCTGGCGCTCCGGCGGCTTCAAGGTCGGCGTGATCGGCGCCAAGGCCGACCTGACCTATGACTACGACCATCTCGGCGCAGGCACCGAGACGCTCGGCGAGCTCGCGGCCGGCAAGCACTCCTTCATGGACGTGCTGAAGAACGCCAAGAACCCGATCATCCTGGTCGGTGCGGGCGCGGCCTCGCGTCACGACGGCGCCGCCATTCTGGCCGCCGCCGCCAAGCTCGCGATGGATGTCGGTGCGGTCAAGGACGGCTGGAACGGTTTCGGCGTGCTGCACGAGACCGCCTCGCGCGTCGGCGCGCTCGACATCGGCTTCTCCGCCACCGCCGGCGGCCTGAACGCCGCGCAGATGACGACCTTCGGGACGCTCGACCTGCTGTTCCTGCTCGGCGCCGACGAGATCAAGGCGCCGGACGGCACCTTCGTCGTCTATATCGGCACCCATGGCGACCGCGGCGCGCACCGCGCCGACGTGATCCTGCCGGCGGCCGCTTACACCGAGAAGTCCGCGATCTACGTCAACACCGAAGGCCGCGTGCAGATGACGGGACGTGCCGCATTCCCGCCGGGCGAAGCCCGCGAGGACTGGGCGATCGTCCGCGCGCTCTCGGAAGCGCTCGGCAAGAAGCTCGGCTACGACTCGCTTGCCGCCCTGCGCCAGGCGATCTTCAAGGCCGTGCCGCATCTGATCCGTCTCGACCAGATCGCGGCCGGCTCGGCCGACCAGATCAAGAAGCTGGCAGGGAAGGGCGGCTCGCCGGAGAAGGCGCCGTTCAAGCCTCTGGTCGAGGACTTCTATTTGACCAACCCAATCGCCCGTGCGTCCGCCGTGATGGCGGAGTGCTCGCGGCTTGCCTCCGGGCAGATGCTGACCGCAGCGGAGTGAGCGTGATCTGATGGAATTCTTCGAAAGCGCATTCTGGACCGGTTTCCTCTGGCCGCTGATCATCATGGTCGCGGAGAGCGTCTTGGTGCTCGTCGTCCTGCTGGTCGCGATCGCCTACATCCTGCTCGCCGACCGCAAGATCTGGGCGGCGGTGCAGATCCGCCGCGGTCCGAACGTGGTCGGCCCCTGGGGCCTGCTGCAGTCCTTCGCCGACCTGCTGAAGTTCGTCCTGAAGGAGCCGATCATCCCGGCCGGCGCCAACAAGGGCGTGTTTCTCCTTGCTCCCCTGGTCTCATGCGTGCTCGCGCTCGCCGCCTGGGCGGTGATCCCGACCAATCTCGGCTGGGTGATCTCCGACATCAATGTCGGCGTCCTCTTCATCTTCGCGATCTCGTCGCTGTCGATCTACGGCATCATCATGGCCGGCTGGTCGTCGAACTCGAAATACCCGTTCCTGGCCGCGCTGCGCTCGGCCGCGCAGATGGTGTCCTATGAAGTCTCGATCGGCTTCGTCATCATCACCGTGCTGCTCTGCGCCGGCACGCTGAACCTCTCGGCTGTCGTCGAAGCGCAGCATGCCCGAGGCCTCGCCAGCCTGATCGGACTGCCGCAGCTTACCATCCTGAACTGGTATGTGTGGCCGTTGTTCCCGATGTTCGTGGTGTTCTACGTCTCGGCGCTGGCGGAAACCAACCGTCCGCCGTTCGACCTCGTCGAAGCCGAATCCGAGCTCGTCGCCGGCTTCATGGTCGAATACGGCTCGACGCCGTACCTCCTGTTCATGCTCGGCGAGTATGTCGCGATCGTCACGATGTGCGCGCTGGCGACGATCCTGTTCCTCGGAGGCTGGCTGCCGCCGGTGGACCTGCCGCCCTTCAACTGGGTGCCGGGGATCATCTGGTTCTCGCTCAAAGTCTTCTTCATGTTCTTCCTGTTCGCGATGGCGAAGGCGATCGTGCCCCGCTACCGCTACGATCAACTGATGCGCCTCGGCTGGAAGGTGTTCCTGCCGCTGTCGCTGGCGATGGTGATCGTGGTGGCCGGCGTGCTGCATTTCGCCGGCATCGCGCCGAAGTGAGGCCGTCATGGGTATCAACATCAACGCCACTGCACGCTCGCTTCTGCTGTCGGAATTCGTCTCGGCGTTCTTCCTCGCCATGCGCTATTTCTTCCAGCCGAAGCCGACGCTGAACTATCCCTTCGAGAAGGGCCCGATCTCGCCGCGCTTCCGCGGCGAGCACGCGCTGCGCCGCTATCCGAACGGCGAGGAACGCTGCATCGCCTGCAAGCTGTGCGAAGCCGTGTGCCCGGCGCAGGCCATCACCATCGAGGCCGGCCCGCGCCGCAACGACGGCACCCGCCGTACCGTGCGCTACGACATCGACATGGTGAAGTGCATCTATTGCGGCCTCTGCCAGGAGGCCTGTCCGGTCGACGCCATCGTCGAAGGTCCGAACTTCGAGTTCGCGACCGAGACCCGCGAGGAACTGTTCTATGACAAGGCCAAGCTGCTCGCCAACGGCGACCGCTGGGAACGCGAGATCGCGAAAGCGATCGAGCTCGACGCGCCGTACCGGTGAGATGAGAGCATGATCGTTTCCGCGCTGTTCTTCTATCTCTTCGCCGGCATCTGCGTCGCCTCGGCGGTGATGGTGATTGTCTCGCGCAATCCCGTGCACTCCGTGCTGTACCTGATCCTGGCCTTCGTCAACGCCTCCGGCCTGTTCGTGCTGATGGGCGCCGAGTTCCTCGGCATGATGCTGATCGTCGTCTATGTCGGCGCGGTCGCGGTGCTGTTCCTGTTCGTGATCATGATGCTCGACGTCGACTTCCTCGAGCTGCGCGAGGGCTTCATCGAGTACCTGCCGGTCGGCCTCGTGATCGGCGGCATCTTCATGTTCGAGCTGCTGCTCACCGTCGGCTTCTGGGTCATCAACCCCGGCGTCTCCAAGACGATCACGGCGGCGATCCCGACCAACGTCTCGAACACCGAGGCGCTCGGCCTCGTGCTCTATACGAAGTACATCCACTACTTCCAGCTCGCGGGCATGGTGCTGCTGGTCGCCATGATCGGTGCCATCGTGCTGACGCTCAGGCACAAGGCGAGCGTGAAGCGGCAGGACATCAACGTTCAGAACGCGCGCACGCCTGAGATGGCGATGGCGATGCGCAAGGTGGCGCCAGGGCAGGGGCTCTCGGATGCCGATGCGGCGGAGTGGGTGAAATGACGATCGGGCTCGGACACTATCTGGCGGTCGGCGCGATCCTGTTCACGCTCGGGATCCTCGGCATCTTCCTGAACCGCAAGAACATCATCGTCATCCTGATGTCGATCGAGCTGATCCTGCTCTCGGTCAACATCAACTTCGTCGCGTTCTCGACCTTCCTCGGCGACATCGTCGGCCAGGTCTTCGCGCTTCTGGTGCTGACGGTCGCCGCTGCCGAAGCCGCGATCGGTCTCGCCATCCTGGTGGTCTATTTCCGCAACCGCGGCTCGATCGCGGTTGAGGACGTCAATCTGATGAAGGGCTGAGCTCAGTCATGGTTCAGGCAATCGTATTCCTGCCGCTCCTGGGCGCCATCTTGGCCGGCCTGATTGCGCTGTTCGGCGCGCATGCCCGCAACCCCTCAGGCGACGAGGTCGAGCATCACGGCGACCACGGTCACGGCGATGCGCATGCGTCGGCGGCCCATGACGATCATGGCCACGACGATCACGGTCACGACGACCACGGGCACGGACCGGTCGAGCCGGCAGCGGCGGGCTCGCGCGCGGCCGAGCTGATCACGACGGCATTGCTGTTCGTGGCGGCTGGGCTGTCCTGGATGACGCTGGTCGATGTCGGCTTCATGCACCATGACATGCGGATTCCGCTGTTGCCGTGGATCCTCTCCGGCGACCTCCAGGTCTACTGGACGCTGCGGGTCGACACGCTTACTGCCGTGATGCTGGTGGTGGTGACGACCGTGTCCTCGCTCGTGCACCTCTATTCCATCGGCTACATGGACGAGGATCCGTACCGGCCGCGCTTCTTCGGCTATCTCTCGCTGTTTACCTTCGCCATGCTGATGCTGGTAACGGCGGACAACCTCGTGCAGCTGTTCTTCGGCTGGGAAGGCGTGGGTCTGGCCAGCTACCTGCTGATCGGCTTCTGGTATCAGAAGCCGTCGGCGAACGCCGCCGCCATCAAGGCCTTCGTGGTCAACCGCGTCGGCGATTTCGGCTTCGCGCTCGGCATCTTCGCGATCTTCATGCTGGTCGGCTCGACCGATTTCGAGACGATCTTCCATGCCGCGCCCGGCCTCACCGGCAAGACCATCGACTTCCTCGGCTGGCACGCCGACGCCCTGACCCTGACCTGCCTCCTGCTGTTCATGGGCGCGATGGGCAAGTCGGCGCAGTTCCTGCTCCACACCTGGTTGCCGGACGCGATGGAAGGCCCGACCCCGGTCTCCGCGCTGATCCACGCCGCGACCATGGTCACCGCGGGCGTGTTCATGGTGGCGCGCCTGTCGCCGCTGTTCGAGCTCGCCCCGAACGCGCAGGCCGTCGTGATGTTTTTCGGCGCCACCACGGCGTTCTTCGCCGCGACCATCGGCCTCGTCCAGAACGACATCAAGCGCATCGTTGCCTACTCGACCTGTTCGCAGCTCGGCTACATGTTCGTGGCGATGGGAGCAGGGGCCTATTCGGTTGGCATGTTCCATTTGTTCACGCACGCCTTCTTCAAGGCACTGCTGTTCCTAGGCTCCGGCTCGGTGATCTACGCGATGCACCACGAGCAGGACATCCGCAACATGGGCGGCCTCTGGAAGAAGATCCCCTACACCTACGCGGTGATGGTGGTCGGCACGCTGGCGCTCACGGGCTTCCCGCTCACGGCCGGCTACTTCTCCAAGGATGCGATCATCGAATCGGCCTACGCCTCGCACAATCCGTTCGCGATGTACGGCTTCCTGATGACGGTCGTCGCCGCCGGCCTGACCTCGTTCTACTCCTGGCGCCTGATCTTCAAGACCTTCCACGGCGAGCCGCATGACGAGCATCACTATGAAGCCGCCCATGAGGCGCCGCTCTGGATCCTGGTCCCGATCGGCGTGCTCGCGGTCGGCTCGATCGTCGCGGGCTTCCCGTTCAAGGAGCTGTTCGCGGGCCACGGCGTCGAGGAGTTCTTCCGCGAGTCCGTGAAGATGAACCCGCACATCATCGAGGAGATGCACCACATCCCCGAGACCATCGCGTTGCTGCCGACGGTGATGATGGTGCTGGGCTTCCTGGTGTCGTACTTGTTCTACATCCGCCGGCCCTACATCCCCGTTCGGCTCGCTGCAGAGCAGCCGATGCTGTACCAGTTCCTGCTCAACAAATGGTACTTCGACGAGCTGTACGACCTCATCTTCGTCCGTCCGGCGAAGTGGATCGGCTACCAGCTCTGGAAGAAGGGCGACGGCTTCATCATCGACGGCCTCGGGCCCGACGGCGTCTCGGCCCGCGTGCTGGACGTCACCCGCAACGTCGTGAAGATCCAGACCGGCTATCTCTATCACTACGCATTCGCCATGCTGATCGGCGCCGCCGGCCTGATCACCTGGTTCATGTTCGGCTTTGGAGGCCAGTAAATGACGACCTGGCCCATTGTATCGGTCACGACGTTCCTGCCGCTGGTCGGCGCGCTGATCGTCTATCTCAGCCGTGGCGACGACGAGGCGGCGCGGCGCAACTCGCGCTGGATCGCATTGTGGACCACGCTGATCACCTTCGCGGTGTCGGTGATCCTGGTCATGCGCTTCGATCCGGCGAATGCCGACTTCCAGTTCGTCGAGAAGTCGGCCTGGCTCGCCACCGGCATCACTTACCACATGGGTGTGGACGGCATTTCGCTGCCGCTCGTGATCCTGACCACCGCCATCATGCCGTTCTGCATCATCGCGAGCTGGAAGGCGATCACCAGCCGCGTCCGCGAATACATGATGGCGTTCCTGATCCTGGAAACGCTGATGATCGGCACCTTCTCGGCGCTCGATCTCGTGCTGTTCTACCTGTTCTTCGAAGGCGGCCTGATCCCGATGTTCCTGATCATCGGCGTCTGGGGCGGCCCGCGCCGGGTCTACGCGTCCTTCAAGTTCTTCCTCTACACGCTGCTCGGCTCGGTGCTGATGCTGCTCGCCATCATGGCGCTGTACTGGAACGGCGGCACCACCGACATCCCGACCCTGATGCACACCGCCGTGCCGCGGTCGTTGCAGACCTGGGCCTGGCTCGCCTTCTTCGCCTCCTTCGCGGTGAAGATGCCGATGTGGCCGGTGCACACCTGGCTCCCCGACGCGCACGTCGAGGCGCCGACGGCAGGTTCCGTGGTCCTGGCCGCGATCCTGCTGAAGATGGGCGGCTACGGCTTCCTGCGCTTCTCGCTGCCGATGTTCCCCCTGGCGTCGCACGACTTCGCGCCGCTGATCTTCACGCTCTCGGTCATCGCCATCGTCTACACCTCGCTGGTGGCGCTGATGCAGGAGGACATGAAGAAGCTGATCGCGTACTCTTCGGTGGCGCATATGGGCTTCGTCACCATGGGCATTTTCGCCGGCACCATGCAGGGCGTCGCCGGCGGCATGTTCCAGATGATCTCGCACGGCATCGTCTCCGGCGCGCTGTTCCTCTGCGTCGGCGTCGTCTACGACCGCCTGCATACCCGCGAGATCGCGGCCTATGGCGGCCTCGTCAACCGGATGCCGCTCTACGCGCTGACCTTCATGATCTTCACCATGGCCAATGTCGGACTGCCCGGCACGTCCGGCTTCGTCGGCGAGTTCATGACGCTGCTCGGCACGTTCAAGGTCTCGATCCCGACTGCGTTCTTCGCCACCTTCGGCGTGATCCTGTCGGCGGGCTACGCGCTGTGGCTCTACCGCAAGGTCGTGTTCGGGGCGCTGGTCAAGCCGTCGCTGATGAGCATGAAGGATCTCACCTTGCGTGAGTGCGTGACGCTGTTCCCGCTGATCGCGCTGACGATCCTGTTCGGCGTCTATCCGAAGCCGGTGCTCGACATGTCGGCCGCCTCGGTCCAGCAACTCGTCAACAATTACAACACCGCTGTGACGGCCGTGAAGGCCGCCGCACTGCTCCAGTGATCGGGCAGGTCAGGATATCGCCATGAGCTTTTCGACTGCAGGTTATCAACTGGCGCCGGTGCTGCCCGAGCTCGTGCTCGCGGTCGGCGCCATGGCGCTTCTGATGCTCGGCGCGTATCGCGGGCAGGAGACGACCAGGGCGATCACGACGCTGGCGGTCCTGCTTCTGGTCGTGGTCGGCGTGCTCGAATACATGCTGCCCGCGGGCAAGCAGGTGACCTTCGGCGGCAGCTTCATCGTCGACGACTTCGCCCGCTTCATGAAGATTCTGGCCCTGATCGGCTCGGCGGTGACGCTGGTGCTGTCGACAGAGTTCCTGTCCGACCCCTCGCGTCGGATCTTCGAATACGCCATCCTGGTGCTGCTCTCGACCCTCGGCATGATGGTGCTGATCTCGGCCGGCGATCTGATCTCGCTCTATCTCGGCCTCGAATTGATGTCGCTCGCGCTCTACGTCGTGGCGTCCTCGAACCGCGACAACGCCAAGTCGACCGAAGCCGGCCTGAAGTACTTTGTGCTCGGCGCACTGTCCTCGGGCATGCTGCTCTACGGCGCCTCGCTGATCTATGGCTTCACCGGCACGGTCAGCTTCACCGGCATCGCGGCCGCCGCGACGGCCGCGAATGTCGGCCTGGTGTTCGGTCTCGTCTTCCTCCTCGCCGGCCTCTGCTTCAAGGTCTCGGCCGTGCCGTTCCACATGTGGACGCCTGATGTCTACGAGGGCGCCCCGACGCCGGTCACCGCCTTCTTCGCCTCGGCGCCGAAGGTGGCCGCGCTCGCCGTCTTCACCCGCGTCACGCTGACCGCTTTCCCCGGCATCGTCTCGCAGTGGCAGCAGATCCTGGTCTTCGTGGCGATCGCCTCGATGGTGCTGGGTTCGTTCGCCGCGATCGGCCAGAGCAACATCAAGCGCCTGATGGCCTATTCCTCGATCGGCCACATGGGCTTTGCCCTGGTCGGCCTCGCCTCCGGCACCGTCGAGGGCGCGCAGGGCGTCCTGATGTACATCGTGATCTATGTCGCGATGACGCTCGGCTCGTTCTCGATCATCCTCGCCATGAAGCGCAACGGCCAGGCCGTGGAGCAGATCAGCGATTTTGCCGGTCTGTCGCGCACCAATCCGCTGCTCGCCTTCATGTTCGCGATGCTGCTGTTCTCGCTTGCGGGCATTCCGCCGCTCGCCGGCTTCTTCGCCAAATGGTACGTCTTCGTCGCCGCCATCAAGGCGAACCTGTTCACGCTCGCCGTGATCGGCGTGCTCTCCAGCGTGGTGGGTGCCTACTACTATCTCGCCATCGTCAAGACGATGTATTTCGACGAGCCGGCCGGTCAGGTTGACCCGGTGCGCGTCGAGGTGAAGACGGTGCTGGCGGTCGCGGGCCTGTTCAACATCCTGTTCGCGCTGTTCGCGGGGCCGGTGGTGAGCGTCGCCTCTGCCGCCGCAAAGTCGCTGTTCTAGGATGGGGTTCGCGCTCGGTCCTCGCGCACTCTCGGCGGGCTACAAGCTCGCAGCTTTCGAGCGGACCGGCTCGACCAATACCGAGGCGATCGAGCACGCCAGGGGCGGCGAACGCGGCCCGATGTGGTTCGTCACATCCGAGCAGACCGCCGGCCGCGGCCGGCGCCAGCGCGCCTGGATCGCGCCGCGGGGCAATCTCGCCGCCAGCATCCTCGAAGTCATGAATGTACCCCCCGCCGTCGCGGCCACGCTTGGCTTTGCCGCGGGGCTGGCGGAGGAGGCGGCGCTGGAGAAGGTGAGCCTGGAGGCCGCGCTGCGCCTCGGCGAGGGCCGTCCCCGCTACGCCCTGAAATGGCCGAACGACGTGCTGGTCGGCGGCAAGAAGCTGGTCGGCATCGGGCTCGAGGCCGAAATCATCGGCGACCGCCTCGCCGTCGTCGTCGGCATGGGTACCAACGTCGTCGCCGCGCCGGAGGGCACGCCGACGCCAGCGGTGTCGCTGGCCGCGCTTGGCGTCCAGATCGGCGCCGAGGAGCTGTTCTCCGCCCTGTCCGACGCCTGGGTCGAGTTCCGCGGCATCTGGGACAATGGCCGCGGCTTTGCCGAGATCCGCAAGCTCTGGCTGGAGCGGGCCGCCGGTCTTGGCGAGAAGGTTGCGATCAACACGGGAACGACGACGCTGGAAGGCATTTTCGACACGATCGACGACACCGGTTGCCTGATCGTCCGCACTGCTGATGGCCGACGCCTGCCGGTGGCGGCCGGCGAGGTGTTCTTCGGCTCGGCCGCCTCCGTGGGAGCTGCGTGATGGCACGGCCTGACGAACTGGTGTTTGCGCCGCTCGGCGGTGTCGGCGAAATCGGCATGAACCTGTCGATCTACGGCCTGGGCAACCGCCATCAGCGCGCCTGGCTCGCGGTCGATCTCGGCGTCTCCTTCGGCGACGAGGAGCACCTGCCGGGCATCGACCTGATCATGCCCGACATCAGCTTCCTGGAGAAGGAACGCAAGAACCTGATGGGCCTGGTGCTGACCCACGCCCATGAGGACCATTTCGGCGCCATCATCGACCTCTGGCCCAGGCTGAAATGCCCGATCTATGCGACCCAGTTCAGCGCGGCGCTGTTCGAGGCCAAATGCGCCGCCGAGCGCAACGCGCCGAAGATTCCGGTGACGGTGGTGCCGTCGGGAGGCCGCGTCGATATCGGCCCGTTCAACGTCGAGTTCATCCCGGTCGCGCATTCGATACCTGAATCGCACGCGCTGGCGATCCACACCGAAGCCGGCATCGTGCTGCACACCGGCGACTGGAAGATCGACCCGACCCCGATCATCGGCCGCCCGACCGACGAAAAACGGCTGCGCGAACTGGGCGACGAGGGCGTGCTCGCCCTGATCGGCGATTCCACCAACGCGGTGCGCGACGGCCGCTCGCCCTCGGAAGCCGAGGTCGCCAAGACCATTGCCGGGCTGGTGAAGGCCGCCAAGGGCAGGGTTGCCGTGACGACCTTCGCCTCCAACGTCGCCCGCATCAAAGCCGTCGCCGACGCCGCCAAGGCCGCCGATCGCGAGGTCGTCGTGGTCGGGCGCGCCATGGACCGCGTGTCGCAGGTCGCGCGCGAGACCGGCTATCTCGACGGCGTGCAGAACTTCCGTTCGACCGACGTCTACGGCCATCTGCCGCAGGACAAGGTGCTGGCGCTCTGCACCGGCAGCCAGGGCGAGGCCCGCGCTGCGCTGGCGCGCATCGCCAATGACGACCATCCCGAGATCACGCTCAACCGCGGCGATTGCGTGATCTTCTCCTCGCGCACCATTCCCGGCAACGAGAAGGCGGTCGGGTCGATCATCAACAATCTGGTGCTCCAGGGCGTCGAGGTCATCACCGACCGCGACGCGTTGGTCCACGTCTCCGGCCATCCCCGCCGCGACGAGCTGCGCGACATGATCGCCTGGGTGCGCCCGCAGCTCCTGATCCCGGTCCATGGCGAGGCCCTGCACCTGCACGAGCACGCCAAGCTCGCGCGCGCCGCCGGCGTGCCGCGCGTGCTGGTCTGCCGCAACGGCGACCTCGTCAAGCTCGGCCCCGGCGATCCCGGCATCGTCGGCGAGGTGCCCTCGGGCCGTCTCTACAAGGACGGCACGATCCTGGAGGATTCCAAGTCCCGCGCGGTGGTCGAACGCCGCCGCATGGCCTTTTCCGGCTGCGCTTTCGTCGCCATCGCCATGACCGCGCAGGGCGAGCTCGTCGACGAACCCGAGGTCGATCTCGTCGGCGTTCCCGAGAAGAACAGGGCGGGCGAGGCTTTCGACGATCTGGTCTTCGAAGCCGTGATGTCCACGATCGAGGGGCTGCCAAAAGCGCGCCGCCGCGATCCGGACGCCCTGGCCGAGTCGGTGCGACGCGCGGTCCGGGCCGTGATCAACGAACATTGGGGCAAAAAGCCCGCCTGTCTGGTACACGTACTGACAGTCTAAGGGAGAAGAACATGCTGGGCCGGCTCAACCATGTCGCGATCGCGACCAAGGATGCCGTCAAGGCTGCAAAAATCTATGGCGCCGCGTTCGGGGCGCAGATCTCGGAGGCCGTGCCGCTGCCCGAGCATGGCGTCACCACCGTGTTCGCGACGCTGCCCAACACCAAGATCGAGTTCATCGAGCCGCTCGGTGAAGCCTCGCCGATCGCAAAGTTCCTGGAGCGCAACGCCGATGGCGGCATCCACCATGTCTGCTACGAGGTCGTGGACATCATCGCCTCGCGCGACACCCTGGTGAAGGAAGGCGCGCGGGTGCTCGGCGACGGCGTGCCGAAGATCGGTGCCCATGGCAAGCCGGTGCTGTTCCTGCACCCGAAGGACTTTTCCGGCGCGCTGGTCGAAATCGAGCAGGCATAAGGCCGCCCCATGGCCATCCAGATATCGACCGCGATCGCGATCTACTTCGTCATCTGGTGGATCGCGCTGTTCCTGACGCTGCCGTTCGGCGTGCGCAGCCAGCACGAGGACGGCGTGGGCGCGCCCGGGACCGATCCCGGTGCGCCGATCCTGACGCGGATGGGACCGAAGCTGATCTGGACCACGATCATCTCGGCGATCATCTACGGCGCGGGCCTTGCCGCCTACCACGCCGGCTATCTCTCGATCGAACGCCTGTCGAAATTGATGGGCATGCCGTTCTAGAGCATGATCCGGAAAAGTGTGCAGCGGTTTTCCGAGCAGATCATGCTCAAACAAAAAGACGTTTTTTGCTGACGATATTGTTTTGGGGGAACGAATGACTTTTCAGAGGATCGTCGTCGCGCTTCTGGTGCTGATCGTCGCCGGCCTGGGCGCCATCGGCTATTTCGAGTGGAAGATGGCCGTGCAGGTGCGGACGCTGAAGGCATTCGTCGAGGGCTACGTCTTCAACGAAGCCGTGATGGCCTGCGAGCAGGCCAAGAGCTCGACGCCGTTCAAGTGGAACGGCGGCAAGAGCACCTCGGTGATCGGGCTGAACTCGGTCAAGCTGGACAAATACAACGTCAGCGCCAGCTACACGCTGTTGGCGGACGGGGTCTATTGTGATTACGATCCCATCAAAAGAAAGGCCGGGATCGGCTCGAGCTTCCTGGAACGGGAGTAACGATCCGGCCATGCCAAGCATGGGATGGGATCGTCATGACCGGGGATCGGGCAGGGGACTACCGGATTCTGCATGAGGCGGCCTTGCGGGATTATCTCGCGGGTCTGCCGGATCTCGTGGCGCTGCTCGGCGCCGAGCCGGTGTCCTGGTCGATCACCGAGGTCGGTGACGGCAATCTCAATCTCGTCTTCATCGTCAAGGGCGATCGCGGCGGCGTCGCCGTGAAGCAGGCGCTGCCCTATGTCCGCCTCGTCGGCGAGAGCTGGCCGCTGCCGCTGTCGCGGGCTCATTACGAATATCTCGCCTTGTCAAAGCAGGCCGAACTCGCGCCCGGCCTCGTGCCGGCGCTGCTGCACCACAACGAGACACTGGCGCTGACGGTGATGGAGCTGCTCGAGCCCCACATCATCATGCGCAAGGGGCTGGTCGCGGCAGCGCAATATCCGCGGTTTGCGGGCGACATCACCACCTTCATGGCGCGGACGCTGTTCTTCACGTCCGACCTCGCGCTCTCCGCGGCCGAGAAGAAGGAGGGCATCGCCGCCTTCGCCGGCAACCATGCGCTGTGCAAGATCACCGAGGACCTGATCTTCACCGATCCCTACCGCATCGCCGAGCAGAACCGCTGGACCGCGCCTTACCTCGACGGCCTGGCCGCGTCGTTGCGCGACGACATGGACCTGCACGTCGCCATCTCCCGGCTGAAGCTGAAGTTCATGGCAAGTCCCGAGGCACTGCTCCACGGCGATCTCCACACCGGCTCGATTATGGTCACCGACAGCCAGACGCGGGTGATCGATCCCGAATTCGCGTTCTACGGCCCGATGGGGTTCGACGTCGGCGCCGTGCTGGCCAATCTGCTGATGGCCTATTTCGCCTCCGCCGGTCACGAGCGCGCGCCGGGCGAGCGGGCCGCGTTCGAGGGCTGGGTAATGGAGACGGTCGAGCAGGTCTGGACCGAGTTCGCCCGCAAATTCCTCGACCTCTGGCGCGGCGGAGCCGCCGGCGACGCCTATCCGGTCTCGCTCTTCGCCGGCGAGACGGGCGCCGCCCGCCTGGAGGCCGAGCGGCAGGCCTACATGCAGCGCCTGTTCGCCGATACCGTCGGCTTCGCCGCCGCCAAAACCATCCGCCGCATCTTCGGCCTCGCCCACAACATCGATTTCGAGCTGATCGAGGACCCGCGGAGGCGGGCGATCAGCGAGGCCCGCGCGGTGCGGCTGGCGCGGGCGATGATGGTGGAGACGGAGGCATTTCGGACGATCGCCGACGTCACAGGCGCCGCGCGAAAGCTGCGCGACTGGATGCCGGAATTGTCCGGCTGAAAGAGCCGCATGGTGAGGAGCCCACCCCACGCTCCGTCATTGCGAGCGCAGCGAAGCAATCCAGAACCTTTCCGCGGATGCAGTCTGGATTGCTTCGCTGCGCTCGCAATGACGAGGCGAGAGATCGTCGCGCGGCCTCAATAGAGCCGCATCGGCAGCAGGGCGCCGTCCGTGCCGGCCAGCAGACCCCAGGTCTCGTTGGCCGCGACCTCGAACTCCCGGATCTGGACCGTGCCACCCTCGACCTTGAGGGTGACCTTGTACTTGCCGGGCGGCAGATCGATCTTTTGGCTGTCCGGTATTTCGGAAGCGGCGGAGTCGGAGTGCGCCAGTTTCTCGCCGGCGTGCGCCGCCAGCTTCATGGTCTGGTCGGCGACGGTGATGACCGCCACCTCGTCCGACTTGTTGCCGAGCATCAGCTTTGCCTGCCTCGGCCTCGGCAGGAGGCCGGCATTCGCGATACCCGGCTTGCGCAGCGAAAGTTCGGCGATTGTCCTGTCGTTCTGACGGGAAAGCCGGAGCAGGACCGGTCCACGGGCCGTCGTGAAGGTGATCACGGCCCGGTCTGGTTCGACCACCGTCTCGATCCAGCCACGCTTGCCGAGCTCGGCGCGATAGAAGCCGAGCACCGCCGCGAGATCGCGCGGGGTCTCGGCGTAGACCGACGTGATGAACGGCGAATTCTTCGCCGTGGCGATGCTCCAGCTCTCTGGCAGTGGCAGACCGGTGCCCTGGGAAACCCTGGCTTCGAAACCCGCACCTGCGCCCCGTGCGACCGCTCCGACGGGGATGCTGAGCAGTCGTTCGACGAAATTATCCGGAGTGTCATGGCCCCGGACCGCCCACCCCGTTTCGTCAAGATAGTCGCTCACGCCGGTGGTGCGACTCCAGCCGAACCGGATGCTGTCCGCCTCGCTGTACCGGCCGAGGCTGGCCGCGACCGGGCTTGCCAGCACGGCCGTCGCGGCGACCAGACCGCCGACGAGCAAGACACCCAGGGTTCGGCTTTTCATCTTTCGGATTCCCATCGCGACGAGATCTTTGGGCCAAGGCCCTTGTCCTGAGCTTGGTCGCATCGATCGCGCGAGGCGTTCACCGTTCGTAGATCGTTGTTTCCGCTTCCGATTCTCGATGGGTTGAAGGTCCAGCCCGCAGAGCACGGCCTCGTCCTGAGGGGTTGCCCCCGGGGCGGGCGTTTTGGAGGACGCGTTGCAAGGAACTGCGGCATCCAAGACGAAAAGAGGAGCTTGCGCTCGACGTGCTGCGAATGGTCAACTCGCTGACTGGAATACGCCTGCATTGTCGGAGGGACCATGATGTTCAGGATAGTGGCGATCGTCGCGGGTTTGGGACTGGCGCTCGCCGCCACGGCGGAGGCCCAGACACCGCGCAAGGGCGGAACCATCCGCATGACCGCGCCCTACGGTTCGAGTTTCACCAGTCTGGACATCCATACGACCCAGCGCGCCCAGGACGAGATTTACGCCAAGGCGCTGCATCGCTCGCTCTACATCTGGGATTCCGCGGAAGGAAAGCCGGTTCCGGAGCTTGCCAAGGAGGCAGTCGTCTCGGGCGGCGGTCTCGTTTACACCTTCAAGCTGCGCGACGACGCCTATTTCCACAACGGCCGCAAGATGACCGCCGACGACGTCATCTGGTCCTACAACCGCATCATGGACGGCGCCAAGGCCTATCCCGGCGCGCGCTATGTCCGCGTGATCGAGGGCGCCGCCGCGGTCGAGAAGGGCCAGGCCAAGGAAATTTCCGGCCTGAAGAAGATCGACGACTTCACCCTCGAAATGAAGCTGACCGAGAAGGTCGATCCGGGCTTCTACTTCTTCACCGCGCTGACTTCGATCTATCCCGCCGACGAGGCCGCCAAGGAGGGCTTTATCCAGAAACCGATCGGTCTTGGACCGTTCAAGTTCGTCGAGCACGTGCCGGGATCGCGCATCGTCCTCGAACGATGGGACCGGTTCTACAAGCCCGGCAAGCCCTACGCCGACAAGGTCATCGTGTCGGTCATGGGCGAGGCCGCGGCCCGCGATGTCGCCTTCCGCAACAAGGAGATCGACACTTCGGTACTGGGACCTGCGCAGTATGTCGCCTATCAGTCCGACGCGGACCTCAAGGGCACCATCGTCGAGGTCGCCGAGGTCTTCACGCGCTACATGGGGATGAATCCCGCATTCAAGCCGTTCGCCGACAAGCGCGTCCGGCAGGCGATCAACTATGCGATCGACACCGACCTGATCATCAACAAGCTGGTCAAGAACAAGGCCTATCGCGCCACCAGCTGGCTGCCGCTGACCTCGCCGCTCTACGACAAGACCATGAAGCCCTACGCCTACGATCCCGCCAAGGCCAAGCAACTGCTCGCCGATGCAGGCTATCCCTCAGGCTTCGAGTTCGAATGGACCACGAGCCAGAACGAGAGCTGGGGCCTGCCGATCGTCACGGCCGTCATCCCGATGCTGGACAAGGTGGGCATCAAGGCGAAGGTCAAGCAGGTCGAGACCGCGATTCTGGCGGAGGTGGTCCGCAGCGGCGACTACCAGGCCTTTGTCTACTCCCAGCAGAGCGGCCCGGATCCGCAGGCCGCCCTCAAATGCTTCCACTCGTCGACGCCGCAATCGGCCTGCAACTACATGAACTTCAAGAACGCAGACTTCGACAAGTTGATCGACGAGGCCGGGCGGACCGACGACGCCGCAAAGCGCGGCCAGCTGCTGCAAAAGGCCAACGCGCTGCTCTATGAAGAGGCGCCGGTCTGGTTCTTCAACTACAACAAGGCGGTCATGGCCGTGCAGCCTTGGCTCAAGGGAGTTCAGTTGAACGCGACGGAGCTGACCCATCAGAACGTCGAAGACCTCTGGGTCGACGAGACCTCGCCCGCGAAGTGACATGCGCTATCGCGCTCCCTCCATCGTGACGTCAGATGGAGGGAGAGAGGAAAAGTGCCGATGCTCTCCTTTCTGATCCGTCGACTCCTGCAAACCGTTCCGACCGTACTGGCCGTCGTGATGCTGGTCTTTGTGCTGTTCAGCGTCGTTCCTGGCAGCATTGTCTCGACCATGAGCGACGACAGCGACCCGCAGGTCGAGGCGCGCATGAAAAAGCAGCTCGGCCTCGACGAGCCCGTTTACATGCGGTTCGGCGCCTATGTCGCGAAGCTCGCGACCGGCGATTTCGGGACGTCGTTCCGGACGCGCGAGCCGGTCACGGCCATGATCGCCAAGCGGATGGGGCCGACGCTGCAACTGATCTTCGCGTCCATGGCGTTTGCGGTCGTGGTCGGCGTGCCGCTGGGCTTCGTCGCGGCCTTGCGGCCGGGTGGTATTGTCGACAGCGCAGCGATGGTCGTGGCGGTGTCGGGACTTTCGATGGCCAAGTTCTGGCTCGGACTGCTGCTGATGTACCTGTTCGCGCTGAAACTCGGCTGGCTTCCGAGTTTCGGCTATGGCGACGGCGGCCTCAAATATCTGATCCTGCCGGCCGTGACGCTCGGCGTCTCGCCGATGGCGCTGCTGGCGCGGACGACGCGCGCCGCGGTGCTCGAGATCATGACCGCTGATTTCGTCCGCACGGCGCGATCGAAGGGCATGAGCGAGACCAGGGTCGTGAAGTGGCACGTGATGCGCAACGCGCTTGTCCTGATTCTCACGACAATGGGCCTGCAGTTCGGCGCGTTGATGGGGCAGGCGGTCGTCGTCGAGAAACTGTTCTCCTGGCCGGGCATCGGCTCGCTGCTCGTGGACAGCGTCCTGCAGCGCGACATTCCCGCCGTCCAGGGCTCCATTCTCGTGGTGGTGCTGTTCTTTCTCGCGATCAATCTGCTGATCGACGTGCTCTACGGCGTGATCGATCCCAGGATCAGATACGCATGAAGCTCCGCGCCAATCTCGTTATCGGCGGATCGCTGTTCGCGCTTGCGATCGTCGTCGGCCTGCTCGCGCCCTGGCTGGCGCACACCGACCCCGTCATGGACGCCAACCTGATGAATGCGGAGGAACCCCCGAGCTGGACCTGGTGGTTCGGCACCGACGGGCAGGGCCGCGACATCTATTCCCGCGTCCTGTACGGCGCACGCGTCTCGCTGACCGTCGGCATCGTCTCCCAGCTCATCAACAGCGTCATCGGCGTCGCGCTGGGCCTGAGCGCCGGCTATTTTGGCGGCTGGTGGGACGATGTCGTCAACGCCCTGACCAATCTGATGCTCGCGATCCCCTCGCTGATCTTCGCGCTCGCCATCATGGCGGTGCTGGGACCCGGCCTGACCAGCCTGCTCATCGCACTCGGGCTGACCAACTGGTCCTTCACCTGTCGCCTCGCACGGGCCTCGGCGCTGTCGCTGAGGAGCCAGGGCTACGTGCAGGCTGCAACCGTGCTCGGCTACGGCGATGTGCGCATCATGGTCACGCAGCTCTTGCCGAACATGCTCGGACCCATCGTCGTCATCGGCACGCTTGGCATGGGCAGCGCGGTCTTGTCCGAAGCCGCGTTGTCGTTCCTCGGCCTCGGCGTCCGCCCGCCTTTTCCAAGCTGGGGCAGCATGCTGTCGGAAGCCCGCGACCAGATCACCACGGCACCGTGGCTCTCGGTGTTTCCGGGCCTTGCCATCTTCCTGACGGTGCTCGGCCTCAACCTGCTCGGCGATGGCCTGCGCGACATTCTCGATCCGCAATCGCGGAGCCGGCGCACATGACGGGCTCGCCGCTGATCGAAGTCGAGGATTTGCGCATCGACCTCAACCACGGTTCCAGCCAGGTTCCCGCCGTGGAGGGCGTTTCGTTCCGCATCGATCGCGGCGAGACGTTCGGCCTGGTCGGCGAGTCCGGCTGCGGCAAGAGCATCACGGCGCTGGCCCTGATCGGCCTGTTGCGGCCGCCCTTGTCGATCGGCGGCGGCGTCATCCGGTTTGAGGGGCGGGAGATCCAGCGGCTCCCAGCTGCCGGGCAGAGGGCGCTGCGCGGCAATCGCATCGCCATGATCTTCCAGGAGCCGATGACGGCGCTGAATCCGGTCTCGCCGGTGGGACGGCAGATCGCCGAGATGTTCGTGCTGCACCAGGGCAAGAGCTGGCGCGAGGCCGACCAGCTGGCGGTCGAGGCGCTGGCGAGCGTCCGCGTCCCTGCGCCCCAGCGACGCGTGAAGGACTACCCGCATCAGCTGTCGGGCGGCATGCGCCAGCGCGTGATGATCGCCATCGCGCTCGCCTGCGGCCCGGATCTTCTGATCGCCGACGAGCCGACCACCGCCCTCGACGTGACCGTTCAGGCGGAGATCATCGAGCTGATGCGCAATCTCTGCGCCGAGAGAGGAACGGCCATCCTGATGATCAGCCACGATCTCGGCCTGGTCGCCAATGTCTGTCGCCGCGTTGCCGTGATGTATGCCGGCCGCATCGTCGAGGAGCGCGGCTCGGCCGATATCTTCCGTGCGCCTTCGCACCCCTATACGCAAGGACTGGTCGACTCGCTGCCGCGGCTCGGCAGTCGCGCCGCGCTTGGCCGCACCAGGCTGCAGGAGATCGCGGGCGTCGTCCCGGCGATCACGGCTTTCCCTGATGGCTGCAGGTTCAATCCGCGTTGCGCGAAGGCGACCGCTATTTGCCGGACCACAGCGCCGGAGACGACATGGCTGGAGGCGGGCGGTCTGGTGAGGTGTCACCACCATGCATGAACCGCAGGGCAGGCCGGACGGCGACGTCATTCTCAGCATCGAGGATCTCGCGGTTCATTTTCCGCTCGGGGGCGGCTTGCTGGGGCGCGGCCGGCGGCTGCTCCGTGCCGTCGACGGTGTCGATCTCAGGCTGAAGCGCGGCGAATGTCTCGGCCTCGTCGGCGAGTCCGGCTCCGGCAAGTCGACGGTCGCATTGTCGATCCTTGGTCTGCTGACGCCGACGCGCGGCCGGATCGTGCTGGACGGACAGGTCGTGACCAACAGGCAATCCGGCGATCGCAAGGCGTTGGCCCGCATTGTGCAGATGGTGTTTCAGGATCCCTATGCCTCGCTCAATCCGCGCCAGACCGTGCGTCGCACGCTCGAGGATCCCCTGCGGGTGCATGGCGTAACCGCCGCAAGCGAGATCGAGGACCGCGTCGCGACGATGCTGCGGCATGTGGGGCTGCGGCCCGAACAGGCCAATCGCTACCCGCATGAATTCTCGGGCGGCCAGCGCCAGCGCATCGGCATTGCGCGCGCCCTGATCCTCAATCCCAGAATCGTCATCTGCGACGAACCCGTGTCGGCGCTCGATGTCTCGATCCGCGCCCAGATCATCAATCTGCTGCTGGAATTGAAGGAGACGCTCGGCCTCTCCTACATCATGATCAGCCACGACCTCGGCGTCGTCGAGCACATGAGCGACAGGGTCGCCGTGATGTATCTCGGCCGCATTGTCGAGAATGGCGACTGGCGCGAGATCTTCGAGCGGCCGGCGCACCCCTATACGCAAGCCCTGATCGCCGCCATCCCCGATCCGCTGCGCCATGCACCGTTGGCGACGACAGGGGGCGACCTTCCCAATCCGCTCGATCCGCCGGACGGCTGCGCGTTCAGTCCGCGATGTCGATATGCCGAGGACGTGTGCCGCCGGGAGCCGGGGCCGTCGCTGGAGACGCGAGCCGACGGACACGCGGTGCGGTGTTGGCGAGCTGACGAAATTGCCGGCCAGATGGCATTGGCCTCGACCGAAAGCGGACATCCCTAGAATGGAGAGCGCGTCCGTTGGCGCATCCCAAGCTCGCCGGCTGCCACCGCTCGCAGCGTCAATTTCTGTGGATCGTCGATGCCCGCTTTAGCGCGTGGACCATGGCCATGAGATTGACGGTTGCGGCTTCTTGGCTTGCGGCCGCTCCGGGGGGCGCGCCGGCCTTTGCGTTTGGACGACATTGGCCGACTGCCGCGGACGTGGCAGCGGTATGTCGGGTACCACTTTGGGCTCTTCAGAGCTCACCGCTGGTGACGCTTCGGGCACCGTCTTTGGCTGTTCGGGGATCGTCGCTGGTGACGCTTCGGGCATTGCCTTTGGCTCTGAAGCGTTGGCGATGACGCGGGCGAGATGGTCATGACTTGCGTTGAGCCGCTCGGTGAGCGTCTGGTTTTCGCGCGCCATTTGGATCTGATCGGCCCTGATCTGGAAGATGATGCCGTTGTTGCGCGCCGATTCCTCTCGACTCTCCTTGAGTTGGCTTGCCAGATTGTCATTGTCGCGGATCAATTGTTCCTGCCTCGCCTTAAGCTGTTCGACCGTTTGGCTCAAGGCAGCAAGATCACGCGCCGTCGTTTGGAACTGCTGCAACGACTCGGGACGCAGGGCAGCGGCAGTCGGCACGACAGCCTCCGGCGCGACAGCGCGCGCCAGAATTGCCGGGTCTGAGGGAGGCATCTTTGCCGTATCGGCGGAGAATGACCACCACCAGGCAACCGCACCAAGGGATGCTGCCAACAGGGAGCCGACGAAAGCCACATAGCGCCAATCCGCCTGAAGCGTTGCCAGCGGGATGGGAAACCGCTTGATGCCGGTCGGCGCGGCCGAAGAACTGACTCCTGCTTCGCGTGCCAGGTTCGACAGTTGCTCCTCCAAGCTTGCGATCTGCCCTTCCACGAGCCTGTCGTCCAGCATGGAGTTCATTTGATGCTCCGTATCAAAATGCAATGGCATTCGCGTAAGAGCGATCCGCGCGCGTGCGCAACGGCGAGCGAACACTCAACGCATCGGTAATTGGGCCTGCGAGGATTGTTTCTTGCCAGCCGCTCGGTGTTGATTTTTAACGCAGCCGAGGAGGGCGGAACTATGTTCGTATTTGGAGAATTATGGAAGGAGTGCTGACCCTTCAGCGACTGGCTTGCACCAGAGCCTTTGAGCCTGACCGCCAAGCCGCGGGTTCAAGTGTCCTCCGGCGATAAAGCCGTTGGTGTAGTCGCCGACGGTTAGACGCCTGCTTCGCGTTCGCGCTGCCGGACGCCGGCGCCGAAGCGCCGGCGTGCCGTCAACTTTTATTGGGCCGATATGCCAACCGTTGTTTGTGACTTCACAACCGGCGGCGGATTCCATTTTCCGGTCAGCGCTTCCGACTTCGGCGCGTACAGGCGCATGGTCAGATTGAATGGCGCCTTCGGTGCAGGAAGCCAGTTGGCCTCGAGCTCCTTGCCGGGGCTCGCGTTCTGGAAATAGAGGTCGAGCGAACCATCCGCATTGTACTTGAACGGCATCCAGCTAGAGACCGCAAAGCGGTTCAGCGTGTTGCCGACCTGGAAGCCGTCCTGATCGTAGAGGGTGATCGACCAGAACGCGTTGACAGGCGGCGTGGCGCCCTTCTCGAAAGTGAGGGTGTATTTGTTCGCGCCATCGAGCGGCTTACCGGTATCGTCGGCGAGATTGAGCGGATAGATGGCATCCTCGACCACGTTGGCGCCAAGCCCCTGCTGCGCGACAATGGCCCGCTTCAGGTAGTAGTTGCCGTAAACACCCATCGTGTCGGTGTTCATCCCCCAGCCGTTGGCAACCCGCGCCAGCGTCGGCACCTTCCATGCCATCAGCTTCTGCGCGTCCTGCGGTGCGGTCTCCAGCGCCCTTTGCACGGCCGGGTCGAGCTTGCCGATGTCAAAGCTCTTGCCGGGCTCGATGCCGATTCTCTTCATCTGCGCGAGGATCGGTTCGTCGGTGACGTGAGGCGGATGCAGCTTCAGCAATTCCGCGGCATAGGCGAAATACACCCCCGCCGTCATGGTATCGACCTGCGTCTTTGGCGGCGTCTTCATGTCGACGCTTGGGTCCGGCTTGAATTCGACCGGCCTGGGCGTTTTGCCATACTCGGAAAGCAGGGTGACCTTGTAGCCGGCCTGGATCTTGTGGACCGCATCATAATCCGGCGGCCCGTCGGTCTTGGTCCGGCCGATCAGCCAGACGTAGGGCGTTGGCGCGTCGATGCGCTGGGTGTCTTTTGGAAGCTTGAACTCCTCAGCGAATCTGTCGCGCAGATCCGGCCGCCAGTTCGCCGGCGCCACCAGGAACGTCCCGGCCTTGGTGCCCGTCGTGCGCCAGCCCGGCGATGCGAAGACGTCCGTCCACATGTCGAGCATCGGCAGCAGATAGTAGCGCCCATCGGTATCCGGCGCCGAGATGACGACCGGCTCCTTGGTCATGTCGAGCCAGGAGGCGGAATACAGCGTATCGAAGTTGGAACGCACCACGCCTTTGAAATCCGCCGGCGGGTATTCGGGCACGTTGACGAACGTGTTCATCGGCCCCCTGAAATCGGTCGTGCCGTTGGTGAATTGCTTGCGGGATACGTCCATCGACATGATGGAGTAGAAGTAAACATAGGCGTCGACCGCGATGGCGTGCGCCTCCTGTTCGGTGATCGGCGGCGCCGACTGAGCCAGCGTTGCTGGTGCTGTCGCCGCACCAAGGCAGAGAGACAATGTCAGTGGCAGGAATCCTCGAAACATCTCGAACCTCCTCTGCTGATTTTGATTGGGATTTACGGCTTCGTTCAATTCTCCTTGTCCAACGTCGGAATCGTCTCGCCTCTCGTGACGGTCGAGCCCGGCGTATTTTCGATCAGTTGATCCACATCATATCGCCGGAGCCTTGGCCCACGTGTCGCGCGCGTTCTCCGCGTCTTCGATCATCTCAATGATAGGGTGAAGGCAGGGCTACCGCGTTGCGGGCGAACGCTGTTTCGGTCTCGCGCAACGTCGCGGTTACGGCGAGCATTCCGAAAATGTGATTCAGCATTGTGATACGCATGACATCATTCCTCGTACACAAAAACCACGGAACGACTTGAAACACTCGTGCTTGGGCGCGCCAGGGCGCGCATCTTCCAGCAATATGCGATGCATCAAACGCCTGACGGCGTATGCGGGAATCGAAATGAGGCGCAGTGAAAAAGTTGCGATGAGGTATTTCTTGAAACCTCCTTGCGAATAGAACGCTAGCACAACCGTCCAGTGAGGACCAGCCTTGGTCATTATTTTGCGTGCTATGGGCCGGCGCATACAAACGCGCTTGGCAGTACGACGGTGTTTCCGGCAGAGATATCGATATCTGATGGGATGAGCCGTGACTCGCTTCGTCTGGAAATGTCCGGCAGCGCCACTACTTTGCCGGGAATGCAGGGGTGATCGGCCTGCTCGCCTCGATCCTGGTGTGGGTCAGTTCCTATACGGCGTATTCGTGAGCATGGAGGCTAACTGGAGCAGGCCGCGCTAAGGCGGGGTCGCCCAGGCGCGGACAACACCGGTGTTTCTGCTATAGTGCGACATTCGAACTCGCGGGGCGGCTGCTTCAAGGGTTGAAATCATGCACAGAGCATCTGGATCATTACTGTTTGCCTTTGCTTTTATGCTTTTTGGTCCGCAAGTGCGGGCGCAGCAAATTCCGGCCGAAACGATTCAGGGAATGCTGGCGGCCCAGATCCGCACACAAGGCTTCACTTGCGAAAAGCCACTCGGCGCAAAGAAAAATGCGAGGTTGTCTCAACCTGATCGCGACGTTTGGGTTCTGAAATGTAGCAACGCCAGGTT
Source organism: Bradyrhizobium sp. CCBAU 11361 (assembly GCF_028128935.1). Lineage (NCBI taxonomy): Bacteria > Pseudomonadati > Pseudomonadota > Alphaproteobacteria > Hyphomicrobiales > Nitrobacteraceae > Bradyrhizobium > Bradyrhizobium sp. CCBAU 11361. The sequence goes on from NZ_LBJZ01000178.1 coordinate 89,191, forward strand.
CAGAATTACCCGCGTCCCCGACATGGCGGCAAAGGTCGAACCGCTCCCCTGAGCTCTGTGCTCCCTACGGGATCGGCGCCATGATGGCGTTGTGCTCCTGTCTTGCCCGACGAGTCAAACGTCGGCGCGGTCGCACTTGCGCAATCGCGGGTTTGGTAAGCGGCTGAATTTCCTCACAGTTTCTACTGTGCATGGGGTTGTTTTCGCAGTTTTTGTTTTTGAGGGCGGTCTACTCCGCCGCTTTCTCCCGCAGCCGCTGCGCATAGACGTTGATGACCAGCGCTGCCAGCAGGATCAGGCCGCGGATCAGGATCTTCAGGAAGCTGTCGATGTTGACGTGGTCGAGGCCGTTGTTGAGGACGCCGAGCACGAACAGGCCGACGATGGTGTTGCCGATGCCGCCGCGGCCGCCGAACAGGCTGGTGCCGCCGACGACGACCGCGGCGATGGAGTCGAGCAGATAGGTGTCGAACTCGTTCTGCTGCGCGCTGCCGAAATGCGCGACGCCCAGCATGCCGCCGATGCCGGAGCACACCGCCGAGATCACCATGACGGCGCCGAGGATGAGCTTGACGTTGAGGCCGGAATATTCGGCCGCCTCGCGATTGCCCCCGACCATGTAGACGTAGCGGCCGAAGCGCGTGTAGGTCAGCACCAGGTGGCCGCCGAGCAGCATGATGGCCGCGACGATGACGATCCATGGGATGCCGCCGATCGAGCCGGAGCCGAGCGTCGTGATCAGGCCGGGGACCTTGTAGGCGATCTGGCCGCGCACCAGCAGCGCCGAGATGCCGGCCGCGATCTGCATCATCGCCAAGGTCATGATGAAGGAGGGGATGCCGATCACGGTCAGTCCCAGCGCATTGACGAGGCCGAGCAGGGCGCAGAGGAGGATCGACAGGATGATCGCAACCGCGCCGGGCAGGGGGATGTTGGCGATGTTGACGTAGGACTCCTGCAGCGTGAAATAGGCGACCGCGATGCCGGTGACGTTGGCGATGCTGGCGATGGAGAGGTCGATCTCCGCGCAGAGGATCACGAAGGTGAGGCCGACGGCGATGATGCCGGTCACCGACACCTGCGTCAGGATGTTGCCGAGATTGTCGAGTGTCGCGAAGGAGGGGCTCGCAAAGCAGAAGAAGCCAGAGAGGAAGATCAGGGTCAGGAACGGTGCTATGTTGCGCATCTGCGAGCGCAGGAAGGGCGCGAGACCACGCGCCCGATGAGCTTCAGCAAAGGCCGTCTCACTGCTCGCCATTGTGCTTCTCCGTCACGCCGCTTCCAGCAGGCGGTCCTTGCTGACCGGTTCGTTCTTGAACTCCCGCACCACCGCGCCGCGCTTGAGCACGAGGATGCGGTCGGCCAGCGACAGCACCGTTTCCGGCTCGGTCGACAGCACGATGATGGCGAGCCCCCTGGCGCGGAGGTCGCGGACGATGTTGATGACGTCGTTCTTGGCGCCGACATCCATGCCGCGGGTCGGCTCGCACAGCACCAGCAGTTTTGGCGGATAGGTCAGCCATTTCGCCAGCGCGACCTTCTGCTGGTTGCCGCCGGAGAGCATGCCGAGATCGAGGCCGACCACGGGCGGCCGGATCTGGAGCTGCTCGACCTGTCGTTTGGCGATGTCGCGCTCCTGCGCTGGCTTGAGCAGCAGCGATGAGATGCGGCCCAGGATGCTGATCGAGATGTTCTTGTAGACCGGCTCCTGGTGGAACAGCATGTCGCGCCGGCTTTCCGGCACCAGCGCCACGCCCGCGCGCCGGGCCGCTGCCGTGCTGGCGAAGGTCTTGGGCGTGCCCTCGACGGCGAGCGTGCCGCCGTCCGGCTTCAGCTTGCCGAACAGGATGCGCGACAGCTCCTGCTGGCCGCAGCCCATGAAGCCGTAGATGCCGAGCACCTCGCCGGCACGCGCCTCGAAGGAGATGTCCTTCAGGCTGCGGGCCAGCGAAAGCTGGTCGACCTTCAGGATCACCGAGCTGTCGCTCGGCTGGGGCAGCATCAGATCGTCGGTGTAGCTGTGCTCGAGCACTTCGCCGCCGCGGCCGATCATGGCCTCGATCAGCGCGCCCTTGCTGGTCGCAGCGCTCGCTGTCTCCGCGACCTTCCGTCCGTTGCGGAACACTGTCACCGTGTCCGACACGAGCAGAATGTCCTCGATGAAATGCGAGATGAAGACGATTGCAGTGCCTGCCTCGCGCAGGCGCCTGAGCGTCGCGAACAGCCGCTCGACCTCGGGCGGGGAGAGGGCGGAGGTCGGCTCGTCGAGGATGACGATGCGGGCGCCGGAGAACAGCACGCGGGCGATCTCGATCAGCTGCTGGAGCCCGATCGGAAGGTCGCCGAGCCGGCTCATGGGATCGACGTTGATGCCGAAGCGGGCAAGCTGCTCGCCAGCCTCGCGCGCCATGCGCCGCCACTGTACCAGGCCGAGGGCGTTGGTCGGCTGGTTGCCGAGGAAGACGTTCTCGGCGACCGTGAGGTCGGGCGCGACGCTGAGTTCCTGATGCACCATGGCGATCCCGGCCGCATGCGCGTCGCGCGCCGAGCGGAAATGGGTCTCCTTGCCGTCGACCAGGAAACGGCCGGTGAATTCGGTGTGCACGCCGGCGATGATCTTCATCAGCGTGCTTTTTCCGGCGCCGTTCTCGCCGACGAGACCGTGGATCTCGCCGGGATGAAGCGCGAAGTCGACACCACGAAGCGCCTCGACGCCGCCGAAGCTCTTCGTGATGCCTTGCAGTTCCAGGATGGGCGAACGATCCTCTCGCATGAAAGTTCAGATCTTGGAGGCTCAGATCAGGAAGTGATCCTGCATCCACTGCATTCCGGCGGCGTTGGCCTTGGTCACGACCGGGCCGTCGGTGACGACGTTCTTGGGGATGCCCTGTCCGCTCTTCTCGCCGCCGACCACGGCGGAAACGCCCGCGATGATCGCGCCGCCATGGATGCGGCAGGACGGATTGCGCACGGTCGCGAACATGCGGCCCTCGCTCACCGCCTGGATCGCGGGTGGCATCGCGTCGACGCCGCCGATCAGGATGTTGGTGCGATTGCGCGCCTTCATGATGTTCGCGGCGGCGAGCGCCATGTCGTCATTGTGGAAGAACGCCGCGTCGATCTGCGGATATTTGGTCAGATAGGTTTCCCAGAGGCGCGCGGTCTTGGAGACGTCCCAATCGGCGGGCTGGGTGTCGAGCACCTCGATGTTCGGGAATTGCTTGACGACACTGTTGAAGCCCTTGGCGCGCCCTTGCGCGCCGGTATGGCCGAGCGCGCCCTGTGTCATGATGATCTTGCCCTTGCCGCTCATGGCGTTGCACAGCGCCTGCGTCACCGAGGCGCCCATGAACTCGTTGTCGGGGGCGAGGAAGGAGTGGACGTTGATCTGGTCGAGCGGAGCAATCAGCGTGTCCATGTCGATCACGGGCGTGCCGGCATCGATCATCTTCTGCACGGGCTGGGTGAGGGTGCCGATGCCGAAGGCCTGGATCGCGACGAAATCCCATTTCTGTGAGGCCATGTTGTCGATCGCGGCGCGCTGCTTCACCGCATCGAGCTGGCCGTCGAACCAGGTGACTTCGACGTTGAACAGCTTGCCCCAGAATTCCGCGGCCTGCTTGCCCTGCGCGCACCAGGTCGCCTGGAGACCTGCGTTGGAGAACGCCGCCTTCAGCGGCTTCTCGGATCGTCCGACTTCGGCTGCAAGGGCGGGGTTTATGCCCATGCTGCCGAGGATGGCAGTTGCGGCGCCGGCGGTCGCTGCCGCCTGAAGAAGATCGCGCCTCGTCGTCGAGAAATCTTTCGTCCCGGACATCGCTCGCTCCCATAAATTTAGTCGGCGCGTCATTGATTGCGCGACCGATGTCCGAAAGTGTCTCACAAGAGTTGATGCCACTCAATCTGCAATCAGTCGCGAGATCGCCGCAGCCGCGTTGGTGCAGCGCAAAGCGTCAGGCCTGAGCGGCGGCGTATATGTCGACGAGCAACGTGTCCCAGGCCTGCGCGATATCTGGCGCCCATTCGGCGCCGAGCAGCTCGCGCAGCGTATCCCTGATGACGGCGAAGAAGGCGATGAACAGCGCGCGCGGCGTGCCATAGGCATCGTGCGAGACGACCTCGCAGGCGATCAGCCGGAAATGTCCGCTGCGTTCGCCGGCGAAGTCGAGGATCGCCTCGATCGCCAGCGCAAGCATCGATCCCTTCACGAGCTCGCTGCCTTGCGATCGGAACATCGCTCGCGTTTCCGGGTGCTCAGTGAAAAGACGTTGGTAGACCAGCGGCGAGAGATCCGCGCAGCGCAAAGCCGCGCGTTCAAAGCTCTGTTCGACCGGATTGGGGGAGACATTCATCGGCGTAAGCGCCATGCAGACAAAAAAAGAGCGGGGCCCTAGCCCCGCTCAAAAATTGTGTCGACCCTATTATCCCCGATTCTAAGATTTGCTCTTGATTGACGGGGCGACGCTGCGTTTTGCGCGCCAGGGGCTCCTCCCGAGACTTGGACCACCAGACTTCGACCTCTCGGCCAGCCTGAGCAAGAGGGATGCTAGATCAACTTTTCTCACTTGTCATCATTTTCAGCAACGATTGTTCAAAATAAGAGCAGCTAACGAAACGATCGGGCTCTTGGCCGTGTAAGCATATGACAAATATAAGAAATCTTCGGATGGGCGGGGCGGGTCGGCTGCCTCAAATGCCGGACCCGACCCCCGATGGGGCGCTCCGACCACAGCTTTCGGCAAATTTGCGCTGGACCAAGCGGGCGGCGGAACTGACCTCGACTCGGGTCCCGGCGAGGTGTTTAGTTAGCGCACGAACGAATGGTTCGGTGGATGCGCGCTCGGCTGCAAAAATTCCTACCCCTGGTCCTGCTCGCCCTGGTGATGCAGGTGCTGGCGCCGATTGCCGCCTGTTGGGCGGCCGGTCAGGCTGTGGCCGATCCGCTGTCTGCCGCCGTCATCTGCCACAGTGCGAATGAACAGGGCGGCCTGAACGATCAGACCGGCACCCCAACCGCGCATGGCACTGCGTGCGCGCTCTGCTGTCTGGCCCAGGCCAACGCGTCGCTCGATTCGTCGCCAGAGGTTGCGCTGGCCGCTCCCTTCCGCCACGCCGAGCGCGTGACGTGGCACGTGGCGGATACGTCCGCTGTTTGCGTCCATAAGGGCGGAAACGCCCAGGCGCGCGCGCCTCCAAGCTTTTCCTGACGACCCTCGGTGTCGCCGCGGTCCGTCCGCTGGCGATTGACGCTGTCGAACAGCCGGGAAGAGAGCCGGCGTCAGGAATGCCTCATGTTACGTTGTCATGCCCGCCGCGGCGTGAGCGTCGTTGCCGTTCAGGCCGCGCTGCTTGCGTCGTCGAGCGGAGCCTTCGCCCAAAGCAGCAATGCAGTGCTGCCGCCGGTGACCGTCGACGCGCCCGCCGCAGTTCAACCCAAGCCACGCAAGCCGGCGGTGAGTACGGCCGCCGCCAGGAGCCGGTCGGCAAAGCCCGCCGGCGAGCGGGCGGCTCCCACCGTCACGGGCGAGCAGGGGGCGGGCGGTGCCCGCGCATCACTGGAGCCGCCGGTTGCGGTGGCGCGCTATCAATTGCCGCAGCGGTCATTCAGCATAACCGCGAAGGAGGTGGATGAGACCATCAACCTCAAGGACCCCGAGGACGCCGTCAAATACATGCCGAGCCTGTTGGTGCGGAAACGCAACGACGGCGACAACCAGGCGGTGCTGGCGACGCGAAGCTGGGGCGTGAACTCGAGCGCGCGCACGCTGATCTATTACGACGACCTCCTCATCTCGGCGCTGATCGGCAACAACAACACGAACTCCTCGCCAAGGTGGAACCTGATCTCGCCTGAGGCGATCGGTCGGGTCGACTACCTCAATGGCCCGTTCGCCGCAGCCTATCCCGGCAACTCGATCGGCGGCGTATTGCTGATCTCGTCCAAGATGCCGGACAAGCCATTTGCGGTCGCCAAGGAAACGGTCTCGGTGATGCCGTGGAATCAGTACGGCACCAAGGACACCTACGTGACCAGCCAGACCAGTGCGGCCGCGGGCAATCGCGACGGCAGACTGTCCTGGCTTGTCAGCGCCAATTATCTCGACAGTTTTCAGCAGCCGCTGACCTATACGACGAGCAGCACGATCCCGGCCGGTACGACCGGCACGTTTCCCGCGCTGAACAAGCAAGGCGTTCCCGCCAATGTTGTCGGCACGGGCATCCTCGCGCATTCGCAGCAGACTTCCGGAAATATCCGCCTCGCCTATGACGTGACGGCGCAGGTGCAGGCGACTTATTCATTCGGGATCTGGAACAACCATCAGGTCTCCGATCCGCAGACCTACCTGCGGTCGGCGGCGACCGGGCTGCCGACCTTCAACAACATCACGACCTTCGCGAACGCCAAATATATCTGGGACCAAACCCATGTGAGCAACGCGGTCGCGATCAAGAGCGACACCAAAGGCACTTTCGATTTCGATCTGTCGGCCTCGAGCTACAACTATCTCGAGGACACCCAGCTCAACCCCTATACCGTAACTCCCACCGGCGTCGGCTTCTCGCAGAACGGCAAGATCCAGCGCATGGACGGCACCAACTGGCAGAACGCCGACGCCAAGGGCATCTGGCGTCCGCTCGGTTACGGCGGGGCGCACGAGATCAGCTTCGGCATCCACGGCGACCGGTACCGCCTGGAAAACCCGACTTATGGCTCGGCCGTCTGGTATCAGGCCTCGACCGGCACGGGACAGCTTTACGCGAACAGTCAGGGGGAAACCCGCACCGGCGCGCTCTGGCTTCAGGATGCCTGGAAAATCCAGCCCAATCTGAAGTTGACCTTGGGCGGGCGGCTGGAGACCTGGCAATCGCTCGATGGTCAGAACGTCGTGACCTTGGCGAGCGGGGCGGGTGTCATCACCTCGTCGTTCACGAAGAACCAGCCGGGCCTTGCGTCGACGAATTTCTCGCCGAAGGCGTCGCTCTCCTACGACCCGAACAAGGATTGGAATATCACGGTCAATTTCGGCGAGGCCTATCGCTACCCGACGGTTCTCGAACTCTATCAGAACGTGACCGTCGGCAATACGATCACGGTGGCCAATCCTTTCCTGAAACCCGAGCAGGACTTTACCGGCGAGCTCAATATCGAGCGTCACTGGAATGATGGCCGAGTCCGGTTGACCCTGTTCAGGGAGCGGACCAACAACGCGATCATCGCGCAAACCAACATGATCAACGCGACCCAGAGCGCAACCACGTTCAGCAATGTCGATGCGATCCAGTTGCAGGGTGTCGAGTTGTCCGCCGATAAGGACAACGTTCTCATCAACGGTCTACAGTTGTTCGGCAGCGTGACCTATGTCGACTCGCGAATCCTGGCCGACGCGGGCTGGGCCGGTGTCGATCCTCTGACGAATCTTGCCACGACCGTCGTCGGCAAGCGCGTGCCCTACGTCCCGGACTGGCGTGCCAAATTGGGCGTCACCTATCGGCCGAACGAGAACTGGGCCTATACCGTTGCCGCACGCTACAGCGGCAAGCAGTACTCGACGCTGGACAACACCGATCGTGTCTCCCACGTCTACGGCGCGTTCGATAACTTTTTCGTTGTGGACTTGAAGATGCACTATAACGCGACGAAGAATCTCGCGTTCGACTTCGGCATCGATAATCTCTTCAACGAGCAGTATTTCCTGTTCCATCCGTTCCCGGGGCGAACCTTCGTTCTCGCCGGCAAGTACACGTTCTGATGGATGGGATGATGTTCACGACGACAAGAAAGGCAAACGACATGAACAAGCTCTCACGCATGCTCACGCTCGCAGCGCTCTCCGCCGCAATGTTTGCAGCCCCGGTGCGCGCCGACGACGTCAAGGCCGGCGATCTCGTCATCTCGCAGGCCTGGAGCCGGGCGACGCCTGGTGGCGCCAAGGTCGCGGGCGGCTATCTCACCATCGAGAACAAGGGCACAGTGGCGGACAGGCTGGTCAGCGTTTCCGCCGATATCGCCGGCAAGGCCGAGGTCCACGAGATGGCGGTGGACAATGGTGTGATGAAGATGCGTCAGCTCGACAAGGGGCTGTTGATCGAGCCGGGCAAGACCGTGAAGTTCGCGCCCGGCGGCTATCATTTGATGCTCCAGGAGCTGAAGGGTCCGTTCAAGCAGGGCGACAAGGTGCCGGTGACGCTTCAGTTCGAGAAGGCCGGCAAGGTCGCCGTTTCCCTGGACGTCCAGGGCGTCGGCGCGCAGGCGCCCGGCGACGGCGGGCACATGATGAAAAAAATGCCTGATCATTCGGGAATGAAGATGTGATGAAACGGATCAAGTCCCCGATGACCTTGCCTCGAAATTTCGTGGGCCTTGCGCTCGCGATGGCTGCGTTGCTGTCGGTTGCCGCGACACCGCTTGCTGCGGCGACCGACGACGACAGTTTCTTCACCCATCTGCACACCGAGAAGGCGATGGCCAATGTCACGGTCTCGCCGGGCCGGGCTGGTCCGGTCGAGATCGCGATCCAGCTCGAGACGACGGACGAGGCGCCGCTCAAGGCTAAAGCCGTGTCGGTGACGCTCGTGGACCAGTCTGGCAGGAAGCTCGCGCCGGTCGAGGCTTCGCGCGACGGCGAGGACAGCTGGCATGTGAAGGTCGCGCAATTGACGCCGGGACGCTGGATGCTGGGCCTCGGAATTTCGATCTCCGAGGCCGATCATGTCAGCATTGAATCGCCGATCCTGATCAAATGACGTTGTCGAGGGTGCTGAACATGTCGAAGAGATCCTGCCTGATCCTGATCGCTGCACTCGCCGCATCGCCGGCGTCGGCGCATATCACGCTGGAGACCAAGCAGGCGGCGGTTGGCTCGTACTATAAGGCCGTCTTCGCCGTGCCGCACGGCTGCAAGGGCTCGCCCACGGTGAAGATCCGGGTGCAGATTCCGGAGGGCGTGATCGCGGTGAAGCCGATGCCGAAGGCGGGCTGGAGCGTCGACGTGGTCGAAGGCAAATACGCCAATGAGTACGATTATCACGGCAACAAGCTCTCCTCCGGCGTCAAGGAGGTGGCGTGGTCCGGCGGCAAGCTGCCGGATCACAATTACGACGAGTTCGTCATCAGCAGCTTCCTCACCGAGAGCCTGAAGCCGAACTCGATTCTGTACTTCCCCGTCGTCCAGGAATGCGAGACCGGCGTCAGCCGCTGGATCGAGATCCCGGCGGAAGGGGCGGGGCATTCGCACGAGGGCAAGTCGCCGGCACCTGGCCTGAAGCTGTTGCCAAAGCCCTGATGCGCCTGCTGGCCGCGCTCGCGACGCTGCTTCTTGTTGTCGGCTTCGCGACCGGCGCCTTTGCGCATGCGGCGATCGTCGCGGTCGAGCCGGCGAGCGGCAGCATGCTTGCGACCGCACCGAAGGCGGTGGAGTTGCGCTTCAACGAGGCGGTGACGCCGGGCGCGATCCGGCTGATCGACGGCGCGGGCAGGGCACGGGACGATGCGCGCGTCAGCGCATCGGGCGAGACCATCTCGGTCGCGCTGCCGGCCGACCTGCCGCAGGGCACGGCGGTTGTGAGCTATCGCGTGATCTCGCAAGACGGCCATCCCGTCGCGGGATCGGTGATCTTCTCGATCGGCATGCCGACGGGAACGCAACCTCCTGCCACTACGGATAGCGGATTGAACGCGCTGATCTGGCTGGTGCGAGTCGGTCTCTATATCGGGCTGTTCGTCGGTGTCGGCGGTGTGTTCTTTGCGCGCTGGATTGCATGGTCGATGACAGGAGCCGCCGTGGCGCGTGTCGCGCTCGTGGTTGGCCTGCCGAGCGCTGTTGTCGCCCTTGGCGTCCTGGGCCTCGATCTCCTCGGCCTGCCGCCAGCGGCTCTCGCGACCGTTACTCCCTGGAAGGTTGCGTCCGCGACGAGCGCCGGTCCCGCAGTGCTGGTCGCCGTCACCGCGATGCTGCTGGCGATGCTGGCGCTGCGTGGTGCGTGGTATGCGCGGGCGCTTGCGGCCATTGCGTTTGTCGGCGTCGGCTTGTCGCTGGCCATGACCGGACACGCCGCAACGGCACCGCCCGAAATGGTGACACGGCCGGCGATCTTCCTCCACGGCCTCGGCGTTGCGTTCTGGATCGGGGCGCTGGCCCCGCTCGCTGCACTCGTCTCGAACCCGGCGGCGGCATTGCCCGTCGTCAACCGCTTCTCCCGGATCGCGGTGCCTGTCGTCGCGATGCTGGCATTGACCGGTCTTGTGCTCGCGGTCGTCCAGCTCGAAAAGCCGGCGGCGCTGGTCGAGACCCGCTACGGCCTCATCCTCTCGATCAAGCTCGCGCTGGTCGCTGCACTATTGGCGCTGGCCGCGCTCAATCGCGTTCGCCTGACCCCGGCGCTGGCCCAGGACGAGGCGGCTGCGCCGGCGCTGAAGCGCTCGATCCTGCTCGAATGTGTGATCGGCCTCGCGATCCTTGCCGTCGTCGCCGGCTGGCGCTTCACGCCCCCGCCGCGGACAATCGTTCCGGAGACGCCTCTGGCGATCCACATCCACACCGACAAGGCGATGTTCCAGGTCCTGGTCTCGCCGGGCAAGGCCGGCGTCGATGACTTCGTGCTCCAGCTCATGACCGGCGAAGCGACGCCGCTGGCGGCCAAGGAGGTGACGCTGACCCTGAGCCTGCCCGAGCGCGGTATCGAGCCGCTGGAGCGGGACGCTTCGCTCGGGCCGGACGGCTATTGGCACGTGCGCAAGGTCGAGCTGCCCTTTGCCGGCCGCTGGCATGTGCGGATCGATGCGCTGGTGACCGACTTCGAGAAGATCACGCTCGAGGACGAGCTCGAGGTGACGCCGTAAGGGGCACTGCTGCGGTTCAAGCTGAACCTGAAGTCGACGGAAAAATGACAAGGAATTCCGCCGTGTTAGCGGCTTTTCCTCATTCCCGGTCTTGTGTTTTCGCTCCCAATCCGGTTTCACTGCAACCCCTCACTGATTCTCAGAGTGTTGCCATGCGGTTGTCGCGATTCTTTCTGCCCATCCTGAAGGAAAATCCGAAAGAGGCGGAGATCGTCTCGCACCGGCTGATGCTGCGCGCCGGCATGATCCGGCAGGAGGCGGCCGGCATCTATGCCTGGCTGCCGCTCGGCTTCCGCGTGCTGAAGAAGATCGAGCAGATCGTGCGCGAGGAGCAGGACCGCTCCGGTGCGCTGGAACTGCTGATGCCGACGCTCCAGCTCGCCGACCTCTGGCGCGAGAGCGGCCGCTACGACGCCTACGGCCCGGAGATGCTGCGCATCGCCGACCGCCACAAGCGCGAGCTGCTGTACGGGCCGACCAACGAGGAAATGATCACCGAGATCTTCCGCGCCTATGTGAAGTCCTACAAGAACCTGCCGCTGAATCTCTATCATATCCAATGGAAATTCCGCGACGAGCAGCGCCCGCGCTTCGGCGTGATGCGCGGCCGCGAATTCCTGATGAAGGATGCCTATTCCTTCGACCTCAACGAGGCGGCGGCGCGCGTCGCCTACAACAAGATGTTCGTCGCTTACCTGCGCACCTTCGCGCGGATGGGGCTGAAGGCGATCCCGATGCGTGCCGAGACCGGCCCGATCGGCGGCGATCTCAGCCACGAATTCATCGTGCTCGCCGAAACCGGCGAATCCGGCGTGTTCATCAATCGCGACGTCCTGGACCTGCCGGTGCCCGGCGAGGACGTCGACTATGAGAGCGACCTCACGCCGATCATCAAGCAATGGACGTCGGTCTATGCTGCGACCGAGGACGTGCACGACGCCGCGCGGTTTGAGCAGGAAGTGCCCGCTGACAAGCGCGTGAACACCCGCGGCATCGAGGTCGGCCAGATCTTCTATTTCGGCACGAAATATTCCGAGCCGATGAAGGCGATGGTGGCGGGGCCCGACGGTGTCGACGTGCCGATCCATGGCGGCTCCTACGGTGTCGGCGTCTCGCGCCTGCTCGGCGCCATCATCGAGGCCTGCCATGACGATGCCGGCATCAAATGGCCGGAAGCTGTCGCGCCGTTCCGCGCGGTGGTGCTGAACCTCAAGCAGGGCGATGCCGCGGTCGATGCGGCCTGCGAGAAGCTTTATGCGGAGCTCCAGGCCAGGGGCGTCGACGTGCTCTACGACGACACCGACCAGCGCGCCGGCGCCAAATTCGCCGCTGCCGACCTGATCGGCATCCCCTGGCAGATCATGATCGGGCCGAAGGGGCTCGCCGACGGCAAGGTCGAGCTCAAGCGGCGCAGCGACGGCTCACGCGAGACGATGTCGCCTGCGGACGCGGTCGCCCGGCTGGTCGGCTGAATATTGTTCATCGCCCGATATCGCGGCCGCCAATCCGGCCACAATTGACCCCGAATCATGGGATTATCGAGCGATGGATGAGACCATGACCGAAACCGTGAAAACCGCGCCTTTTGCGCCATTCGAGTGGATGCTGTCGGGGCGCTATTTGCGGGCGCGCCGCAAGGAGGGATTCATCTCGGTCATCGCCGGGTTCTCCTTTCTCGGCATCATGCTGGGGGTGGCGACGCTGATCATCGTCATGGCCGTCATGAACGGCTTCCGCAAGGAGCTGCTCGACAAGATCCTGGGGCTGAACGGCCACATCCTGGTCCAGCCGCTGGAATCGCCGCTGACCGACTGGAAGGACGTCGCCGACCGCATCAGCCAGGTCCAGGGCATCCGACTTGCCGCGCCCGTGGTGGACGGCCAGGCGCTGGCGTCCTCGCCCTGGAACGCCTCGGGCGTGCTCGTGCGCGGCATCCGCTCCGACGACCTCAACAACCTCACCTCGATCGCCAAGAACATCAAGCAGGGCTCGCTCGAAGGCTTTGACGACGGGCAGGGCGTCGCGATCGGCCGGCGCCTCGCCGACCAGTTGTCGCTGCACGCCGGCGACAGCATCACGCTGGTGGCGCCGAAGGGCGCGGTCACGCCGATGGGCACGACGCCGCGCATCAAGCCTTACAAGATCGTCGCCGTGTTCGAGATCGGCATGTCCGAATACGATCTCGGCTTCGTGTTCATGCCGCTGGCCGAAGCGCAGGCCTATTTCAACCGCAGCAACGACGTCACCTCGATCGAGGTGTTCACCACCAATCCCGACAAGATCGACGCCTTCCGCAAGGCGGTGACGGAAGCGGCGGGCCGCCCGGTGTTCCTGGTCGACTGGCGGCAGCGCAACTCGACCTTCTTCAACGCGCTCCAGGTCGAGCGCAACGTGATGTTCCTGATCCTGACCATGATCGTGCTGGTCGCCGCACTCAACATCGTGTCCGGCCTGATCATGCTGGTGAAGGACAAGGGCAGCGACATCGCCATCCTGCGCACCATGGGCGCCTCGCAAGGCTCGATCATGCGCATCTTCCTGATCACGGGCGCCTCGATCGGCGTGGTCGGCACGCTGGTCGGCTTCTTCGTCGGCCTCGTGATCTGCCTCAACATCGAATCGATCAGGCAATTCCTGTCCTGGCTCACCAGCACCGAGCTGTTCTCGCCGGAGCTCTACTTCCTGTCGAAACTGCCCGCCGAGATCGACGTCGGCGAGACCACGGCCGTCGTCATCATGGCGCTGACGCTGTCGTTCCTGGCGACGCTGTATCCGTCGTGGCGCGCTGCGCGCCTCGATCCAGTCGAAGCGCTCCGGTACGAGTGAGGGGCTGATGGAGCAGCAACAGGGGGCTGAGGATGTACCGGTCATTTATCTCCACGAGATAAAGCGGCAGTACTTGCAGGGCGAGGTGCCGCTGACGATCCTCGACAACGCTAAGCTCGCGCTGTGGGCCGGGCAATCGGTCGCGCTGGTGGCGCCGTCGGGCTCGGGCAAATCGACGTTGCTGCACATCGCGGGACTGCTGGAAGCGCCCGATTCCGGCGAGGTCTACGTCAATGGCGCGCCGACCTCGCAACTGCCCGACATCGAGCGTACGCAGCTGCGCCGCACCGACATCGGCTTTGTCTACCAGTCGCACCGGCTGCTGCCGGAGTTCTCGGCGCTGGAGAACGTCATGCTGCCGCAGATGATCCGCGGCCTGAAGAAGTCCGAGAGCGTCAAGCGCGCCAAGGAGATCCTGGGCTATCTCGGCCTCGGCGACCGCATCACCCATCGCCCGGCGGAGCTGTCGGGCGGCGAGCAGCAGCGCGTTGCGATCGCGCGCGCGGTGGCCAACGCGCCGCGCGTGCTGTTTGCGGACGAGCCGACCGGCAACCTCGATCCGCACACGGCCGGTCACGTCTTCCAGGCCCTGATGCAGCTGGTCAAGGCGACCAAGGTCTCCATGCTGATCGCGACCCACAACATGGAGCTGGCCGGCCGCATGGACCGGCGCGTGTCGCTGTCGAACGGCCAGGTGGTCGAGCTCGAATAACAAAACTGCGAAAACAACCCCATGCACAGTAGCCGGCCGTGGCCGGCTACTGTCGGGGGTGAGGCGGCCCAGCCATCTGACATCGCAAGCAGACCGGCGGCGATCGCGTATCGCCGCAGCCTCACGGCCATTTACGGCCGGATCATCGTCATGCTGAACGGGCCGGCGTTGGCGGCCGCGTACGCCACGGCCTCGTTGGCGTGGTCGAGATCGAAGTCCTTTGTCTCGTAGTGATCGAGGCGTAGAAGCCCCGCGCGCACCAGCGCGATCAGGCGGACGGCTGCATCCGCTGGATACATCCACACGCCGTGGATGGTGATGCATTCGCGCATGATCCAGTTGTAGGGCAGCTCGAGACCCGCGCCGCCCTGCATGTTGACGCCGCCCATCAGCACGACGCGGCCGTAAGGACGCACCGTCATGATCGCGGCGCGCACCACCGTCGTCGCGACCGAAGGCGGCATGATGTCGAGCACGCAATCGATCGGGCCGGGTGCGGCGCGCTTCATGCGCGCGCAATCGTCGGCCTCGTTGCCTGTCAGCTTCACGGGTCTGACGCGTTTGCCGTAACGACGCACGAGTTCGGCCAACATCGCCTCGTTGCGGCCCGGCGCCACCACGCAGGCGGCGCCCATCGCGAGCGCCACCGCCACGGCGGCGCTGCCGAAATTGCCGGTCGCGCCGCTCACCAGCACGGTCTCGCCGGGCTGGAGTTTGGCAGCCAGGAAGCCGCCATACGGCACCAGCATGTTGCCCAGCGCGCACCATTGACTGGCCTCCGCTGCGCTGATCTGGCCGAGCCGCGTCACGTTCTCGGTCGGCACCCGCATCTGCTCGGCGAACGAGCCGTCGTGAAAATACTTTTCGAGCCGCATCCCGCCTTCGCCGCGGGCACTGACGCCCTGCAGGTGGATGTCGGGAGCGATCGCGTCGTCGCGCGCGCGCACCGTCGGTCCGCATAGCACCCAGTCACCGATTGCAAGTTTGGTCGCGTCCGGGCCGATCGCGCGCACCCGGCCGACCCCGCCCGCGCCGGGGACGACGGGGAGGTCCAGCGCGTATTTGCGTTCACCACTCAACACCTCGTTCGTATACGAGATCACGCGGGTGGCAACGATGTCGACGATCACCTCGCCGGTGCCAAGCACCGGTGCGGGCACGTCCCCAATCACCAGCGGGGATCCGAAGGACTTCAGTACGGCAGCTTTCATGATGTTCACCTCAGAGATGGGTGATACCCATATGCGGCGCCCTTGAAGGGGCAAGAAGGCCTGGTATTATCCTAGTATTCTCCAGACCCTCCATCGAGGACACTCATCATGGCCGACCCTCGCCGCGTCGAATTCGGCGACTTCCTGAGGTCCCGCCGCGAAAAGCTGTCGCCGAAGACCGTCGGGCTTCCGGCAGGGCTCCGGCGGCGCACCGCGGGCCTGCGCCGTGAGGAGGTCGCCCAGCTCGCCGGCATCGGTGTCGACTGGTACATCCGTCTCGAGCAGGGCCGTACCGTCAGCCCGTCGGTGACCACCGTCGACGCGCTGGCCCGGGCGCTGCGCCTCAGCAAGACCGAGCACGCGCATCTCAAGGCGCTGGCGCGCGACGGCGACAGACGGGCGTTCACGCGCGAGATCGTGCCGCCGCCGATCCTGCGGCTGATCGAGAGCCTGCCGCATCCGGCCTATATCACCGGGCGGCGCTGGGACGTGCTGGCCTGGAACGAAGCCGCCGAGCAGGTTTTTGCGTTCGGCCGGTTGCCGGAGGAGGATCGCAACACGATGCTCCTGATGATGACCAACAAGCAGACGCGCAAGGCTTACGGCGCGGGCTGGGCGGAGGTCGCCAAGCGCATGGTGGCGATGTTTCGCGCCACCCACGACGTTTGGGCTGGCGATCCCGCCTTCGCGGAATTGCTGACGCGGCTGCGGCAGGGCAGTCCGGAATTCGTCAAATGGTGGGAGGCGCACGAGATCCGCAGCACGTCGTCGGGCCTCAAGACCATGTCGCATCCGACCCTCGGCGTGCTGCATTTCGAGCACACCAGCTTCCAGGCCAACGACGATCCCGCGCTGAAGCTCGTGATCTACACGCCGGTCAGGGGCGGCGGCTCATGAGGCCGAGCGTTGGCTTCCGGGGGGTAGGTTGGCCCGAACGCTCGGTCTGATTTGTGTCATGGCGACGCCGGAGATCGCGAGCAGCCCACCGACGATCAACTTCGGGGTTATGCGGTCGCCAAGGAACAGCACGCTCGACATCAAGGCGAACACCGGAAGCAGCAGACCGAAAGGTGCGACGCGGCCCATGGAGCAGCGCGCGATCAGCCAGAACCAGAGGCCGAACCCGACAATTCCTCCGATGAAGATGGTATAGGCGAGGGCCAGCCAGCCACGTTCATCCGCCGTGACGAGGCTCGCCAGCTGTCCATACTCAAGGAGCAGCGACATCACCATGACCTGCGGCACCGTGAGCAGCGACGACCATCCCATCAACATCAGGGGATCGAAAGGGCCGTAGCGCTTCGTCAGAACGTTGGACACCGCGAAGGCGAAGGCTGCCCCGACCACGAGCAGCAGCGGAAGCGCGTTTGCCGCCTGGCCGGGCTCCGCCGCCAACACGACCACGCCGACGAATGCGAGCGCCACACCGGCGGACGTGGTGGCAGACGGCCTCTCCGCGAGCAGCGGCCAGGCGAGCAGGACGGTGAAGGGCGTGGCGAGCTGATAGGCGACCGCCGAGATGCTTCCCGAGCCGAGCCCAAGGCCAACATAGAAGAGCCCGAAATTCAGTCCGCCAAGGAAAATCGAAATGGCTGCGACGGGGCCGACCTCGTGGCGCGCGGGCCTCTTGACGAACGGAACGAGCAGCAGCGCGATGGCCAGGAAGCGCAGCGCGAGGAAGAAGAGAGGCGGAAACTCCGTCACGCCCACCTTAATGGCCACGAACTGGTAACCCCAGAGCAGGGGAACGACGACCGCGCAGACGATCTGGATGGCAGACATGGCATCCTTCCTTTCAAGACCGATCGGTCCAAATATTGGCGCGCGACAATGGCGCAAGGCGCGGCATGGGTTGTTCACCTGATGAAGCGGTCGAGCAGAGCGTCGGCGGTGGCTTGCGACGTCATCCGTGCCGGTGCCGTCTTGCCGACCACGCGCAGCCCCTCGACGAAACAGACGAGAATTCGGGCGGCTCTTGAAGGCTCGACACCGTCGGCCAGCTTGCCCGCCGCCCCCGCACGCGAAAGTGCATCGGCCAGCCTGGCCTCCATGGCCTTGAAAAAGCTCGCGACGCGCCGACCGACTTCGGCGTCCTGGCCTGCCAGTTCCATGGCTGTGGCCACGAGCAGGCATCCGCGCCGGCCATTGGCACCGCTTGTGCGGTCGACATAGCCGGCAAGAAAGGTCCGCAGGCCGTCGACCGGCTCCCTGCGGGGGGCGAGCTCGATATCCATCCGCGTCAGAGCATCGGCAATGTAGCGATCAAGCGCACGCAAGAACAGCGAGTGCTTGTCACCGAAAGCAGCGTAAAGGCTGCCACGTGAAAGCTTCGTCGCACGAAGAAGGTCGGGGAGCGCCGTGCAGTGATAGCCGCGCGACCAGAACACATCCATGGCGCGCTCGACAGCGGCTTCCACGTCGAAACTGCGGGGGCGACCGCGGGGCAACTGCATTGGGGCTTGGCGGCTCATTGCCAATATATAGACCAAGTGGTCTTTAAATCGCAAGGCCCGGAGTGCGTTGAAGCCGGATGCCTCTTGGCCGGCGAAATTGAACGCTCGAAAGGCGATTGAACCCGGCTTGGCCCGCCAAGCTGCCGCTTGCTGTGATCGGATCGGGAAGGCCACCGGCATATGTCGAGTGGCCTCCGCGCTTAATATGGTTTGCGGGGCGGCGCCCCAACTAGAGATCGATGCTAACGGCGATGTTACGGGCCTGTAGTTCGGCAATCTTCATTCCGTCAGCCTGCACCTGCGCAAACTCCGGGTCCTTTGACACGGCCTCCTGCACCTTGCCGTAAACTTCCCAACTGGAGTAGCGCGTCGTAACCAGCAACTCTCCTGCCCAAGGACCGGTGTGGAAACGGGAGAGCCGAAGAAATTCGGCACCGTGTTTTTCAAAGATTTTCTTCGCCTGCCTGATGATCTGGACCATTTCCTCGGCCTTGTCGGTTTTGAAGCGAGTAAATTGGACGATCGGCATGGGATACCTCCATAGTTGTGTAAAATGTCCGAGAGGCATGTATCGAGCAACGTTCGAGGAGCGAACCTCCAGTTCAATCTCGATGAAGGTTCGTCTTCAGCGGCGTGATCCTGGTTCAGTCTTCGCAAGCGGAAGCAACTCTGCCGTTTCTCGGCGGATGGCGGCGCACCGTCACTGGCAAGCAAGTTTTCGCGCGGAGTGGTGTTCGCGGCGAACCTGAGATTTTCTGAGTTAAACCCACGTAACGCACTTCGAGTGCCAGAGTGGTTGTTCGAACGTCGCGATCGCGGTGAAGCGCGCTATGCACGCTGGTGGGCGGAGTTGCCGATTGTACCGAGGGACTCGTGGTGCTACGTTTGAGCACGTCATTCCGTTTTCGGTTTGATGCGACGAGCGATCGGGCTTACGGACCGCCGCCCGTTCATTTGAAATTGGAATACTTGAGCCAATAGTGCCCCGCCTCCGGCTCCCCTTTTGAGCTCGGTCGGACGATGTTTTTCATTGGCCTCCGTTCTTCCCATTGACTCGGAGGCGGGTTCTTTTCAGTTGAATTTTGCAACAAGTCGATATTCGACATGTGCATTCTGGCAAGCCGAGCGGATCGCGCCGCACCACATCACCATCTGAACGCGAGGTGGGGCAGCCATTGCTTGATGGTTGCATTGCTCTGTGCCGCTTCCTTGTTTCAGGTCACGCCCAAGGCGTGGGGACAATGCTCGGCGCGTGACGTCTTACAGAATCAACTGAAGCTCGGCAAAGTTCGCGCAGTTGATTTGCCGCAAAAACTCATCGGGTCCGCCCGCGATGTGCCGACATGGAAGACGATTGCCGTCGGTACCTTTGGCAACTCCGTTGCGCTGCGCAATGCGTTGGATGCCGTCGGTTGCAATATCGGCGGGCTGGCCGCGGAAGTTCTCGCTCGACCGGCCTTCATCGTCAGTTCCAGCAAGATGGACGTAGAGCTTGTGGCGGTATCCGCGGTCGAGCTTGGCTTTAAATCCGATAGCGTACCTCTGGCCGTCATTTACGCGCGAGCCCGGCAACTCGGCTTTGAACTTGCGGCAGCGGAGGTCGGTCCGCAATTGCGCCTTCAATATCTTGATCAGCCCATGGGCGAATTCCTCATCGTGGGAATGCAGCCAATCAAGACGTGGAGCGGAGAGCCGGTGGTTCTCAATGTGGCGAATGGCGGAGCCGGATTGATCCTGATCGGCCAGGACGGCAGGGATGACGCGGAAATACCGGCGACCTCCCGTCTTCTCTTCGTGCGGCCGCCTGACCTCAGCGGCGGAATCGCGGCCGCTCTGCTGCCACCGTGAAGACGAACAACCGAGTTTCGAGCAGGCGAGCGCTGACAGCGGCGTTGTGAGTTCTTGGGTGTGAATGGGTTCACAACGACGTCGCCAGGCGAATGCTATGTTCCAGCTGTTTAACTGCCGACTGATTTTTTGAAGAGCTTCTTTTTCGAACAGCCTCTGAGGAGAGGATCATGTTCAAGCAATTCCTCTTGGTCGCGGCGATAGTCTCCCTAACGTTAGCCACATCCACTAAAGCCCATTGCGAATATGCTTTGGAGCGCAGCGCGTCCGCCGAGTCGCGTTCGGTTTCGTTGCATTCTGATACAGCTCAACTTACGGAAGCCCTGTTGGATGACATTGTGACTTGGCTCTCATCGAATTTCGACCTGCCTGCCATCAAACAGCGTCCCGTCGTTGAATTTGCGTCGAAGATGGAGCTGGCGAGGTTGCGTGCGAGGGACCGCACTTCTTCGCAAGGCTTCATGGAAAGCGATGGGCAACTAGCTCAGCGCGAGGTTGTCGCACTTTACGACAACGAGACGAGAACGATCCTGCTTCCTGATGATTGGGGCGGCACTTCGCCGACGGACCAATCGGTCCTGGTACACGAAATGGTCCATCACCTTCAGAATGTTGGAAAGCTCAAATTTGATTGCCCACAGGCGCGAGAGAAGTTGGCCTACCTGGCTCAGGATAAATGGTTAGAGCGGTTCGGACTTAGCTTGGAGAATGAGTTCGACGTCGATATGTTCACAGTGTTGATTTCTTCAGCATGCATGTATTGATTGTGACCGGTCGATCCCAGTCGCGCAGGCGAAATCAGCAACGGCCCCAGAGTGAACCTACGTTATGCCACGGGCCTTCGAATTGCGCTCCTGCGCTTACGGCGACGGCACGGCCGAGGGCGGAGGTGCGGTGACGTTCGGCAGCGGAATTGCTGGCCCAGGGCTCGCCGGCCAGGGACCTTTCGGCTTGGCCGCGACCGACGAGCACGCCGCCGCAAGCTGAGTTCGCATCGATGCCAGGCCCGTCAGGTCGATGTCAAATTTCGTGACGTTCACCTTTTCGTCCGGCATCGGCGTGGTCCGCCGGACATGGAGAGAGTGGGACGCCATGATCGCCTTGACCATGTCAGGGTCGATACTGCCGCTCCACATCTCGTACTTCGTGGCTCGCACCGGAAAACCTCCGGCTTCGTGGTCCTTGTCGGCGTCCGCGGTCATCATGATCGTACTCTTGCCGACGCTCGCCTCGTCGATCTCGCCCGCGAACATCAGCGGCACACGATTCCTGGTGTCGCAAAACATGCGCCACTCCATGGTCCGGAACGAAGAGCCGCTCTCCTTCTTCATCACCGCAATCTTGCTGATGAACGGCGGCGTTGCCTTTTCCAGCCTCCACATCCCTTCGGCAAACGCTCGCGTGTCGATTCCGAAACGATAGAGCTCGGCTCGCGTCAGCATATGCAGGTTTTCGAACTTCACCGTCCGGATGAGATTGTCGAGCTCGCGGCTGATCCCCATCGCTGCGATGAATGCGGCGCGGTCGCGTTCGGCATTCGCGATCCGGCGCTGCCTGTATTCCGCGACCGCCTGCGGAGCCGGATGCCCGTGAAAGACGAGGACCAGCCTGGAGTTATGGACCGCCAGCGCGGCGTCGGGAGCCACCTCGCGCGATGTCGCCCCGAGAAACAGGTAACCGCAGGCCGAGCTGCACATCGCATGGTAGGTCGTGAGCTCCGCCTCGACCTCGCCGCCGGCGGCCTTCGTCTTCAAGCACGCGGCGTCCACCTGTGTGCCGGCGGCGCACGCCGTCGCGATCGTCCGTCCGACCCGCGCGACCGCCTTGCGACTGCGCAGCAGCCGGCCGATGACGTAGGACTGCTCCACGTTTCCGCCAGGTGAATGAAGGTAGATCGGACGCTGCGTGTCCTTGACGCCGGCCAGGAAGCGGCGAATGCGTTGGCTTGCATCCCCATCGATCTCGCCCTCGATGGCGATCCAGCGGTCGCAGCCCGGCCCGCACGCGTCCGGTGCTCCCTTGGCCAGATAGATCGTCAGCCTCGATGCAAATCCGGTTTTTTCGGCAGGCGCTTCCTTGGCATGCAGTGCGCATGGAAGCAGCATGGCCACGAGAAACAAAATACGGGCAAGCATGTAACGACTGGGCCACGCGCGGTGAAGATAGACGCTGACGTTACATGATGATCGGCGCGCGTACAACTTTCGGTCGCATGCATGTGCGCGTTTATTGCGCCGGGCGGGCCACGACAGCACCGCCCGGCTCACGGATCGAACGGCCTAGCGCAGCGATCTGAAGGCCGCCCGCATCTCCGTTGCGAAGAGCTGCGGCTGCTCCCACGCTGCGAAGTGGCCGCCCTTGTCGACCTCGTTGAAGTAATGGAGCGTCGGATATGCGCGCTGCGTCCATGTCTTCGGCGCGCGATAGATCTCGGCGGGGAACACGGTCACCGCGACCGGCACCGTGATCTCCGTGGTCTTCTGCGCGGCCGAGCTGAAGTTGTTGTTATTATTCTCCCAGTAGAACCCGCTGGCCGACGCACCGGTATTGGTGAGCCAGTAGAGCGAGATGGCATCCAGGATCTCGTCTTTCGTCAGCACGCGCTCGGGCTCGCTGCCGCTGTCCGTCCACTCGGCGATCTTCTCGTACATGAAGGCGGCGAGTGTCGCGGGCGAGTCGCAAAGCCCGTAACCGATCGTCTGCGGGCGCGTCACCATCATCGCGCCATAGGCCGCGCTTCGCGCGAAGAACTTGCTCAGGGTCTCGAAGGCCACGCGTTCCGGCTCGGGCAGGCCGGCGGGCGGCGGGTCGCCGGCATTGATGCCCCTGACGTATTCGGCAGGCACGGTCGGCGGCATGTTGACGTGGATACCCAGAAGGCCAGCGGGCTTCTGGCGCGCGAGCGCGTCGGAGATCACCGAGCCGTGGTCGCCGCCCTGCGAGACGTACCTGACATAGCCGAGCCGCTTCATGAGCACGTCCCAGGCGCGCGCCACGCGGTCCGGACCCCATCCGAGTTCGCGCGGCTTGGCCGAGAAGCCGTAACCGGGAATCGAGGGGATGACGACGTGGAAGGCGTCCTCCGCGCGCCCGCCATGCGCCACCGGATCGGTCAGCGGCCCGATGGTCTTGAGCATTTCGAGGATCGAGCCCGGCCAGCCGTGGGTGATGATGATGGGCAGGGCGTCAGGATTGGGCGACCTGACATGGATGAAATGGATGTCGAGGCCGTCAATTTGCGTGATGAACTGCGGCAGCCCGTTGAGCCGCTTCTCGATCTTGCGCCAGTCATAGGACCTGGCCCAGTAGCCGCAAAGCGCCTGCAGCCGCGCGAGCTGCACGCCTTGCGAGGTGTCGGGCACCGTTTCGCGGTCGGGCCAGCGCGTCGCGCCGATGCGCCGGCGCAAATCGTCGAGGGCGGACTCAGGGATGTCGATATTGAATTTGCGAATGCTGGTGTCACCAGCAGGGCTTGCAGCGCCTTCTGCGGCCTGTGCGGGTGAGGCGCTTCCTGCGAGCGAAAGATTGAGGCCAATGGTACCGATCAGCGAGGATGCGATGAAGTCTCGCCGGCCGATTCCAGTGTTCGTGACAGACATGAACATTCTCCAGTTCTCTCGTCTTTGTTGTCGAGAGCGGGCGGGAGATAGCATCGCGGTCAAATCACGCAAATTCACATCAACGGCGATTGCGGGATCCGGAACGTGGAGTCGTGCTTTCTCGAAAGACCTGCACGTTTGTCAGATCTGGCGGTTGATGATCCCTAAGAGTTGCTCGAGCTGCCGCTAAGCCACCGGATCCCTGACGGCATCCGAACGGCTCCGGTCATCCGGCGCCAGCGGTGGCGCCGGCCTCGCGGGAGTGGTCTTCAGCAAGGCAGCGTCGCTTGATGTGTCCGCGACCGGCGCGGCTCCGGCCTCGCGCGCGGCGACGATCCAAATCAGGAAGCCAACAAGCGCGAGCGCGGCGCCGACGGGACCGGTGGAGGTCCAGCCCAGCCCTTCGCGAATGGCGAGGCCGCCCAGGAACGGGCCGAGCGCGTTGGCGGTGTTGAACGCCGAATGGTTGAGCGCCGCAGCGAGCGCCTGCGCGTCGCCCGCGACGTCCATGAGGCGCGTCTGGAGGACAGCCCCGAGCGAGACGCTGGCGCCGATCACGAAGACGTCTGCCGCGAGCAGCCAGGGATTGCCGGCCGCAAGCGGGAAGACCAGCAACGCGGCCGCTGAAAACAACAGGATGCCGCCCGCCGTCGGCATCAAGGCGCGGTCCGCGAAGCGCGGCACGAACAGATTGCCGAGCGTCGCGCCGACGCCGAACACGGCGAGAAAGACCGGAATCACCGCCGGGCTGACCTTGGTGACCTCGATCAATGTCGTCGCAAGGTAAGTATAGACGGCGAACATGCCGCCGAAGCCGATGGCGGCGATCGCCAGCGTGATCCAGACGCGGCCGCTTCGGAGGGCGCCGAGCTCTCGCAGCGGGTCCGACCTGCCGGCCTGGTCGCGCGGCGCGAACAGGGCGCAAAGCAGGACCGTGAGCAGCGCCAGCAACGACACGAGGCCGAAGCTGGCGCGCCAGCCGACCGTCTGGCCGACCAGATTGGCCAAGGGCACGCCAATGATCGTGGCGCCGGTCAGGCCGAGCATCACCTGGCCGATCGCGCGCGAGCGGCGATGTTGAGGAACGAGCGAGGCTGCGACCAGTGCGGCGATGCCGAAATAGGCGCCATGCGGCAATCCCGATAGAAAACGGGCCGCGATCATCCAGCCAAAGCCCGGCGCAAGCGCGGTGAGCGCATTACCGAGCGCGAACACGGCCATCAGGACCAGGAGCTGCGTGCGCCGGGCGAAACGCGCACCAAGCACGGCGATCAGCGGTGCGCCCAGCACCACGCCGAGCGCGTAGGCACTGATCGCGTGTCCCGCGGCCGGCTCGTCGACCCGAAGGTCGGCGGCGAAGAACGGCAGCAGGCTCATCGATGCGAATTCGGTGGTTCCGATCGCAAAGCCGCCCATCGCGAGCGAGAACAGGACGATGGCGAGGTGAGGGGGCGCGGAGGCCGTGGTCGCGCGGGGAGAGGTCGCTTGAGACATGTGTCCTGCATTGGTGGCGTCAAGGGAACCAGCCCAGCCAACGTCGCCATCCCTGCAAGATTTGTCTGTCGTACTTAAACCCGGAGCAGTCTGCGTCAACACCGGAGCCGCGATGCAAGGCCGGCCGCATATCAGCGTCCCGATTTGCGGGTGGCGGTGGCGAGAGCGTGTGCAGGGCGGCAAGGGCCTGATATGATCTGCGGGATCTTGCCGATATGTCTCGATGACTGAATTCGCGACTCCCGACTACGCCAGCCATAGCGCGCTCACCGATTCCGGCACTGACGCCGCCCTGATCGGCGGCCTACCGCTGGATATTCCAGGGTTGTGTCGCACGTTGCAGGGCCTCCTGATCCACGAAGCATGGATCGAGAGGCAGGGATTGGACGTCGCTGCCTTCGCCGGTCAAAGCCGCGCCACCTTGCCTGTGGCCCAGCGCCTGAAGCAGATTCTGGCGATCGACCCGAGACCGCTGACCATCGCCCGACCTGGCCCGTCGAGGGTATTGGCGACGTGCCGGGATTTTTCACTGATGTCGTGTGCCGTCCTGCGGCATCATCGCGTGCCGGCCCGCATACGCTGCGGTTTCGGCAGATATTTTACCGGGCATCCCTATCACGATCATTGGGTGTGCGAGTATTGGTCCCGGGACGAGCAACGCTGGGTCCTGGTCGATGCCGAGCTCGACGAGCTGCACCGTAGTCTGCTCAAGTTCGATTTCGAACCAGCGGATGTGCCTCGTACGGCGTTCATCACCGGGATCGAGGCATGGAAGCTATGCCGGACCGGCGTCATCGACCCTGCGCAGCTTGGCCACGGAACGACGACCGGCCTGTTCTTTGCGCGGGTCAACCTCGTGCGCGATCTGCTCGCGCTCGCCAAGATCGAGATCTCGGCATGGGATACGTGGCGCGCGGCGCGCGAACCACATCGCGTGTTGGACCACGCTGCTCTGTCGCGATGTGATGGTATCGCGCAGCGCGGTGAGGCGGGTGCGATCGAGATCGCGCCATCGCTCAGTGCGCCACCCTGGCACTAGATCGTTGGAGACCCGTGCGCGGCTGCAATTGCTTGCAGCCGCGCTAACGTGAATGTGGCGATTGCGAGCGAAAATGTGGCGACAATGAGGAGCGTAAACAATGCACGCATCTCAAATCTCCAATCACGCGAATGTGCGCGCGGCGATGTTACGCGCGTGCGCAGTGCATCTCGTGTCGTCGACATTGGAATCGCTGAAATCGCTTGTTTCAAAGGGTTTCCAGCGCGCTCTGATAAATCTTCATTAATGAAGCGCGGCCCTTTGGAGCGAACTGTTGCGTCGGGGTTACAGCAATTCCGTCGATCGCTGTTATGACCACGCAACGGCCCGGGGGCCTAACGACGAAACTGGAACGGGATTCAAATGAAGAAGAATTTGTTGCTTGCTGCTGTGAGCCTCGTCGCGCTGAGCGCGGCTGCACCGGCGCTGGCTGCTGATCTCGCGGCGCGGCCGTACACCAAGGCGCCTGCAATGGTCGCCGCGATCTACGACTGGAGCGGCTTCTACATCGGCATCAACGGCGGCGGCGGTTCGTCGCACGCGACCTGGGATCTGGTCGGCTTCGGCCGCGACGGTTCGCACGATGCGACCGGCGGCACGGTCGGTGGTCAGATCGGCTATCGCTGGCAGTCCGGCCAGTGGGTGTTCGGCGTGGAAGGCCAGGGCAACTGGGCTGACTTCTCCGGCAGCCACGTCGGTGCGATCTCCGGCTTCACCAACAACACCAAGATCGATGCGTTCGGTCTGATCACCGGTCAGGTCGGCTACGCCTGGAACAACGTGCTGGTCTACGTGAAGGGCGGCGCGGCTGTGGTCAGCACCAAGTACGACGCCTCTTTCGCCGGCGCGTCGCTTGCTTCGGCCAACGACACCCGTTGGGGCGGCACGGTCGGCGCAGGCCTCGAGTACGGCTTCGCTCCGAACTGGTCGGTTGGCGTCGAGTACGACCACATCTTCCTGGGCGGCAAGGATCAGAACCTGACCGGCGGCCTCGGTGTCCTGGCGGTCCACACCAAGCAGGACGTCGACATGGGCCTCGTCCGCCTGAACTACAAGTTCGGTGGCCCGATCCTCGGCCGCTACTGATACCGATCGCTTCGCAAGAAGCGGTTGTCGAAAGCCCCGGCCGTTGGCCGGGGCTTTTTTATTGTTTGAAGTCAACGAGTTAACCATTCTCTTTGGGGATGCCTCAGATGACTTGACTCCCGAGAACGAAATGAGAACAATGTTCTTCATACGTTCCAGCAAGGGAGCAGGCCATGTTCAGGATTTTCGTGGAAGAAGCCGCCGCACTGGCATCGATCACGCTGTTCGTCGGGATGATCGCAATCTGGGCGCAGGTGATTCCGCAGCTCTAGAAGCAGGGTTGGAAAACCGTTGCCCGGGAACTCCTCGGCGCGCTTGGGGAAAAGCGGGACGACGCGGCCGATAGGCCGCTCCGGCGTGGACTCTGCGGCAGCGACGCCCCACCATGGTGCGGCGAGTCGGCAAAGGCCGGTGGAACGCGGGTGCAGGATGCTCTCATGATCCCCTCGGCATCCCCCTGGGGCCGGCGACCGCTCCATCTCATCTGCAAGAGGCCGTCACGCGACCATGCCGAGCGCCGGATTTGTCCACCTTCACGTTCACTCGGCCTATTCGCTGCTCAAGGGCTCGATCAAGATCGCCAAGCTCGCCGAGCTCGCGAAGAAAGATCATCAGCCGGCCCTGGCGCTGACCGACACCGACAATCTGTTCGGTGCGCTGGAGTTCTCCGACAAGATGGCGGGCTCCGGCATCCAGCCGATCGTCGGCTGCGAGCTCGCGATCGACTTCGCAGATCAGGATCCCAATGCGCGCAACGCCATTGGCCCGTCGCGCGTGGTGCTGCTGGCGGCGCAGGAGCGCGGCTATCGCAGCCTGATGCGGCTCAATTCACGCGCGTTCCTGGAATCGCCCGACAGCCACGCACCCTTCATCAAGTTCGACTGGCTCGACGGCGAGACCGAGGGTCTGATCGCGCTCACCGGCGGCCCTGACGGGCCGATCTCGCTGGCGCTTGCCGGCGGCCATGCCGAGCTTGCGGCTGCCCGCTGCGAGCGTCTCGCCACGCTGTTCGGGGACCGGCTCTATATCGAGCTGCAGCGCCACAACATCGACAAGGAGCGGCGCGTCGAAAGCGGGCTGATCGACATCGCCTATGCCAAGGGCCTGCCGCTGGTTGCGACCAACGAGCCGTATTTCGCCGCAACCGACGATTACGAGGCGCACGATGCGCTTTTGTGTATCGCCGGCGGCCGGCTGATCGCTGAGAGCGATCGCGTGCAGCTCACCCCGGATCACCGCTTCAAGACCCGCGCCGAGATGGCGGTGCTGTTCGCCGACATTCCGGAGGCGCTGGCCTCGACGGTCGAGATCGCCGAACGCTGCTCGTTCCGCCCGATGACGCGCAAGCCGATCCTGCCGTTCTTCACCGTCGGCGCCGCCGGCAGCTCCGATGCGGCCGCGGTCGAGGCGGCCGAGTTGAAGCGCCAGGCGGAGGAGGGGCTCGCCAACCGCCTGCGCGTGCATGGCCTGTCGCAGGGCACCACGGACGAGGACTACAACAAGCGCCTGGCGTTCGAGCTCGACGTCATCATGCGCATGAAGTACGCGGGCTACTTCCTGATCGTGTCCGACTTCATCAAATGGGCGAAGTCGCAAGGGATTCCGGTCGGGCCGGGCCGCGGCTCGGGTGCAGGCTCGCTCGTCGCCTGGGCGCTGACCATCACCGATCTCGACCCGATCAAGTTCGGCCTGCTGTTCGAGCGCTTCCTCAATCCCGAGCGCGTCTCGATGCCGGACTTCGACATCGACTTCTGCCAGGACCGCCGCGGCGAGGTGATCCAGTATGTGCAGCAGCGCTACGGCCGCGACCAGGTCGCGCAGATCATCACCTTCGGTACGCTGCAGGCGCGCGGCGTGCTGCGCGACGTCGGCCGCGTGCTGCAAATGCCCTATGGCCAGGTCGACAAGCTGACCAAGCTCGTGCCGCAGAATCCGGCCGCGCCGGTGACGCTGGCCGCCGCGATCGAGAGCGAGCCGAAGCTCCAGGCGTTCCGCGACGAGGATCCGGTGGTGGCGCGCGCCTTCGACATCGCCCAGCGCCTCGAGGGCCTGACGCGCCACGCCTCGACGCATGCGGCCGGCATCGTGATCGGCGATCGCCCCCTGAGCGAGCTCGTGCCGCTCTACCGCGATCCCAAATCCGACATGCCGGTGACCCAGTTCAACATGAAATGGGTCGAGCCGGCCGGCCTCGTCAAATTCGACTTCCTCGGCCTCAAGACGCTGACCGTGCTCGACGTCGCGTGCAAACTGCTCAAGCCGCGCGACATCCATGTCGATCTCGCGACGCTGCCGATCGACGATGCCGAGAGCTACCAGATGCTGGCGCGCGGCGATGTGGTCGGCGTGTTCCAGGTTGAAAGCCAGGGCATGCGGCGCGCGCTGATCGACATGCGCCCCGACCGTTTCGAGGACATCATCGCGCTGGTCGCGCTCTATCGCCCCGGCCCGATGGCGAACATCCCGACCTACTGCTCGCGCAAGCATGGCGACGAGGAGCCGGAATATCTGCATCCCGTGCTGGAGCCGATCCTGAAGGAGACCTTCGGCGTCATCATCTACCAGGAACAGGTGATGCAGATCGCGCAGGTGATGTCGGGCTATTCGCTCGGCGACGCCGACCTGCTGCGCCGCGCCATGGGCAAGAAGATCCGCGCCGAGATGGACAAGCAGCGCGACATCTTCGTCGCCGGCGCGGTGAAGAACGGCGTGCCGAAGGGGCAGGCCGAGACCATCTTCGAGCTGCTGGCGAAGTTCGCCGACTACGGCTTCAACAAGAGCCACGCGGCGGCCTATGCGCTGGTCTCCTACCACACCGCCTACATGAAGGCGCATTATCCGGTGGAGTTCATCGCGGCGTCGATGACGCTCGATCTCAACAACACCGACAAGCTCTCCGAATTCCGCTCCGAGGCGCAGCGTCTCGGCATCAAGGTCGAGCCGCCGAACATCAATCGCTCCGGTGCGACCTTCGAGGTCGGAGAAAAGACCATCTACTACGCGCTCGCCGCGCTCAAGGGCGTCGGCATTCAGGCGATCGACCAGATCATCGAGGAGCGTACCAGGAACGGTCTCTTCACCTCGCTCGCCGACTTCGCCGCGCGCGTCAATCCGCGTGCGATCAACAAGCGCATCATCGAGAGTCTCGCCGCCGCCGGCGCCTTCGACACGCTGGAGCCGAACCGCGCGCGCGTCTTCGCCGGCGCCGACGCGATCCTCGCCGCCTGCCAGCGCGCGCATGAGGCCGCGACCATCGGCCAGAACGACATGTTCGGCAGCGCGGCCGATGCGCCGACCATCATGCTGCCGCAGATCGAGGCGTGGCTGCCGGCCGAGCGGCTGCGACGCGAATATGACGCGATCGGCTTCTTCCTGTCCGGACATCCGCTCGACGACTATGCCACCGTGCTGAAGCGCCTGCGGGTGCAGAGCTGGGCGGAGTTCTCGCGCGCGGTGAAGACCGGCGCCACCGCCGGCAAGGTCGCGGCCACCGTGGTCTCGCGCATGGAGCGGCGCACCAAGACCGGCAACAAGATGGGCATCATGGGGCTCTCTGATCCCACGGGCCACTTCGAGGCGGTGCTGTTCTCGGAAGGGCTTGCGCAATATCGCGATGTGCTCGAGCCGGGCGCCGCTGTGCTGCTCCAGCTCGGCGCCGAGCTCCAGGGCGAGGACGTGCGCGCCCGCGTGTTGCATGCCGAGCCGCTCGACGATGCCGCCGCCAAGACGCAGAAGGGCCTGCGCATCTTCCTGCGCGACACCAAGCCGCTGGAATCGATCGCCAAGCGTCTCGCCGGCCCAGAGATGGCTGGCTCGAACGGCGCCGCGCCAAAGGTCGGCAGCCCGGGGATTGCGCCGCGTTCCAATGGCGACGGCGAGGTCTCGCTGGTGATGATGCTCGACCTCGAGACCGAGGTCGAGATGAAGCTGCCCGGCCGCTTCAAGGTCTCGCCGCAGATCGCCGGCGCGATCAAGGCGGTCGCGGGCGTCGTGGACGTGCAGCAGCTCTGACGGCCGGTCTGCGCGATCAGTGCCGTCGTCGTCGAAGCGTGTTGCAACCTCGCGCTGTTTCTGGCTAGCATGCACCCGGGGAATGGAATGGGGTGTGCGATGCTGCGACGGGGCGCGTTGTTGTTGGCCGTTGGTGCCATGCTGACGGGGTGTGTGAGCGATCAGGTGGGAACCGACTTTGCATCGGTGTCAAAGAAGGTCGGACCGCCGCGCCCCGGGCATTCGCGCATCGTCCTGCTGCAGGACAAGAGGAATGGGCTCAGCATGGCCATTTGCGCCTGCGAGGTGAAGCTCGACGGTGCGCCGCTTGGCAAGGTCGTGGCCGGGAAGTATGCCTATGCCGATCGGCCGGCCGGCCGTCACGAAGTGCTGGTGACCGAGCTGATGTTTCCCGGCGACACCAAGCGCGATATCGTCATGGAAGCCGGCCGGACGCACTTTTACCTCATCAAGAGCAGTCCCAGGCACGATGCCGCGACGGGGGGAGCGATCCTCGGTGGCCTCGCCGGGCTTGCCGTCGTCTCCGTTGCGACGGCAGGAGACGCCAATCCCGGGCCGGCCGAGCTCGTCGCGCTGGACGAGGCGACCGCGCGAACGAAGCTCGCGGAGCTACAGGCTATCGAGTAAGATGCGCGGCACGATGGCCGCTGCATCAACGACGGCGGCTCGATTGGGAGGAGCCAGGCATGTGCGAGAATTGCGGCGGCGATCGCGACGTCCACATCGGCCCTTCGCGGAGATCGCTCATCCATCTGACGGTCTCGGCGCTCGGGCTTGCCCTGGGCGGCGTCGCCCTTGCCAAGGAGACCAAGGCTCCGCCCAAGCCGCAGAACGTGCTGTCGCCAGACGCGGCGTTGAAGCGGCTGATGGAGGGCAATGTCCGTTATGTCGAAGGCGTGTCGCGGCGGCACGATTTCAAGCATGAGCGCGAGGCGCTGGCCGGCGGCCAGAACCCGTTCGCGGCCGTGCTGAGCTGCGCCGACTCGCGCATCGCGCCTGAATATGCCTTCGACGCCGGTCGCGGCGATCTGTTCGTCTGCCGCGTCGCCGGAAACTTTGCCGGTACCGAGACCATCGCCAGCATGGAATATGCGGTCGCCGTGCTCAATGCGCCGCTGATCCTCGTGCTCGGCCATGACAGTTGCGGCGCGGTCGATGCGACACTGAAGGCGATCAAGGACAACACGTCGCCGCCCGGCCACATCCCCTCGCTGGTCGATGCGATCGCGCCTGCCGCCAAGGCCGCGATGCAGCAAGGCGGGGACGTGCTCAACAATGCGATCCGGCAGAACGTGATCGACAACATCGCCAAGCTGAAATCGGCCGCCCCGATTCTCAATGCGGCCGTGGAACAGGGCAAGCTCAAGGTCGTCGGCGGCATCTACCGGCTTACGACGGGAACGGTCGACCTGATCGCGCAAGGCTGACGCGGGACTGACGCCGCCGGCGGCGTGGCCATGCCACCGCCTCAATCCAAGCTTTTCGTTCAAGCGCCATTCAGCTGGCCGCGCGTCTGATGCGCGGCAGCACCTCAACAACAAAAGCGGCAGGCAAGCCATGCGTGGGACGCTCAGAATCTTCATCTGCCTTCTTCTGCCGATCGCGGTCCTTGCCGCGGGCGCGCCCGATCCGGCGCGCGCGCAGCAGCAGGAAAAGCGCATCGCGCTCGTGGTCGGCAACGGCGCCTATGCCAA
Organism: Bradyrhizobium sp. CCBAU 11361; assembly: GCF_028128935.1. Lineage (NCBI taxonomy): Bacteria > Pseudomonadati > Pseudomonadota > Alphaproteobacteria > Hyphomicrobiales > Nitrobacteraceae > Bradyrhizobium > Bradyrhizobium sp. CCBAU 11361. The sequence goes on from NZ_LBJZ01000178.1 coordinate 122,004, forward strand.
GTCGCCGCTGGCGACGACCGCGAACGATGCCGGCCTGATCGCGCAGACGCTGCAGGCGGCGGGGTTCGACGTCGTCGGCGCGCGCGATCTCGACGGCGACACGCTGCGCAAGAGCTTTCGAGATTTCATCCAGAAGGCGCAGGCCTCCGGCCCGGGCACCGTCGCGATGGTCTATCTCGCCGGCTACGGCGTGCAGCTTGCCGGCGAGAACTATTTCATCCCGGTCGATTCCAACATCACCCGCGACACCGACATCCCGACCGAGGCCCTGCGCATCAGCGACTATGCGCGCCAGCTGGCGGCGATTCCACTCAAGGCCAACATCGTCGTGCTCGACGCGGCGCGGGCGCAGCCCTTCATCGAGGGCGGCCAGCCGATCGCGAGCGGCTTGGCGCTGGTCGAACCCGACCCGAACATGCTGATCGCCTTCAACGCCGCGCCCGGCACGGTGGCGCCACAGGAGCCGGGGCCTTACGGCATCTATGCGCAGTCGCTGGCGGAGATGATCCGCACCGGCGGCCTGCCGCTGCCTGAGGTGTTCGATCGCGTCCGCCTGCGCGTCAACGAGGCCTCCAAGGGCGCGCAGGTGCCCTGGAACGAGCAGAAGATATCGACGCCATTCTCGTTCTTCGATCGAGGGCCCGACGCGCCGCCGCCGGAGGCCTCGGCCGCCCAGGTCGCCGCGATCCGGAGCAAGCCGATCCGCGATCTCGGCGTGCAAGACGCCTACGCCGCCGCGCTGGAGCGCGACACGCTGCCGGCCTATGAGGAATTTCTCGCGGCCTATCCGAACGATCCGATGTCCAAGCGCGTGATGGCGATCGTTGCGGCGCGCCGCGAGGCGATCACCTGGCGGCGGACTTATCGCACCGACACGCCGGAGGCCTATTGGTCGTATCTGCGCCGCTATCCGCGCGGCCCGCACGCGGGCGATGCGCGCCGGCGCCTGGCGATCCTCACCGCGCCGGCCGAGCCGCCGCCGACCTTCGCGATGATCGACTATGACGTGCCGCCGCCGCCGCCGGAGGAGGTGGTCTATGTCGACCGTCCCGTGCTGTACTTCAGCGATCCTGATTTTGGCTTCGCGCCGCCACCGCCGCCGCCGGTCTATTATCTGCCGCCGCCACCGCCGGATTTCGTCGTGCTCGAGCCGCCGCTGCCCGTGGTCGGCCTGTTCGTGCTGCCGCAGCCGATATTCGTGCCGATCCCGGTGTTCGTCAGCCCACCGGTTTATGTCGCGCCGCCGCCGAACAACATCATCTACAACAACATCCATAACACCACGGTCATCAACACCGTGATCAACCGGCCGCCGGCACCTGCCGCGGGAGTGGGAGCAGGAGCCGGACCGGGCAATCTCGCGCCGGCGGTCGCCGGCCGGGCCAATCCGGCCGGTGCAGCCGTGCCGCAGGCAGTCACGCAGCGCGCGGCTCTGATCCAGCAGGGCAAGGCGCCAATGCCGCCGAGTGCGACGATCCAGCCGACGGCAAGACCCGCGACACCGCCGGGCACGCCCGCCAATGTCGCGCCAAATGCGCGACCAAGCGCGCTGCCGGGTGCCTTGCCAGGTACCCCGCCAGGTACGACGCCGAACGCCCCAGGCACAGCACCGAACGCCGCGCCGCAGACCAAGTTGCCTGCCGCCAACACGCTGCCGGTTCCGGGCTCCCATGGTGGGCCGCCGGCGCCGCCGGCAGGGGCAGCAGGGACTCCGCCGGGCGGCAAGCCCTTGCCGACGGCGACCGCTCCGACCGCCCCCGGTGTAACGCCGCCGGCTCATCCGGGAGCGCCGACCACGGCTGCGCCCGGCACAACGCCGCCGCCCCATCCTGGTGCGCCAACGGCCGTCGCTCCGACGAC
>NZ_LBJZ01000179.1:0-124083 GCF_028128935.1 Bradyrhizobium sp. CCBAU 11361
CCGCGCGCCCCGCGACCGCGGCACCGGCCGCGCCTGCGCCGCGGCCTGGCGCCCCCGTGGCCCGGCCCGGAACCACCACGACCCGCCCGGGAACAACGACGGCGCGTCCTGCAACGACAACCGCACAGCGTCCGGGTGTACCGGCAGGTCGCGGCCCCGCAGTTGCAGCCGAACCGGATGAGGACGAGGCACCGCGCCAGATCCGCCGCGGTCCCGGCGGCGCCGCGCGTCCCGCGCCCCCGCCCAAGACCACGCACAAGCCCGGCCCGCAGAAAGAGCGCGGCCGCCTCACCGTCGTCACCGCGCTCAATGCCGACGAGGTGCGCGAGCGCTCGATCGCCTCGTTCCGTCGCCGCACCCAGCGCCTGAAGGGCCATGCCTCGAACGAGCCGAAGGAAAAGCTCATCCGCGAGGTGGTCATTCCGGAAGCGATCACGATCCAGGAGCTCGCCAACCGCATGGCCGAGCGCGCGGTCGACGTCATCCGCATGCTGATGAAGCAGGGCGCGATGCACAAGATCACCGACGTGATCGACGCCGACACCGCGCAGCTGATCGCCGAAGAGCTCGGTCACACCGTCAAGCGCGTCGCCGCGTCGGACGTCGAAGAGGGTCTGTTCGACCAGGTCGACGATTCCACCGACACCGAGACGCGTTCGCCCGTGGTGACCGTGATGGGTCACGTCGACCACGGCAAGACCTCGCTGCTCGATGCGCTCCGTCACGCCAACGTGGTCTCCGGCGAAGCCGGCGGCATCACCCAGCATATCGGCGCCTATCAGGTGGTGTCGCCCGAAAGCGGCAAGAAGATCACCTTCATCGACACGCCCGGCCACGCCGCGTTCACCGCGATGCGCGCCCGCGGCGCCAAGGTCACCGACATCGTCGTGCTGGTGGTCGCGGCCGATGACGGCGTGATGCCGCAGACCGTCGAAGCCATCAACCACGCCAAGGCGGCGCGGGTGCCGATCATCGTTGCCATCAACAAGATCGACAAGCCCGATGCCAGGCCCGAGCGCGTGCGCACCGAGCTGCTCCAGCACGAAGTGCAGGTGGAATCCTTCGGCGGCGACGTCGTCGACGTCGAGGTGTCCGCCAAGAACAAGACCAATCTCGACAAGCTGCTCGAGATGATCGCGCTGCAGGCCGACATCCTCGACCTGAAGACCAATTCGGAGCGCCCGGCCGAAGGCACCGTGATCGAGGCCAAGCTCGACCGCGGCCGTGGCCCGGTCGCGACCGTGCTGGTCCAGCGCGGCACGCTCCGTGTCGGCGACATCATCGTTGCCGGCGCCGAGATGGGCCGCGTTCGCGCGCTGATCTCGGATCAGGGCGAGACTGTGCAGGAAGCGGGTCCGTCGGTGCCGGTCGAGGTGCTCGGCTTCAACGGTCCGCCGGAAGCCGGCGATCGCCTCGCCGTCGTCGAGAACGAAGCCCGCGCCCGCCAGGTCACGAGCTACCGCGCGCACCAGAAGCGCGAGAACGCGGCAGCCTCGATCTCCGGCATGCGCGGCTCGCTCGAGCAGATGATGTCGCAGCTGAAGACGGCGGGCCGCAAGGAATTCCCGCTGATCATCAAGGCCGACGTGCAGGGCTCGCTGGAAGCGATCCTCGGCTCGCTGGAGAAGCTCGGCACCGACGAAGTCGCCGCCCGCATCCTGCATGCGGGCGTCGGCGGCATTTCGGAGTCGGACGTGACGCTCGCGGAAGGCTTCAACGCCGCGATCATCGGCTTCTCGGTTCGTGCCAACAAGGAAGCCGCTGCGGCCGCCAAGCGCAACGGCATCGAGATCCGCTACTACAACATCATCTACGACCTCGTGGACGACGTGAAGAAGGCGATGAGCGGCCTGCTCGCGCCGACCTTGCGCGAAACCATGCTCGGCAATGCCGCGATCCTGGAGATCTTCAACATCTCCAAGGTCGGCAAGGTCGCCGGCTGCCGCGTCACCGACGGCACCGTGGAACGCGGCGCCAATGTGCGCCTGATCCGCGACAACGTCGTCGTGCACGAAGGCAAGCTGTCGACGCTGAAGCGCTTCAAGGACGAAGTGAAGGAAGTCCAGTCCGGTCAGGAATGCGGCATGGCCTTCGAGAACTATCACGACATGCGTGCCGGTGACGTGATCGAGTGTTATCGCGTGGAGACGATCCAGCGCTCCCTGTAAGTCCAAATCTTACCGAAGCGCCCGGATCTTTTTGAACTGAAATAGCGGGAGTGAGATTGCCGGATTTTTCCGGCCATCCACGCCTCTTCGTTTCAACAGGACAAATGACAATGCTCGTGTCCCAAACACGGGCATGACGAGGTGATTTCCAGACCATGCCCCGCCACCATCAAAAGAAGAGTTCCGCGCCAGGCGGAGGCTCGCAACGCCAGTTGCGCGTCGGCGAACAGGTTCGCCATGCGATGGCCGAGATTCTGGCGCAAGGCAACGTGCATGATGCGGACCTCGAAGGTCACATCGTCACCGTGCCGGAGGTGCGGATGTCGCCCGACCTGAAGCTCGCGACAATCTACGTGATGCCGCTCGGTGGCCGCGACACCGAGGTCGTCATCGCTGCGCTCGAGCGCAACAAGAAATTCCTTCGCGGCGAAGTCGCGCGGCGCGTTAACCTGAAATTTGCACCTGATGTTCGCTTCCGCGTCGACGAGCGATTCGACGAAGCGGAACGGATCGAGAAGCTTTTGCGAACACCTGCGGTGCAGAAGGACCTGGAACAGGATCCGGATTCGGATCAGGAAGAAGAGCAATGACGATGGACCCGGCTCACGGCACGATCGGCGGTGAAGAGGCCGATCAGCGCGACGTGCAGAAAAATAATTTTGCGGACATGGGCGGCAATTCTCAGCCACACCAGGAGCCGCGCCGCGTCAACAACGATCCCCGCGCCAGGCAGCAGAAGGGCAACCAGCCGCGCCGCGACCGCCGCGACGTCCATGGGTGGGTCGTGCTCGACAAGCCGATCGGCATGACCTCGACGCAGGCCGTCGCCGTGCTCAAGCGCCTGTTCAACGCCAAGCGCGCCGGCCACGCCGGCACGCTCGATCCGCTCGCGTCCGGCGGCCTGCCGATCGCGCTCGGCGAAGCCACCAAGACGGTTCCCTTCGTCATGGACGGCCGCAAGCGCTACCAGTTCACCGTGTGCTGGGGCGAGGAGCGCGACACCGACGACATCGAGGGCCGGGTCACCGCGACCTCCGACCAGCGCCCGACCCGGGAGGCCATCCTGGCGCTCTTGCCCCGCTTCACCGGGGTGATCGAGCAGATCCCGCCGCGCTATTCCGCGATCAAGGTCCAGGGCGAGCGCGCCTATGACCTCGCCCGCGACGGCGAGGTCGTGGAACTGGCTCCCCGCCCGGTCGAGATTCACCAATTAACCCTTGTGGATCAACCGGATAAGGACCGGACCGTGTTCGAGGCCGAGTGCGGCAAGGGCACCTATGTCCGCGCCCTCGCGCGCGATATGGGCCGGATTCTGGGCACTTACGGCCATATCTGCGCGCTGCGGCGGACCCTGGTCGGCCCATTTGGCGAAAACGACATGATTCCGCTGGATCAGTTGGAGGCTTTGTGCGATAGAGCCGCGTCCGGCGAGGGAAGCCTCGCCGACGCGCTTTTGCCCGTTGAGACCGCGCTGGACGACATCCCGGCACTGGCCGTCACTCGGGCTGATGCGGCAAGGCTCCATCGGGGCCAGGCCGTTTTGTTGCGCGGACGGGATGCGCCCACTTGTAGCGGCACAGTCTATGTCACGGTGGCAGGCCGCCTTTTGGCGCTTGCCGAAGTCGGCAATGGCGAAATCATCCCCAAGCGTGTGTTCAACCTGACCGGCCTGACTGCCAGCCCCGGTCGCAACGAGAGAAATTGACGATGTCGATTGCCGCAGAACGCAAAGCGGAAGTCATCAAGACGAATGCCACCAAGGCCGGCGATACCGGCTCGCCCGAGGTTCAGGTCGCGATCCTGTCGGAACGCATCAACAACCTCACCAACCATTTCAAGACCCACGTGAAGGACAACCATTCGCGTCGTGGCCTCTTGAAGCTGGTTTCGACCCGCCGCTCGCTCCTCGACTACCTCAAGAAGCGGGACGAGGCGCGCTACAAGGCGCTGCTCGAGAAGCACAACATTCGTCGTTAAGTGTTCCTGCGCGCGCCACTGGCGCGCGTTTTCGTGCGTGGTTTCGAACGAAAGCGTTTGTTTAAAGGTTTTTGATCGAGGCTGCGTGCACGTCGGGTGCGGGCCAACACTGATTCGCATCCGGGGCATGATCGGCGAAGACCGCGGTTCGGTGTTCGCGTTCGTGCCGACTGACAGTCCAGCAGCAATCCGGCGGCTGGGCACAACGGGCAAGGCGCCCGTATGACCCGAAAGGATGGACGCCATCCGAATTCCAAAAACCATGGCAGGATCGCAGGACGCTGATCATTCGCTCCGATCAGCGTCCCGCAATCTTGCGCATGGTTTTTGTTTTTCAAAGCGTCCCTTCTTTCGAGAACCCATGAAAGAAGACCTCTATGTTCAATAAGCATTCAGTCGAGATCGACTGGGGCGGACGCCCTCTCAAGCTCGAAACCGGCAAGATCGCCCGCCAGGCCGACGGCGCCGTCGTCGCCACCTATGGCGAGACCGTGGTGCTCGCCACCGTCGTCGCGGCGAAGGCGCCGCGCGAAGGCGTCGACTTCCTGCCGCTGACCGTCGACTACCAGGAGAAGACCTACGCCGCGGGCCGCATTCCCGGCGGCTATTTCAAGCGCGAGGGCCGTCCGACCGAGAAGGAGACGCTGGTCTCCCGCCTGATCGACCGTCCGATCCGTCCGCTGTTCGTCGATGGCTGGCGCAACGAGACCCAGGTGATCGCCACCGTGCTGTCGCACGACATGGAGAACGACCCTGATATCGTCGCGCTGGTGGCATCGTCGGCTGCGCTGACTCTGTCCGGCGCTCCCTTCAAGGGTCCGATCGGCGCGGCGCGCGTCGGCTTCGTCAATGACGAATACGTGCTCAACCCGACGCTCGACGAGATGGTCGACACCCAGCTCGACCTCGTCGTCGCCGGCACCGCCGACGCCGTGCTGATGGTGGAATCGGAAGCCAAGGAGCTGAACGAAGACATCATGCTCGGCGCCGTGATGTTCGGTCACCGCCACTTCCAGCCGGTGATCAACGCGATCATCGAACTCGCCGAGAAGGCCGCCAAGGAGCCGCGCGAAGTCACCGTCATCGACAATGCCGCGCTCGAGAAGGAAATGCTCGGCCTCGTCGAGCAGGAACTGCGCGCTGCCTACGCCATTCCGGTCAAGCAGGATCGCTACGCCGCGGTCGGCAAGGTCAAGGAAAAGGTGATCGCCCATTATTTCCCCGAAGGGCAGGAGCCGAAATACGACAAGCTGCGCATCGGCGCGGTGTTCAAGGAGCTCGAGGCGAAGATCGTTCGCTGGAACATCCTCGACACCGGCAAGCGCATCGACGGCCGTGACTCCAAGACCGTGCGCAACATCATCGCCGAAGTCGGCGTGCTGCCCCGCGCCCACGGCTCGGCACTGTTCACCCGCGGCGAGACCCAGGGCCTGGTCGTGACCACGCTCGGCACCGGCGAGGACGAGCAGTACATCGACGCGCTGTCGGGAACGTACAAAGAGACGTTCCTGCTGCACTACAACTTCCCTCCCTACTCGGTCGGTGAGACCGGTCGCCTCGGCGGCACCAAGCGCCGCGAGATCGGCCACGGCAAGCTGGCCTGGCGCGCGATCCACCCGGTGCTGCCGCCGCATCACGAGTTCCCGTACACGATCCGCGTGGTCTCCGAGATCACCGAATCCAACGGCTCCTCGTCGATGGCTTCGGTCTGCGGCGCCTCGCTCGCGCTGATGGACGCCGGCGTGCCGTTGAAGCGGCCGACCGCGGGCATCGCGATGGGCCTGATCCTCGAAGACAAGCGCTTTGCGGTTCTCTCCGACATCCTCGGTGACGAGGATCATCTCGGCGACATGGACTTCAAGGTCGCCGGCACGGAATCGGGCATCACCTCGCTCCAGATGGACATCAAGATCGAGGGCATCACCGAGGAGATCATGAAGGTCGCGCTCGGCCAGGCCAAGGATGGTCGTATCCACATCCTCGGCGAGATGGCCAAGGCGCTCACCAACGCCCGCGCCGAGCTCGGCGAATACGCGCCGCGCATCGAGACCTTCAAGATCGCCACCGACAAGATCCGCGAAGTGATCGGCACCGGCGGCAAGGTGATCCGCGAGATCGTCGAGAAGACCGGCGCCAAGGTCAACATCGAGGACGACGGCACCGTGAAGGTCGCCTCCTCCGACGGCGAGGCGATGAAGGCCGCGATCAAGTGGATCAAGTCGATCGCGTCCGATCCCGAAGTCGGCCAGATCTATGACGGCACCGTCGTCAAGGTGATGGAGTTCGGCGCCTTCGTGAACTTCTTCGGCTCCAAGGACGGCCTCGTTCACATCAGCCAGCTCGCTTCGGCGCGCGTGCAGAAGACCTCCGACGTCGTCAAGGAAGGCGACAAGGTCAAGGTCAAGCTGCTCGGCTTCGACGATCGCGGCAAGACCCGCCTCTCGATGAAGGTCGTCGACCAGACCACCGGCGAAGACCTCGAAGGCAAGGGCGGCGAGGGCGAGAAGGCCCCGCGCGAAGCGGCCGGCGAGTAAATCGCTCCGCACATCAGAAACACGAAGGGCGGCCTCGCGGCCGCCCTTTTTGTTTGGGTTCGCTCCGGGCGAAATGCGCGCCCTCTCCCGCAAGCGGGAGAGGGGAAGCACCTCACGCCGCGATGTCGAACCGGTCGAGGTTCATCACCTTGGTCCAGGCCTTGGCAAAGTCCTTGACGAACTGCTCCTTGGAGTCCGACGTGGCATAGACCTCGGCGTAGGCGCGAAGCTGCGAGTGCGCGCCGAAGATGAGATCGGCGCGCGTGCCGGTCCCCTTCACCGCGTTGGTCTTGCGGTCGCGAGCCTCGTAGGTGCCGTCGGCCGCCGGCGTCCACTGCGCGCTCATGTCGAGCAGGTTGACGAAGAAGTCGTTGCTCAGCGTGCCCACCTTCGCGGTGAGGACGCCGTGCTTCGAACCGTTCGCATTGGCGCCGAGCACGCGCAGGCCACCGACCAGCACGGTCAACTCAGGTCCCGTGAGCTTCAGAAGCTGCGCGCGATCGACAAGCGCTTCTTCCTGCTGCAGGAACTGATGCTTCTTGCTGATGTAGTTGCGGAAGCCATCGGCCCGCGGCTCCAGCGGCGCGAACGACGCCGCGTCGGTCTGCTCCTGCGAGGCATCCATGCGGCCCGGCGTGAACGCGACCTTGACGTCGACGCCAGCGTCCTTCGCGGCTTTCTCGACCGCGGCGGTGCCGCCGAGGACGATCAGGTCGGCGAGCGAGACCTTCTTCGCACCGGCCGAGGCGTTGAACTCCTTCTGGATCGCTTCGAGCTTGCCGAGGACCTTCGAGAGCTGAGCCGGCTGGTTCACTTCCCAGTCCTTCTGGGGGCTGAGACGAATGCGCGCGCCGTTGGCGCCGCCACGCTTGTCCGAGCCGCGGAACGTCGAGGCCGACGCCCACGCCGTCGAGACCAGCTCCGGCACCGAGAGGCCCGAGGCCAGGATCTTGGTCTTCAGCGCAGCGATGTCCTGATCGCTGACCAGTTCGTGATTCACGGCCGGGATCGGATCCTGCCAGATCAGCGTCTCCTTCGGCACCAGCGGGCCGAGATAGCGCTGGATCGGACCCATGTCGCGATGGGTGAGCTTGAACCAGGCACGGGCGAATGCGTCCGCGAACTGATCCGGGTTCTCGAGGAAACGCCGCGAGATCTTCTCATAGGCTGGATCGAGGCGCAGCGAGAGGTCGGTGGTCAGCATCGTCGGCCGATGCTTTTTGGACTTGTCGAAGGCGTCAGGAATGATCGCCTCGGCACCCTTGGCCGTCCACTGGTTCGCACCGCCCGGGCTCTTCGTTAGCTCCCATTCGTACTTGAACAGGTTCTCGAAGAAGTTGTTGCTCCACTTCGTCGGCGTCGTCGTCCACGTCACCTCGAGACCGCTGGTGATGGAATCGCCCGCCAGGCCCGAAGCGTGCTTGCTCTTCCAGCCGAGGCCCTGATCCTCGAGCGCGCCCGCTTCCGGCTCCGGTCCGACCAGCGACGGATCGCCCGCACCATGGGTCTTGCCGAAGGTATGACCGCCGGCGATCAGCGCGACGGTTTCCTCGTCGTTCATCGCCATGCGGAAGAAGGTCTCGCGGATGTCCTTGGCCGCGGCGATCGGATCCGGCTTGCCGTTCGGGCCTTCCGGATTGACGTAGATGAGGCCCATCTGCACCGCGCCGAGCGGCTCGGCGAGCTGGCGTTCGCCGCTGTAGCGCTCATCGCCCAGCCAGGTGCCTTCCGGACCCCAATAGAGCTCTTCCGGCTCCCAGACGTCGGCGCGACCGCCGGCGAAGCCGAAGGTCTTGAAGCCCATCGACTCCAGCGCGACGTTGCCGGCGAGCACCATCAAATCGGCCCAGGAGATCTTGCGGCCGTATTTCTGCTTGATCGGCCAGAGCAGCCGGCGCGCCTTGTCGAGATTGGCGTTGTCAGGCCAGCTGTTGAGCGGCGCGAAGCGCTGCTGACCGGCCCCGGCGCCACCGCGCCCGTCGGAGATGCGGTAGGTGCCCGCGCTGTGCCAGGCCATGCGGATCATCAGGCCGCCATAATGACCGAAGTCGGCGGGCCACCACTCCTGCGAGTCCGTCATCAAGGCGGTCAGGTCCTTGATGACCGCGTTCAGGTCGAGCGTCTTGAATTCCTTGGCGTAGTCGAATTCCTTGCCCATCGGGTCGGACAGGCCGGAATTCTTGTGCAGCATCTCGATGCTGAGCTGGGTCGGCCACCAGTCGCGGTTTGCCGGCGCGCGTTTTCCACCCGAAAACGGGCACTTCGAAGTGTCGTCCATGAATACCTCCTCTGGTGGCGTCAAACTCGCGCCTTTGACCAGGTAGAACCACTCTAAGCCCCGCATTCCATCAGGGGAAGTTGACTTTAGTGATCGCTGCGATAGGATTTTCTGATGGTCAACGTGACGATGCGCCAGCTCCGGTATTTCGACGCGCTGGCGCGTCACGGGCATTTCGGGCGCGCAGCGGAGGCGAGCTCGATCTCGCAGCCGGCCCTCTCGATGCAGATCAAGGAACTGGAGGAGGCGCTCGGCGGCCTGCTGCTGGAGCGTACCGCCCGGCAGGTCGCGCTGACGCGGTTCGGCGAAGAGCTCGCTCCGCGCGTCCGCGACATCCTGCGCTCGGTCGATGAGCTCGGCGATTTCGCGCGGGCGTCGCAGGACCGCTTCGCCGGCCGCCTGCGCATCGGCATGATCCCGACGATCGCGCCCTACCTGCTGCCCAAGATCACCAAGAATCTCACGCGTATGCATCCGGAACTCGACATCCGCGTGCGCGAGACGATGACGCCGCGGCTGATCCAGGAACTGGTTGAAGGCCGGCTCGACACCGCCATCGTCGCGCTACCGGTGTCCGAGTCCTCGCTCACCGAGGTCGCCCTGTTCGAGGAAAAATTCCTGCTGGTGCGGCCGGGCGCGGATGAGGGAACGCCTGCCCCCTCGCGCGAGATGATGCGGGAGATGCGGCTCCTGCTGCTCGAGGAAGGACACTGCTTCCGCGACCAGGCGCTGTCGTTCTGCAACATGCAATCGGCGCCGCCACGCGAGATGCTGGATGCGAATTCGCTGTCGACGCTGGTGCAGATGGTCAGCGCCGGCATCGGCGTCACCTTGATCCCGGAGATGGCGGTGCCGGTGGAGACGCGATCGGCCTCGGTGTCCCTTACGCGCTTTCGCGACCCGCAGCCCTCGCGCACCATCGGCATGGTCTGGCGCAAGACCAGCCCGCTGGCGCGGCAGCTGCTCCAGATTTCCGAGGTGGTGTGCCTGTCGGCCGGCAAGGTGCGGACACGGCCATCCGTGCGCAATCAGCGGGCCTGAAGCCTCGATGTTGCATCCCGTCATCCGCCCCGCCCGCGCCGACGAATATGACGAGATCGGCCGCGTCTGGATGGAAAGCTGGGTCTCGACCGGCCTCGCCGAGGCGAGTGAATTCCTGCTGGCAAACCTGCGCGCACGCATCAGGCGCGAGATCGAGAACGGCTGGAGCCTGTTCGTCGCCGACGACAACGGCACGATCGCCGCCATGCTGGCGCTGCATCTGCCAAAACGCTATCTCGACATGCTTTTCGTCGGGCCCGCCTACCAGGGCCAATCGCTCGGACGGCAATTGCTCGCCTTCACACGCACGCAAATGCCCGACGAGATGTACCTGCGCTGTGTGCGCGAGAACGAAAAGGCCTGGCGCTGGTACGAGCGCGAGGGTTTTGTGTTCGAGAAGGAAGAGGTTGAACCGTCGAACGGGTTCGTGATGAAGTATTACCGGTGGAAGCGGCCACGGCCCAGCGGCAGGTAGGAAGACCGGGTCTTCACCTTGCGGTTGTCATCGGCGCGCTCTAGTAGACGTCTCACGTCGACGAGAACATCCTGGAAGCCGCAACCCGCATCAGCCGCCCCATGTTTCGCATCTGCTTGACTACGATCTTCCTGTTCGGGCTCATCGCAGGCGCGGCGGCCCAATCCGCTCCATCACCGGCTCGGCCAGCCAAGAGCGTCACGCCGAAAACCGCCCCGAGTTCCAAACAGCCCGCCGCTGCGGACGCGGGACCGTGCGCGATTGGCCTCATTTCCGTCGTCGGCAGTCGGTTCGGTGTTCAGCAGGTTGGCTTCACCATGTTCGGCAACGAGTACGCGCCCGTTGCGATCGATGGCTGGGGACTTGATGACATCGTCATGTCGCGGGTTCGCGCGGCCGCGTCCGGCAAATCCGTCAGGCGCCTAGCGTATTCGCCGAGCGCCTGGGCACGTGCGGGTGAATCGGGTTCGCCGATGCTGAGGCGAAACCCGGAGCGACAGGAATTCGTTCAGCAGAGCGCGGCAGGCGCCAAATGCCAGCTCTATGTCCTAATCGAGAGATTCCAGAACGGCTTCAGCAACACCAACCAATCCGTCGAAGGGTTTGGCATCGTGAAATGGGGCAACCCTATCAAGCGACGCACGTTCCTGTTCGCGCTGACTTATATCACCGTGTACGACGGACAGTCGTTCGAGGTCGTCAAGAAGGCCGCGGCGTCAACGAATGACGAACCCATGATGTCACGCTTGATCGGGATCAACCCGATCAGCGGCCCCAACAAGGAATTGGATGAGACGGCTTTTCCGGCTTCTGCCAATGAGGTGGCGGGCAACCAGGCGCTGCGCGATGGTGTCCGCACGCTGCTGACGACAAGCCTCGACAAGACGCTGCCCCAACTGCTCCGGCAATAAAGGGATTCCGCCATGATCAAGCTCTACTGGTCGCCCCGTTCTCGCTCGTTCACGACGCTCTGGCTGATGGAAGAGAGCGGCCTGCCCTATGAGCGCGTGCTGACCGACATCTCGACCGGTGCGCAGAAGGCGCCGGATTATCTAGAGATCAACCCGATGGGCAAGGTGCCGGCGCTCAGCGACGGAGACGCTGCGCTCGGCGAGGCCGCGGCGATCTGCGCCTATATCGCCGACCGCTATCCCGAGACGAAGCTTGCACCCGCTGTGACCGATCCGCGCCGCGCGCGCTATCTGCAATGGCTGTTCTTCTCACCGGGCTGCATCGAGCCCGCCATCATCCAGATCTTCACCAAGCTCGAGATCCCGACCTCGACGGCGGCGTGGGGCAGCGCGACGCAGGTCTTCGACGTGCTGGAAGCTGCGCTCGCCAAGGGGCCATGGATTCTCGGCGAGGATTTTTCGGCTGCCGACATCACGATCGGCTCCGGCCTGAACTTCGCGGTGCGCCGGTTCAAGATGGTGCCGTCGCGCCCCGCCTTCGATGTCTATCTGGCGCGCTGCATGGCCCGACCGGCGTTCCAGCGCGCGGAGAAGATCGCGGCGGGTTAGAGCGTTTTCAAGCGAAGTGGATACCGGTTCGCGTAAAGAAAACGCGTAAAAACTAGAATCCGGCTCAGAGCCTGATCTTGAGGACGGCGAGCCCGGACTGCTGAAGCAATCCTGAGGATGTCGCCGAGAGGCCGTAGCGGAGGCCAAGATCGAAACGACTGTTGTCGGCCGCGACGAGGCCCAGCGCGGTCGAGTAGATCCACGGCGACAGGGCAAGGCCGCCGGTCGTGAAGGTCTCGCCGCCGCCGGCAAACGCTGACTTAATCTGAAGTCCCTGATTCAGCGCGTTGTAGCCGACGCCGACGTCGCCGGTAAGATAGACGTGCTGCGCGATCCTGTAGGCGCCCTTCAGCCCTGCCGTCAGCGTCAATTCGCGATAGGTTTGCGAATCCACGTTGAGGCTGAAGCCGCCTGCGCCACCTTCCTGATAGGCGGGCGAACGGACCTGTCCATAGTCCAGCCGCAGTGACGGGGCGATCGCAAATCCCGGCTCGATCGGGATCAGCTTGCGAACGCCGATACCGGCGTGCCCGCTATAGGACCGATAGCCGGCCGCAGCCGTCCTGTTGATGAACGTGAGCGAGCGGCTCTCGCCATTGTCGTTCAGTGCGCCGTCAAGCTGGCCATCGACCTGAACGCCATGGCCGAGCGCATAGGCGCCGTAGAGTCCGGCCTGATAGGAATCGATCGCGAGCCGGTTCGGGACGGGATCCTCGCTGCCGGTGATCGTCTGATGCGAATAGGCGAACACACCGCCAAGCATTGCGCGTGGCGAGACCGTCGTGTCCACACCGACGGCAATGCCGCCGCCGGACGCGTTATAGCCGGGGACGCCATCCAGGCTGCTCTGCCGGACAACGCCGCCGAGCGGCTTCATCCAAAAATTCCGCTCAGGCGTTGCACCCGCGTTCAACCCGAGCAAATCGTCCAGCCGCCCCGTCATCGCCTGATGGAACATGCGCTGGGTGGAATAGGTCGCCTGCGATGCCGCGCCGGTGAGTACAGGCAATGTCTGGTTGACGGCGTTGACGAGACCGGAGCCGCTGAGATTGTCGAGCGCGGTGAACCCGGTCGCCATGCTGCCGGTCCAGCCGAGTGACGTCGCGGACAGGCGATAGAGCATGTCGGCCGCACCTAATCCCGCACGGCTGTTCTGCGCCTGAAGCGTCTCGGCGTAGGGGCGCACCAAGGAGAGATAGGCGACGCCGCCGGTCGGATTGCCCGAGAGATCGTAGCTGCTGACGAGCATCCGTGCACCCGAAGCGTCGCCGCTGGCTGCGCCATAGAGACTGGCGAGCGTGCCGCGCGAGAGCGTATTGAAGAGCACGTTGCCCTCCGGCGTCACCGACCCCAGCAGTGTGAAGTTCGCGGCACTGCTTCCCGCGGGCGCGACGCCGGCGCCCCAGAAATATCCGTTCTGGTAATTCGTGATGACGAAGCGGCCGGGCGCGGACGTGCCGAACAGCGTGGAGCTGACGATCCGCCACGGCGTACCCGATGTCCAGGCCCACTGCGGGACGGAGTTCGCGGGAACTGCCTGCGAGGCCGGCGGCGTGAAGGTCGCGGGATCGTAAGGAAGCATATAGGCCCAATGCGTCACCAGCAGGCTGTCGCCGGTGATCATCTGCATTTCCATCGCGGTCACGCCGTTGATGGTTCGCATATGGCCGAGACCGACGGTCACTGCGCCGCCCGCGGTCGGCGTGAACAGCATCGTGATCTGGCCCGCGGTCGTGACGAACCCCTGGATGGTCGAGGTATCCGTCAGAAGCGCCGGACCAAGCTTGAGTTGTGCCACGCTCGTTCCGGCGAAAGCACCGTTGGTCGCGGCCGCAAGCGACCATAGCGTCTGGTCGCCGATCGGGATTGGATTGGAGAAGCCGGTCTTCGGCGCGGCGTAAGCCAGCAGCTGCGCGGTTGGTACGTACCAGTTCGTGTTGGAGAGCGTCGAATCCCAGATCGCCGACTGCGCCAGGGCACGGGAGTTGCCGCAGACCAACGCGACGCCCATGGCGGCCGCCAGCGCGCCTGCGCGACAGATCGCATGCACTCTCGGCAAGATCGTTCCTCCCGAACCGCGGGACGCGCCATTCGCGCGGCGCCACCGGGCAGAGGAAACACCATCTTATGGGAGAGTCTGCCCCATGATCGTGGGGGATACGAGGAAACGTCGCGGCCTCAAGCGGCCTGCGGACGTTTTATTCCGGCTTCAGATCGTCCGGCCTCGGCATCAAGACGATGTTGTAGCCGGAATCGACGTAATGGATCTCGCCGGTCACGCCGCCGGAGAGATCCGACAGCAGATACAGCGCCGAGCCGCCGAGCTCGTCGAGCGTGACGCCGCGGCGGAGCGGCGAATGTTTTTGCATGAAGGCAAACATCGCGCGCGCCTCACCGATGCCGGAGCCGGCGAGCGTGCGGATAGGACCGGCGGAGATCGCGTTGACGCGAATGCCGCGCGGTCCGAAATCGGAGGCGAGGTAGCGCACGGAAGCTTCCAGCGCCGCCTTGGCCACGCCCATCACGTTGTAGTTCGGCATCGCGCGCTCGGAGGCACCGAAGGTCAGCGTGATCATGCTGCCGCCCTCCGTCATCAGCTCGGCCGCGCGTTTTGCGACCTCCGTGAACGAGAAGCAGGAGATCACCATGGTGCGCGAAAAATTCTCGCGGCTGGTGTCGGCGTAGCGGCCCTTCAGCTCGTTCTTGTCGGCGAAGCCGATCGCATGGATCACGAAATCGAGCCGGCCCCACTTTTCGCGGAGCGCGGCGAAGGTGGCATCGACGCTGGCGATGTCCTCGACGTCGCACGGCAGCACCAGATCCACACCAAGCTGCTCCGCCAGCGGCTTGACGCGCTTGCCCAAGGCATCGCCCTGGAAGGTGAAGGCAAGCTCGGCGCCGTGGGCACGCAGCGTCTTCGCCATGCCCCACGCGATCGAATGATCATTGGCGATGCCCATGATCAGACCGCGCTTGCCCTTCATCAAACCTTCCATTGCCACCATTCTCCGCTCTTCGTCATGCCCGGGCTCGTCCCGGGCACCCACGTTCTTCCGAGCCTCAGGCCAAGACGTGGATGGCCGGGACAAGCCCGGCCATGACGAAACAATCACCAGTCGCCGATAGTAACGTCACACATCCAGCCGGCTGAACACCAGCGTGGCGTTGGTGCCGCCGAAGCCGAAGGAGTTCGACAGCACGGTGCCGATCTTGACGTTGTCGATGCGCTTGCGCACGATCGGCATGTCGGCGAACACGGGATCGAGCTCCTGGATGTGCGCGCTCTCGCAGATGAAGCCGTTGTTCATCATCAGCAGCGAGTAGATCGCCTCCTGCACGCCGGTGGCGCCCAGCGAATGGCCGGTCAGCGCCTTGGTCGCCGAGATCGGCGGGCACTTCTCGCCACTTCCGAACACCCGACGGAGCGCGTCAATCTCCGGCGGATCGCCGGCCGGCGTCGAGGTCGCATGCGGATTGATGTAGTCGACCTTGGTCTTCACCGTCGACATCGCCATGCGCATGCAGCGCTCGGCACCCTCGCCGGAAGGCGCGACCATGTCGTAGCCATCGGACGTCGCGCCATAACCGACGATCTCGCCATAGATGCGCGCGCCGCGCGCCTTGGCATGCTCGAGCTCTTCCAGCACCAGCACGCCGGCGCCACCGGCGATGACGAAGCCGTCGCGGTTGACGTCGTAGGGACGCGACGCCGTAGCGGGCGTGTCGTTGTACTTCGAGGACATCGCGCCCATGGCGTCGAACAGCACCGACAGCGACCAGTCGAGCTCCTCGCAGCCGCCGGCGAAGATGACGTCCTGCTTGCCGATCTGGATCGTCTCATAGGCATTGCCGACGCAGTGGTTCGACGTCGCGCAGGCCGAGGAGATCGAATAGTTGACGCCCTTGATCTTGAACCAGGTCGCGAGCGTCGCCGAGGCCGTGGAGGACATCGCCTTCGGCACGGCAAACGGTCCGACGCGCTTCGGCCCCTTGGTGCGGGTGATGTCGGCGGATTCGACGATGGTCCGGGCGGACGGGCCGCCGGAGCCCATGATGATGCCGGTGCGGATGTTGGAGACTTCGTCAGGCCCTAGACCGGAATCCTGGATCGCCTGCTCCATCGCGACGTGATTCCACGCTGCGCCCTGGCCGAGGAAACGCATGGCGCGGCGATCGACCACTGTCGAAGGATCGAGCGTAGGCTCACCTTGCACCTGCGAACGGAAGCCGAGCTCGGCATATTTCTCAGCCCGCGAAATGCCCGACTTCGCCTCGTGAAGGCTCGCAAGCACTTCCTGGGTGTTGTTTCCGATGGACGAGACGATGCCCATCCCGGTGACCACAACCCGCCTCATGACAGCCTCGCCTAAATCGTTGTCTTTCTTTGTGATGCGTTCAGCCCAGGCTCGTGCCCTGCTTGAACAGGCCGACCTTCAGGTCCTTCGCGCGATAGATAATCTGGTCGTCGACCGAAAGCCACCCGTCGGCAATACCGAGCACGAGCTTTGCCCGCATCACGCGCTTGATATCGACGTTGTACACAACCTTGCGGGCCTCGGGCAGCACCTGGCCGCTGAACTTCAGCTCGTTCAGGCCAAGCGCGCGACCGCGACCTTCACCGCCGCTCCAGCCCAGATAGAAGCCGACCATTTGCCACAGCGCATCGAGGCCGAGGCAGCCGGGCATCACCGGATCGTTCTTGAAATGGCAGCCGAAGAACCAGAGGTCGGGCTTCACGTCGAGCTCGGCACGCACCAGCCCCTTGCCGAACTCGCCGCCATTGTCGTTGATTTCCGTGATGCGGTCGAACATGAGCATCGGCGGCAGCGGCAGCTGGGCATTGCCCGGGCCGAACATCTCGCCGCGCGCACACGCCAGCAGATCTTCGTATTCGTAACCGTTGCGCCTGTTCAGCATGCATGAGCCTCTGTTCAAAGTCCGATTGAGCGACGTTTTTTGGCGAAAATGGGCCCCGTCCCGGTCGGAGAGCAACGCCAATTGCCATCGTCAGGCGCAACTCCCACAAGCCGCGGATGGACTGCGGACCGGGCCTCGATGCCCGGATGCACCAAAATCGGCTAAGCGGAACCGCGCGCTCTCTAACACAGGCCATTTCGGTGGCAAAGCGCTGTCATGAAGGTAAAATGACGGGCTGCTCGCTCGGTTCCAGTCTCATTAGAACCTCTCTAGTTGCGAGAAACTTGCATCTGCATCTATCTGTTCTTATATTGCAGGTACATACTGTTCACGCGTGCCCGAAATCTGGAAATGAGCGAGAATACCGCGCCCCATCACGACGACGACGTCCATGCCGCAGCCCTCCTGTCCGGCCGCCAGCCGGCTTTGACCGGCTGCCCGTGGCACGACGTTAACGAAATGCTCCAGTCCGCCGGGCTCCGTCCGACGCGCCAGCGCATGGCGCTGGGCTGGCTCCTGTTCGGCAAGGGTGCGCGCCACCTTACGGCGGAAATGCTGTACGAGGAAGCCACGCTGGCCAAGGTTCCGGTGTCGCTGGCGACCGTCTACAACACCCTGAACCAGCTCACCGACGCCGGCTTGCTCCGCCAGGTCAGTGTCGACGGTACCAAGACCTATTTCGACACCAACGTCACCACCCACCACCACTATTACCTCGAGAACAGCCATGAGCTGGTCGACATCGAGGATCCGCATCTGGCCCTGTCCAAGATGCCGGAGGTGCCCGAGGGTTACGAGATCTCGCGCATCGACATGGTCGTGCGCCTGCGCAAGAAGCGCTGAGATCGATCCAAAGCTGTAGAATTTGTCGTCAATGGCCGGGCTTGTCCCGGCCATTGTTATTTGCGCGGTCATTCCGGGATAGTCCGAAGGACCAGACCCGGGATCTCGAGATCCCGGGCTCGATGCTGCGCATCGCCCCGGGATGACGCCTGCGGCGTCAGTTGACCTGCTCGTCCGAGTACACGCCCCAGAGGCGTTCCTGCTGGATCCAGCCGTCAAAGCCGTTACCGGTGACGCGGCACCAGTTTGCGCTGCACTTCTTCACCTGGGTGACCACACCGGCCTGGAGCTTGGCCGCAACCGCGCTGTCGGGATCGGCGCGGTCGTAGATCGGCGCGAGCTCGTCCTTGTGCTTCATGGTGACGACCGCGGTGCGGCGGCCCGACAGCAGCGAATGATAGACCCAGCCCTCGGCGCCTTCGGAATCGCGCACCCGGCGCCAGTTCTCGAACTCGGCGGTGATTTCGACCGGCAGGCCGGCACGGGTATAGACCCAGGCCACGTCATTGTCCTTGGTCGGACCGGCACGGACGTTCACGTGATCCGATTTGAGGCTGACATAGCGCGGCACCGGGAGGCCGCTGGCGCTCTGGGGGGTATTGTCCTTCGCCGAATGCGAGGGGCTGACCGACGCGCTCAACCAGGTGCAAACGAGCGCCATCACCGAACAAAAACGCCCCAACGCCATCAACCCGTCTCCTGTCGAGGAGCCGGCCGAGCCGGACCCTCACCCCAAAATTCCAAAAAAAACCCTGCCGCGGTCGTCCCTGACCCGCCCCACGCGGGTGTTCCCCAAGCCTGGCCCGTGGTTCTTGTCTTGGCCCGGCCTTCTGCTAGAGAGGACGGACGCTTGAACAACCAGTTTGGCCCGATTTTCCGGGTGGAAATATCGGGAGAGCTTGAAGGAAACGCCGGGGACGACACGGCAAGGGCAGTGTCGAACAACCGGGTTAATGAGGACTGAACGGCCGGCCTTTGGCGACAGAGGCGGGCTTGCGATGCCTCATGAGAGCAGGACATGTCGGTGAAGAAAAAGCCCCTCGTCGTGGTGACGCGCAAGCTGCCGGATTCGATCGAGACGCGGATGCGCGAGCTGTTCGACGCGCGGATCAATCTCGACGACACGCCGATGTCGCCCGAGCAGATCGCGGAAGCCGCGCGCACCGCCGACGTGCTGGTTCCGACCGTCACCGACCACATCACCGCCGACATCGTCAACCAGCCCGACTGCAAGCTGCGCCTGATCGCCAATTTCGGCAACGGCGTCGACAATATCGATGTCGAGGCCGCGCATGCCCGCGGCATCACCGTCACCAACACGCCGAAGGTTTTGACCGAAGACACCGCCGACATGACCATGGCGCTGATCCTGGCCGTGCCGCGCCGGCTGATCGAAGGCGCATCGATCATGACGGAAGGAAAACCCTGGGCCGGCTGGTCGCCGACCTGGATGCTCGGCCACCGCATCGGCGGCAAGCGTCTCGGCATCATCGGCATGGGCCGCATCGGCCAAGCGGTGGCGCGCCGCGCCCGCGCCTTCGGCCTGCAGATCCACTACCACAACCGCCGTCCCGTCGCGCCGAAGATCGCCGAGGAGCTTGGCGCGACCTATTGGGAAAGCCTCGACCAGATGCTGGCGCGGATGGACATCCTCTCGGTGAACTGTCCGCATACGCCGGCGACCTATCACCTGCTCTCGGCGCGGCGGCTGAAGCTGATCCGCAAGGACGCCTACATCGTCAACACCGCGCGCGGCGAGGTCACCGACGAGGACACGCTGATCAAGCTGATCGAAGCCGGCGAGATCGGCGGCGCCGGCCTCGACGTCTACGAGCACGAGCCCGCGGTGAATCCCAAACTGGTGCGGCTTGCCAAGGCCGGTAAGGTGACGCTGCTGCCGCATATGGGCTCGGCCACGATCGAAGGCCGCGTCGAGATGGGCGAGAAGGTGATCATCAACATCCGCACCTTCCTCGACGCGCACAAGCCGCCGGATCGCGTGCTGCCGAGCATGCTCTGAGGCGCTGTGCGCCGGGGCTCGCAGACGCGCGCGACTGTCTCCGCCCGGCAATGTGGGCAGCCGCTTCGTCACGCGCCTACTCGCGATGGATGCTTAGATCCTCGAACACAGGCCCATCGCCGTTGAGCGGATTGGCCGGATCGCGCGCGTAGCGCAGCGTCTCGAAGCGCATCGCGCGCGCATCGATCATCAGCAGGCGGCCAACGAGGCCGTCGCCGAAACCGACGATCTCGCGGATCGCCTCCAGCGCCATCATCGAGCCCAGCACGCCCGCGAGCGCGCCCATGACACCGGCCTCGGCGCAGGCCGGCACCGTGCCGGGCGGCGGCGCTTCCGGAAACAGGCAGCGATAGGTCGGATTGAATTCGCCGGCCTCGTTCTTTTCATGCGCACGGATGGTGGTGAGCGAGCCGTCGAAGGTGCCGAGCGCCGCGGTGATCAGCGGCCTCTTGGCGAAGAAGCAGGCATCCGAGACCAGATAACGCGTCGAGAAATTGTCGGAGCCGTCGAGCACGAGGTCGTAGTCGCCGATCAGGCTGAGCGCGTTGTCGGCGTTGAGCCAGGTGGCGTGACCGACGAAGCGCACATGTGGATTGAGAGCGGAAATGCGCTCGGCCGCGCTCTCGACCTTGTGGCGGCCGATGTCCGGCGTCGTATGGATCACCTGGCGCTGGAGGTTGGACAGCGACACCACGTCGTCATCGACCACGCCGAGCGTACCGATTCCGGCGGCGGCCAGATACATCAAGGCGGGCGCGCCGAGCCCGCCGGCGCCGATCACCAGCACGGAGCCCCGCTTCAGCGCAGCCTGGCCCGGGCCGCCGACGTCGCGCAGCACGATATGGCGGGCATAGCGTTCGAGTTCGTCCGGGCTCAGCATTCTCAGCTCTTCCTAGATTGCTGCCGCTCCCCGTGAGGAGCGCGGAAGTCGCGCACACTGTCATTCCGGGGCGATGCGAAGCATCGAACCCGGAATCTCGAGATTCCGGGTTCGGCTCTTCGAGCCGCCCCGGAATGACTCCGTAACACCCACGTCCTCTCAGATGAGGATCCGGCCTGCCCGCAGGCCTGAACCACCCCGAGATTGTTCGCGACCAACGAGATGTGCTTCAATGGCATTGCGTTCAATGGGCTGGCTGGATTTGTCATGAGATCGATGCTTGCGGCAACACTGATGTTTGCGGCTGCCACAGGCGCGAACGCCCAGATGACGACGCCGCAGATCCCCGGCACCAAGCCGAAGACGGTCCAGACTGTTCCGATCCGCCCGCCCGCGCTTCAGACGCCGTCGGAAACGGCCGATGCCATGGCGCAGGCCGAACGCCTGTCGCTCCAGTCCGACCTCGCCTGGGTCGGCCAATATAACGGCGCCATCACCGGCGACGTCAGCGAGCGCATGGTCAATGCCATCAAGGAGTACCAGAAGAACAAGGGCGGCAAGCCGACCGGCGTGCTCAATCCGCAGGAGCGCGCCGCGCTTGCCGAGACTGCGCGGCGGAAGCAGGACAGCGTCGGCTGGAAGATCGTGATGGAGCCGACCAGCGGCGCCCGGCTCGGTATTCCCGGCAAGCTGGTGCCGCAGCAGGCGACCGACGCCAACGGCTCGAAATGGACCTCGCCGACCGGAACGGTGCAGGTGCTGCTCAGCCGGCGCAAGGAGGCGAACCCGACCACCGCAAAGCTCGCGGACGCCGAGAAGAAGGAGCCGGCCGGCCGCAAGATCGACTACACCGTGGTGAAACCCGACTTCTTCGTGCTGTCCGGTCTCCAGGGCCTGAAGAAATTCTACGTGCGCGGCACCTTCAAGGGCGATGAGGTCCGCATCATGACGATCCTCTACGACCAGGCCACCGAGAACACGGTCGAGCCGGTCGTGATCGCGATGTCGAGCGCGTTCAATGCGTTTCCATCGGGACCGCAAGCCGGACCGGCACCGCGCAAGACCGTCGAATACGGCACCGGCATCGTCGTCAGCGACGACGGCGCGATCCTCACCGACCGCCTAGTCACCGACAGCTGTCTTGCGATCACCATCGCCGGCTACGGCAGCGCCGATCGTCTCGCCGAGGACAAGGAGCACGATCTCGCGCTGCTGCACATCTACGGCGCGCGTGGCCTGAAGCCGCTCAGCCTCGCTGGCGGCGGGGCGAAGACGAATGTCGACGTCGTCGGCATCGCCGATCCGCAAAGCCAGGGCGGCGCGGCCGGGGTCTCGAGCGTCAAGGGCGCGCTGGCGCCCGTCACGAGCAGCGATTCTGCGCTGTCGCCGCCACCGGCGGTCGGATTTTCCGGCAGCCCCGCGATCGACGCCGACGGCAAATTCGCCGGCATCGCGCTGCTGAAGCCGGCGATGGTGGCGGGACCCGCGACGTCGGTGCCGGCATCGCAGGCCGTGATGGTCTCAGCGGAGACGGTGCGCGATTTCCTGAAGGCCAACGACGTCACGGCGAACGGCACGTCAACGGATGCGAAGGCGGCCGTCGTCCGTGTGATCTGCGTGCGGAAGTAAGCCGGGCGACCATCACAATCTCTCGTGTCCATCGGCGCACATCGCACGTACGACTACGGGTCCAGTAATGGTACGGATTAGCTGGCATTCCCGATTCCGCCATCATTGTTACCGTTGATTCGGACTTCCGCGATCCCTTTGGATCGGGCCGGCACGTCCTGAGCGAGAAGAGCTCAGCATCCAGCAGCGATGCACGTTCGCGTGGCGTATTCCTGACCCAGACACTCCAAAGGATTTATCTTCCATGCACACGATCGTACTGGCCACCCAAAAGGGTGGCAGCGGCAAGAGCACGCTTGCCATCGGCCTCGCGCTGGCGGCCAAGCAGGCCGGCTTCACCGTCCGCCTGATCGAGACCGACCCGCAGGGCACGCTGTCCAACTGGCTGCGCCGTCGCACCACCGAGGATCTCGTGGTCGAGCCGATCTATCACGCCGCCGACATCGGGCCTCGCCTGAACATGCTGGCTGACAGCGGCCTGCAGCTTGCGATCGTCGACACCGCAGCCGGCCTCAGCGCCGCGACCACCGCTGCGATCCGCCATTCCGACCTCTGCCTGATCCCGGCCCGCCCGAGCGTCGCCGACATCGAGGCGACCGCCTCGACGCTGAGCGTCGCACGCGCCTGGAAGCGGCCCTACAGCTTCGTGCTGAACCAGACGCCGATCCGCGGCCAGCGCATCGACAATGCCGCCAACACGCTCGCCGAGGACGCCGCGCTCGATCTCACCGAGGTGCTCGCGCGTCCCCTGATCGCGATGCGCAACGACCACCAGGATTCACTCGCCAGCGGCCTCGCCGTCAGCGAATTCGCGCCGAACGGAAAGTCGGCGGACGAGATCCGCGGCCTCTGGCAGTGGATCGAGACCCGGCTCGAGCTCAGCGCCACGACCAATGTCCTGATCGACCAGGTCATCTCGGCCACGGACGGCATGCTGCATGCCGCCACCGAGCTTGCGGCGGACGAGACCACGACACTGGCGTCCTGAGCGGGGCGATCGCTCAGGCGGCAGCCGGCTTTTCACTATCCGGAAGGCTCCAGCGACGAAACAATCCGGCCACCAGCCCGGCCGGATTGCTTTGCTTCGTATTTTTCGGAGACTCCATCCACCCGTCATTGCGAGCGCAGCGAAGCAATCCAGAGTCTTTCCGCGGAGGGATTCTGGATTGCTTCGCTGCGCTCGCAATGACGGCTCCTTCCAGCCCGGATTGCGCTACGCTCCATCCGGGCTACGGTGCTGCGTCATTTCTGACATTTCCGACACCAGAAGGTCGAACGGCCGTTCTGGTTGAAGCGCTTGATCGTGCCGCCGCAAGCAGGCGTCTTGCAGGTCTCGCCTTCGCGGTCATAGACCTTGAACGAATGCTGGAAGTAGCCGAGCTCGCCTGTGGTCTGGCGATGGTCGCGCAGTGAGGAGCCGCCGGCCTTGATGGCGTCGTTCAGCACGGTGTGGATCGCACCGACCAATCTCTTCGCATGGTCTGTCGGCTCGCCCTTCCTGGTCGACAGCGTCGCGGCGATCCTGCGCGGCGAGAGATGAGAGCGATGCAAGGCCTCGCAGACATAGATGTTGCCGAGCCCGGCCACCACGCGCTGGTCGAGCAGCGCGGCCTTCAGGCTCGTGGTCTTGCCTTCGCAGGATCGCGCCAGCATCGCGGCATCGAATTCGTTGCCGAGCGGCTCGGGGCCGAGGCCGCGCAACAGCGGCTCATCTTCGAGCGCGTTGCGCGCGATCACTTTCATGTAACCGAAGCGGCGCGGATCGTTGAAGACGATGTCGGCGCCCGAGGACATCCGAAACAGCACGTGGTCATGGGTGGTGTCTTTGCCACGCGGATAGTGAAACTCGCCAGGTGCGGCCTCATTGTCCGGTTTGATGACGCGAAACGAGCCCGACATGCCCAGATGCATCAGGAGCACGTCGCCGGAGGCCAGATCGGCCATGAGATATTTTGCGCGGCGGCCAAGGCCGGTGACGACCTGCCCCTGGAGCCGGGCCACGAAATCCGGCTGGAACGGAAAGCGCAAGTCCGGCCGGCGGGCCTCCGCGACGACGATTTTCGCACCCTCCATGACGGGCTGAAGGCCGCGGCGGACGGTCTCGACTTCGGGCAATTCAGGCATGGTTCAGGCATTCACCTTATGAGGGCGGTGTGATAGCGCCATTGCGGCGGGCACGCTATGGTCCGCCTCGTGGAGTAGAGTAATGGATCGGCCGGGCGAAACCACGCATTTTGGCTTCAGGGACGTTCCCCTGGGGGACAAGCAGACGCTGGTGAACGATGTGTTTCACAGCGTTGCGTCGCGCTATGACCTGATGAACGACCTGATGTCCGGTGGCCTGCACCGGGTCTGGAAGGACATCATGATCAACGCGCTGGATCCGCCGAGGGGCGACCGGCCGTTCGCGTTGCTCGACGTCGCCGGCGGCACCGGTGACATTTCGTTCCGCGCCGCCAAGGCGGGCGGCCCCGGCTTTCACGCCACGGTCTGCGACATCAATTCCGACATGCTTGCCGTGGGCCGCGAGCGCGCCGCCAAGCGCCATCTCGAGACCCAGGTCGATTTCGTCGAAAGCAATGCCGAAGCGCTCGCTTTTGCCGACCGCAGCTTCGACGCATATACGATCGCTTTCGGCATTCGAAACGTGCCGCAGATCGACCTAGCGCTGCGCGAGGCCTATCGCGTGCTGAGGCCCGGCAGCCGCTTCCTGTGCCTGGAGTTCTCGACCGTCGAGATGCCTGGCCTCGACAAGCTCTATGACCTGTTCTCGTTCAAGGTGATCCCGCCGCTCGGCCGCATGATCACGGGCGATGCCGAATCCTACCAATATCTCGTCGAATCGATCCGCAAGTTTCCCAAGCCCCACGCCTTCGCCGACATGATCCGCGACGCCGGCTTCGCCCGCGTGAACTGGCAGATATTGTCCGGCGGCATCGTCGCACTGCATTCGGGCTGGCGTTTGTGATTTCTGCCATCACCCACACTGCGCGCCTGATGCGCGCTGCGTTCGTGTTCGCGCGCGAGGGCGTGTTCGGCTCGGTCGATCCGAGCCTGGTGCCGCCGCCCGGGCAGCTCGCGCTGAAGCTTGCGCGCATCATCGAACGGCGCGGTCCAAAGCACGGACCGCGACTATCGCGCGCGCTGACCCGGATGGGCCCGGCCTATCTCAAGCTCGGGCAGTTTCTGGCCACGCGCCCCGACGTCGTCGGCTTCATCATGGCGCGCGATCTGGAAAGTCTCCAGGATCGCCTGCCACCGTTTTCGCAGGAAGAAGCGGAAGCAGCGATCGCGACCTCGCTGGAGCGCCCGCTGAAAGACGTGTTCACGAGCTTCGGCCCGGCGGTCGCCGCCGCTTCGATCGCACAGGTGCATCGCGGGGAAGTCCTGCGCGACGGCATTTCCAAGTCGGTCGCGGTCAAGGTGCTGCGGCCCAACGTCGCCTCGCGCTTCCGCCGCGATCTCTCCGATTTCTTCTTCGTCGCGTACAAGGCCGAGGCCTATTCGTCCGAGGCGCGGCGCCTGCGCCTCATCGAGGTCATCAACACCATGTCGCGCTCGGTCGCGATGGAGATGGATCTGCGGCTGGAAGCCGCGGCGCTGTCGGAGATGGCGGAGAACACCCGCGACGATCCTGATTTCCGCGTGCCGACCGTCGATTGGGACCGCACCACGCATAACGTGCTGACGATGGAGTGGATCGACGGCATCGCGCTGAACGATCACAAGCGCCTGAAAGAAGCCCAGGTCGATCTGCCCGATCTCGGCCGCAAGGTGATCCAGAGTTTTCTGCGCCACGCGCTGCGCGACGGCTTCTTCCATGCCGACATGCATCCCGGCAATTTGTTCCTGGACGATACCGGCCGCCTCGTCGCGGTCGATTTCGGCATCATGGGCCGACTCGGGATGAAGGAGCGGCGTTTCCTCGCCGAAATCCTGCTCGGCTTCATCACGCGCGATTATCGCCGCGTCGCCGAGGTGCATTTCGAAGCGGGCTACGTGCCTGCGCACCACTCGGTCGAGAATTTCGCGCAAGCGATCCGCGCCATCGGCGAGCCGATCCACAACCGCACCGCCGAGGAGATCTCGATGGCGCGGCTGCTGACGCTGCTGCTCGAGGTCACCGGCCTGTTCGACATGACGACACGGCCCGAGCTGATCCTGCTGCAGAAGACCATGGTGGTGGTCGAAGGCGTCGCGCGCGTCTTCGATCCCAGGCTCGACATCTGGAAGGTCGCCGACCCAGTGGTGCGGGAATGGATCGAGCGCAATCTCGGACCGATCGGCCGGGTGCAGGGCGCGATTTCCGGCGGCGGCGATCTCGCCCGCGTGCTGATGCGCCTGCCCGACATCGCGCAGCGCTCGGTCGCGGTGCTCGAGCAGCTCGAGACCATGACGCGCGAGGGCATCCGGCTGTCGCCGGAGAGCATCGCGGCGATGGGCCGCAGCGAAGGCCGCAAGAACCGCTGGCGCACCGTGGCGCTCTGGATCATTGCCGCCACCTTCATCGGGATCCTGATCGCCGTCCGGAATCTATGATTGCACTGCAATCATGTGAGTGATAGCATCGCCATCATTCCGTGCATGGAGGGGCGTCATGGCAAGCCTGACCATCCGCAAGCTCGACGAGGGTGTCAAAACCTATCTGCGGCTGCGTTCGGCCAAGAACCACAGGTCCGTCGAGGAAGAGGTCCGGGTCATCCTGCGGGAGCTGATCGAGGGCCGTGAGGAGCCGCTGACGCCGTTTGCAGTGCCGCCGGCGGCATCCACCGCTCCGGCGCCTCAGCGCACCGGTGCCCTTCCCGAAGCCAGCGTCACCCTGATCATCGGCGGCGGGATCGCTGCCTTTAAATCGCTCGACCTGATCCGGAGACTGAAGGAGCGGCGCATCGAGGTCCGCTGCGTGCTGACCAAGGCCGCGCAGCAATTCGTCACGCCGCTCTCGGTCAGCGCCCTCTCGCATGAGCGCGTCTATACCGACCTGTTCGATCCCCAGAGCGAGTTCGACGCCGGCCATATCCGCCTGGCGCGTGACTGCGATTTGATCGTGGTCGCCCCCGCCACCGCCGACCTGATGGCCAAGATGGCGAACGGCCATGCCGACGACCTCGCCAGCGCCATCCTGCTCGCGACCAACCGCAAGGTGCTGCTGGCGCCGGCGATGAATCCGCTGATGTGGAACAACGCGGCGACGCGCCGCAACGTTGGCTTGCTCCAGCGCGACGGCGTGGTGCTGATCGGACCGAATTCTGGCGAGATGGCCGAAGCTGGCGAAGCCGGAATCGGCCGCATGTCCGAGGCGTTGGAGATCGCCGCTGCCGCCGAACGCCTGCTGCGGCCGCCGGTGCCGCGCCCGCTTGCCGGCAAGCGCGTGCTGATCACGGCGGGCCCCACCCACGAGCCGATCGACCCGGTGCGCTACATCGCCAACCGCTCCTCCGGCAAGCAGGGCTTTGCCATCGCCGCTGCCGCGCAGGCCGCCGGCGCCGAGGTGATCCTGGTGAGCGGCCCGGTCGATCTTGGGGACCCCCAGGGCGTGACGGTGAAGCATGTGGAATCGGCGCGGCAGATGCTGGAGCAGGTGCAGGCGGCCCTTCCCGCCGACATCGCGATCTTCGCCGCCGCGGTCGCCGACTGGCGTGTCGCCAATGAAGGCGAGCAGAAGCTGAAGAAGACCTCGGCCGGCATGCCGCCGCTTCAGCTGGTCGAAAACCCCGACATCCTCGCCACGATCTCGAAGCTGACCGACAAGCGCCCGCCGCTTGTGATCGGCTTCGCCGCCGAGACCGAGCACCTCATCGACAACGCCAAATCCAAGCTTGCCCGCAAGGGCTGCGACTGGATCGTCGCCAACGACGTCTCACCGGCGACCGGCGTGATGGGCGGCGACCGCAACACCGTGCATTTGATTAGTCGCAGGGATGGAGAGATTGCAGTTGATTCCTGGCCGGCGATGACCAAGGAACAGGTCGCCATCGAACTGGTCGCGCATGTCGCAAGGAGCGTGACCGACAAATCCCTGGAGTCCGCATCTTGAGCACGAAGGTCACCGTCGAACTGCAACAGCTCGCCCACGCCGAGGGCCTGCCGCTGCCGGCCTATCAGACGGCGGAGGCCGCCGGTCTCGATCTGATGGCCGCGGTTCCAGACAGCGAGCCGCTGACGCTTGCATCCGGCCAATATGCACTGGTGCCGACGGGACTTGCGATCGCATTGCCGCCCGGGCACGAGGCGCAGGTGCGGCCGCGCTCGGGACTTGCCGCCAAGCACGGCGTCACGGTGCTGAATTCGCCCGGAACCGTCGACGCGGACTACCGCGGCGAGATCAAGGTGATCCTGATCAACCACGGCGCGGCCCCCTTCGTGATCAAGCGCGGCGAGCGCATCGCGCAAATGGTCATTGCGCCGGTGGTTCAGGCCGCGCTGGTTCCCGTGGCGACATTGTCTGCGACCGATCGCGGCGCCGGCGGCTTCGGCTCGACCGGCCGCTAACACACGGTAACTCCAGCCGAATCACCGCAGAACTACGTGAACCGGGAACCGCGCACCCGGCATTTTTGTGGGACCGCCTTTGCGTTCACGATCTGGACTCTTACCGCTGGAGTCGCGGTGAGGGTATTGTCGTTTGATTCGCGCGCGACGGGGGTCGCCGCGCGCAAATTCGTGCGATCTTGGGGCAACTATGTCAGGCGTGATCGTGTCGATGCGTCGGACGCTGCTGTCGTGCACATCGCTCGTGCGCAACGGCCTGATCGGGAGCGCTCTCGCGGCGCTGCTGCCGGCTGCGCCGGCTGAGGCCGCCGACTTTGTCGACACACTTTCAGAATTGCTGGACTTCAACCGGCAGGAACTCGCGGTGCTCGCCACCGCGCTGGCGCTGCTCGGCTTCTCGGTGGTGGCCGCGATCCTGTTGATGCGCACGCGCGTGCGCACGGCGAAGAGCGAGGCGCGGCTGCGCGCGCGGATCGGGGAACTGCAACTCCAGGCCGACCGTTTCGGCGCGCTGCTGTTCGCCGAGCCGCAGATCCTGATCTCCTGGCCGGCCGGTGACCATCGCGCGCAGATTTCCGGCGACATCTCGATGGTGCTGCCGCGCGACTCCTCCCCGCAGCGCGTGCTCGCCTTCGGAACCTGGCTGCCGCCGGAACCCGCCCTCCAGATGGACCACGCTGTGGATGCGCTGCGCGACCGCGGCGACGGGTTCCAGCTGACGCTGACCACCGCGCATGGCCATACGCTGGAGGCCATCGGCCGCGCCATCGGCGGCCAGGCCATTGTCAGGATTCGCGAACTCTCGGGCCTCCGCCGCGATCTGGCCGA
Organism: Bradyrhizobium sp. CCBAU 11361; assembly: GCF_028128935.1. Lineage (NCBI taxonomy): Bacteria > Pseudomonadati > Pseudomonadota > Alphaproteobacteria > Hyphomicrobiales > Nitrobacteraceae > Bradyrhizobium > Bradyrhizobium sp. CCBAU 11361. The sequence goes on from NZ_LBJZ01000179.1 coordinate 29,603, forward strand.
GACCAATCTGCGTTACAAGGCGCTCTCCGACGAGACCGAGATGCTGCGCGGCTTCGCTGCCGCGGCACCCTGGCCGATCTGGGCCAAGAGCGAGAACGGCGCGCTCACTTTCGCCAACCCGGCCTATGTCCGCGCGACCGAGGCTGCGAGCTTCAGAGACGCCCAGGAGCGCAAGCTCGAGCTGCTCGACAGCGCCGACCGCAGCGCGATGGAACGGGGCCTGAAGGACGCGGCCAATTTCACCTCCCGGCTGCCGATCGTGATCGGCGGCGAGCGGCGCATCTACGACGTGCGCGCCGTCAATGTCGGCAGCGGCAGTGTCGGCGTCGCGATCGACGCCAGCGAGGCGGATGCGCTGAGCTCGGCGCTGGTGCGGATGGCGGAGGCGCATCGCCGCACGCTCGACCAGCTCTCCTCCGGCGTCGCCGTGTTCGACGGCCAGCGGCGCCTCGCCTTCTACAACGATTCCTACCGCCGGCTGTGGGACCTCGACCGCTCGTTCCTCGACGCCGATCCCGATGATTCCAGCGTGCTGGACCAGCTCCGTGCCGCGCGAAAACTGCCGGAGCAGCCCGACTTCCGCGCCTGGAAGGCCAAGCTGCACGAGGCGTATCGCGCCGTCGAGGCCGCCAAGGACACCTGGTACCTGCCCGACGGCCGCGCCCTCTCCGTCGTCACCACGCCGAACCCGGAAGGCGGCGTCACCTATCTGTTCGACGACGTCACCGAGAGCCTCGAGCTCGCCCGCCGCTTCGACGGCATGATCCGCGTCCAGCGCGAGACGCTGGACAGCCTCGCTGAGGGCGTCGCGGTGTTCGGCAGCAACGGCAAGGCGCAGCTGTTCAACCCGGCCTTCGTCCGGATGTGGAAGCTGTCGAGCGACGCGATGCGCGACGAGCCGCACATCCAGACCGTCGAAGGCTGGTGCCATCAGCTGTTCGACGACCCCGTGGTCTGGCGGCAGATCCGCGAGGCCGTCACCTCGATCGAGAGCCGCGCTGACGTGCCGCTGAAGCTGGAGCGCAAGGACGGCAGCGTACTCGACGGCATGATCCGGCCGCTGCATGACGGCGCGACCATGCTGACGTTCCAGGACATCACCGACACCGAAAACGTCGAGCGCGCGCTGCGCGAGCGCAACGAGGCGCTGGAGACCGCCGACCAGATGAAGGTGGATTTCGTCCACCACGTCTCCTACGAGCTGCGCTCGCCGCTCACCACCATCATCGGTTTTGCGCATTTCCTCAGCGATCCCTCGACCGGACCGCTGACGCCGAAACAGGCCGAATATCTCGACTACGTCACCAAATCGACCAACGCGCTGCTGGCGCTGACCAACAACATCCTCGATCTCGCCACCATCGACGCCGGTGCGATGAAGCTGGAACTCGGGCCGGTCGACGTCAGCAAGGCCATCGAGCTCGCCGCCGAAGGCATCCAGGACCGGCTCGCCACCGACCGTATCCGCCTGAAGGTCGAGATCGCGCCCGATATCGGCAGCTTCATCGGCGACGAAAAGCGCGTGGTGCAGGTGCTCTATAACCTCCTCGCCAACGCCGTCGGGTTTTCTCCACAGGATTCCACTGTCGGCCTCAGCGCGCGCCGCACCGAGCACAGTGTGGTCTTCACTGTGACAGATTCCGGGCCTGGAATACCTGCCGACATGAAAGACAAGGTGTTCAACTGGTTCGAAAGCCGCTCGCAGGGGTCGCGTCACCGCGGCGCCGGGCTCGGCCTGTCGCTGGTGCGCTCCTTCGTCGAGCTGCATGGCGGCAAGGTGCGGGTGGATTCGATCGTGGGCAGGGGCACGGTCGTGATCTGCGACTTCCCGACCGACCGGGCGGCGCATCGCGACGCCGCCGAATGAGCGCGCCAACCACATTCTCCGTCGCGCTTCACAACGAGACGGCCACCGCGCAACTGATGGCCGATCTCGCGCTGCTGGTCGGCCCGGGCGATGTCATCACGCTCACGGGCGACCTTGGCGCCGGCAAGACCGCGGCCGCGCGCGCCATGATCCGCTACCTCGCTGCTGACGACGCGCTGGAAGTGCCGAGCCCGACCTTCACCCTGGTGCAGGGTTATGAGCTGCCGCCGTTCCCGGTCATGCACGCCGACCTCTACCGTGTCGAGGACGAGAGCGAGCTCGAGGAGATCGGGCTGTCGCCGCTGCCGGACGCCACGCTTGTCCTGATCGAATGGCCGGAGCGTGCGCCGTCGGCGATGCCCGCGGATCGCATCGACATCGCACTCACGCATCGTCCGGCTCTGGGCTCGAATGCGCGCGCCGCCGACATCACCGGCTACGGCAAGGGCATAGCCCAGGTCGCGCGCCTGAAAGCGCTGCGCGAATTCCTCGACGCATCCGGCTATCTCGACGCGACGCGGCGGCGCATGAACGGCGACGCCTCGACACGCTCCTACGCGCGGCTGGTGCGCGACGACGAGATCGTCATCCTCATGAACTTTCCGCAGCGCCCCGACGGCGCGGCGCTCTACAACGGAAGATCCTACAGCGCCGCGGTGCATCTCGCCGAGAACGTCAGGCCCTTCGTCGCCATCGACGAAGGCCTGCGCGCACAAGGCATCTCCGCGCCCGCGATCCATCACTGCGATCTCGACCAGGGCTTCCTCATCACCGAGGATTTTGGCAGCGAAGGCGTGATCGAAGGCGACCCGCCGCGCCCGATCGCCGAGCGTTACGAGGCCGCGACCGATGTGCTGGCCGTGCTGCACGGCAAGACGCTGCCGGAGACGCTGCCGCTGGACGGGCAGACCTACGCCATTCCGGTCTTCGACGCCGAGGCGATGCTGATCGAAATCGGATTGATGCCGGAGTGGTATCTGCCCGATCGCAACGCGCCGCTGAGCGAGGCGAAGCGCGCGGAATTCCTTGCGATGTGGCGCGAGCTGCTGAAGAAGCCGCTGGCCGCGCCGAAGACGTGGATCATCCGCGACTTTCACTCGCCCAATTTGATCTGGCTCGGGATGCGCACCGGCATCGAACGCGTCGGCGTGATCGATTTCCAGGACACCGTGCTGGGGCCACGATCCTACGACGTGGTGTCGCTGCTCCAGGACGCCCGCATCGACGTGCCCGAGAATCTCGAGCTGACGCTGTTGTCGCGCTACATCAAGGCGCGCCGCGCCGCCGATGCGAGCTTCGATCCGGCCGGTTTCGCCGAGCTCTACGCCATCATGTCGGCGCAGCGGAATACCCGCCTGCTCGGCACCTTCGCCCGGCTCAACCGCCGCGACGGCAAGCCGCATTATCTGCGCCACCAGCCGCGGATCTGGACCTATCTCCAGCGTTCGCTGGCGCATCCCGCGCTCGCCCATTTGCGCGACTGGTATCTTGCCTGCGTCCCGCCGCCCCAAGGGCTGCCTGAAGGCTGATTCGGGCCCGATTTACCGGCTGTTAGCCAAGACGTCGGTATTCTGGCGGCGAGGCAGCCGGGTACTTGCGGGGCTGGAGCGGGACAGATGGCGGTAAAGACGGACCAGCGCGGCAACAGCCGGGTTGTTTTCGAACGCGGGATTCCGGCCCAGATGATGGGGATCGACGGCACGTGGCGGCGCGACTGCACCATGGAGGACGTCTCCGAGAGCGGCGCCAAGCTGACCATCGACGGTTCGGTCGAAGGCCTGCATCTGAAGGAATTCTTTCTCCTGCTGTCGTCCACCGGACTCGCGTACCGGCGATGCGAGCTGGCCTGGGTCAATGGCGACCAGATCGGCGTCAATTTCCTCAAGCTCGGCGACAAGAAGAAAAAGGCCCGTTCCGCAGCCGTCGGGGCGTAACGGCCACACCCGTCGTACAACCGTCACGGCGGGTGGTTAAGGCGGTTGAGATGCGGTGCGGCTGAATGAGGGCCGTGCTAGGATTGCTGCGAACGCGAATTCCAAGGGTAATTTCAAGCGTAATTCCGAGAGTAATTCCAGGGGTTCTGAGTCCCCGAGGCTGAGAAAGACGAGTCTGAGAAGGCAAACGATGTCCGTCAAACCGACCAAAGCCATGGTGCTCGCCGCAGGGTTCGGCCTGCGCATGCGTCCGTTGACGGACAAGATGCCGAAGCCGATGGTGCCGGTGGCGGGCCAGCCCCTGCTCGACCACGTGCTCGACAAGCTCGGCCAGGCCGGCGTGACCGAGGCGGTGGTCAATGTGCACTACCTGCCGGACCAGATCATCGATCACGTCGCATCGCGCCAGCAACCGCGCGTGACCATTTCGGACGAACGCGACCAGGTGCTCGGCACTGGCGGCGGCGTGGTCAAGGCGCTGCCGCTGCTCGGCAACGCACCGTTCTTCCATGTCAATTCCGACACGCTGTGGATCGACGGCGTGCGCTCCAACCTGACGCGGCTCGCCGAAAACTTCGATCCCGCACGGATGGACATCCTGCTCCTGATGGCGCCGACGGCGACCAGCATCGGCTATAGCGGCCGCGGCGATTACGGCATGCTGCCCGACGGGGCCTTGCGCAAGCGCAAGGAGAAAGAGGTCGTTCCGTTCGTCTATGCCGGCGCGGCGATCCTGTCGCCGTCGATCTTCGCCGATGCGCCGCAGGGCGAGTTCTCGCTGACCAAGATGTTCGACCGCGCCAACGAGCAGGAGCGCCTGTTCGGCCTGCGCCTCGACGGCGTCTGGATGCATGTCGGCACGCCTGACGCGGTACATGCCGCCGAAGAGGCGTTTCTGGAGAGCGTGGCGTAGAGTTCAGCCACTCGCAGCGCTGTCATGCCCCGCCACCGGGTCTCGCCTTCGGCGAGCCCGATGACAGGCTCCGGCGGGGCATCCAGTACGCCGCGGCTTCTCGGCTGAATCTCGACCGTCTCTGGAATACTGGATCATCCGCCTTCGCGGATGATGACAGCGGGAAACAAGCCGCCAGAACCGTAGGATGGCGAACAGCGGGGACGACTTCACCTCCGCCCATGACCATTTGAGTCCACCTCCCTATATTGGCGCCTGATCCCGAATCAGGCAGCCGATGCGCGTTTTCAGTGTTCCCATCTCAGTTCCGTTCCTGCGCACGGTCGTCACGGCCCTGCTCGACGGCCGGCTGGTCGAGGGATTCGCGGCGCGCAAGGATCCGGCGCGGCTTGCGGACGCCACGCTCTACCTGCCGACCCGGCGCGCCATGCGCGTCGTGCGCGAGATCTTCCTCGACGAGATGAAGGCGGACGCCGTCGTGCTGCCGCGCATCGTCGCGCTCGGCGACATCGACGAGGACGAGCTCGCCTTCGCCGATGAAGGCGAGCAGTTCGCGGGCGCAACGCCGCTCGACATTCCGCCCCGGCTCGGCGAGCTCGAACGGCGGCTGACGCTGGCGCAGCTCGTCGCCGCCTGGGCCAAGGGCCCGGTGCTGTCGCCGCTGGTGGTTGGCGGCCCTGCCTCGACGCTGGCTCTCGCCGGCGACCTCGCGCGCCTGATCGACGACATGGTGACGCGCGGCGTCGACTGGAGCGCGCTCGATGGCCTGGTGCCGGACCAGCTCGATCGCTACTGGCAGCACTCACTGGAATTCCTGCGCATCGCACGCATCGCCTGGCCCGGCCATCTCGCCGAGATCAACCGGATCGAGCCCGCGGCGCGGCGCGATCTCCTGATCGCGGCGGAAGCGAGGCGCCTGACCGCGCATCCCCATGGACCCGTGATCGCGGCCGGCTCGACCGGCTCGATGCCGGCCACGGCGAAATTCCTGCATGCGGTTGCCTCGCTGCCGCATGGCGCGGTGGTGCTGCCGGGGCTCGACACCGATCTCGACGAGGACGCCTGGCGAACCATCGGCGGCGTCCGCGATGCGCTCGGCAAGTTCGCGGAGCATCCGGCGTCGAACCATCCGCAATATGCCATGCACGCGCTGCTGGAGCGGTTCGGCATCAAGCGCCGTGACGTCGAGCTGCTTCATCCGCCCGCGGAAGGCGGCCGCGATCTGCTCGCGTCGGAAGCGATGCGGCCGTCGGCCAAGACGGAAGTTTGGCACGACCGGCTGAAGCAGCCGGATGTCGCGGCAAAGATCGCCGGCGGCATGACGAGGCTCGCGGTCGTCGGGGCGCCCAACCCCGAAATGGAAGCGCTGGCGATTGCGATCGCGATGCGCGAGGCCCGGCACCTCGACAAATCGGCGGCGCTGGTGACGCCGGACCGCGCGCTGGCGCGGCGGGTGATGGCTGCGCTCACCCGATGGGATCTCGCCTTCGACGATTCCGGCGGCGACGTGCTGATGGAAACGTCCGCCGGCGTTTTTGCGCGCCTCGCGGCCGAAGCGGCGACCAAGGGATTGGAGCCGCCGACGCTGCTGGCGATGCTGAAGCATCCGCTGTGCCGGCTCGGCCGGCTACCTGGCGCATGGAAGGCAGCAATCGAAGGTCTGGAGCTCGCCGTCCTGCGCGGCACGCGCCCGCCTGCGGGCACGGCCGGCCTGCTGCGTGAATTCAACCGCTTTCGCGAGGAACTGGCAAAGCTGTGGCGCAGCGAGGTCTCCGCGCTCCACAAGGCCGAGCCGCGCGCACGTCTCAAGGCGGAGGACCTCGATCGCATCCAGGCCCTGATCGATGCCTTGCGACAAGCCTTGGCGCCGATCGAGAGTCTCGCATCATCAAAGCCATATGACTTCGCCGAGCTCGCGCATCGGCATCGCGAGATCATGATCGAGCTGTCGCGCGACGAGCAGGGCATCCCGCTGGCCTTCGAGGAGCGCGAGGGCCTCGCGCTCGCCAGTGCCTTCGACGATCTCCTGCGCGGCGGAACGACCAGCGGATTGATGGTTCCGCAGCCAGATTACCCCGACGTCTTCCAGACCGCGTTCGGCGATCGCGCGGTCCGGCGGCGTGACAGACCGGGGGCGCGGCTCCAGATCTACGGCCCGCTGGAATCGCGCCTGATGCAGGCCGACCGGATCATCGTCGGCGGCCTGATCGAGGGCGTCTGGCCGCCGGCGCCGCGTATCGATCCCTGGCTCAGCCGGCCGATGCGGCACGAGCTCGGCCTCGATCTGCCGGAGCGACGCATCGGCCTCTCCGCCCACGATTTCGCACAACTGCTCGGCGGAGATGAGGTGATCCTCACCCATTCCGCCAAGGCCGGCGGCGCGCCGGCGGTGGCTTCGCGCTTCCTGCATCGGTTGGAGGCGGTTGCGGGCGACGATCGCTGGAAGGCGGCCATTCGCGCCGGCGAGAAATACGTGCAGTTCGCTGCTACGCTGGACCAGCCCGACGAGGTCAGGCCGATCAAGCAACCCGAACCGCGGCCACCGCGCGCGACACGGCCGCTGAAAATGTCGGTGACCGCGATCGAGGACTGGCTGCGCGATCCCTACACGATCTACGCCAAGCACATTTTGCGGCTCGATGCGCTCGATCCCGTCGACATGCCGCTGTCGGCCGCCGACCGCGGCTCGGCGATCCACGATGCGCTCGGCGAATTCACGGAAAGCTATGCGACGCGCCTGCCCGCCGATCCCGCGCGCGTGCTGCGCGCGATCGGCGAAAAGTATTTCGCGCCGCTGATGGAGCGTCCCGAGGCGCGCGCGCTGTGGTGGCCTCGATTCCAGCGCATCGCGCGCTGGTTTGGCGAATGGGAGACGGTACGGCGTGATGCGATCGAGTCGATCACCGCGGAGACGCGGGGCGAGATCTCGATCAGGCTCGACCACGACCGCAGCTTCCAGCTCTCCGCCCGCGCCGACCGCATCGAGCGGCGCCAGGGCGGCAGCTATGCCATCCTCGACTACAAGACCGGTCAGCCGCCGACCGGCAAGCAGGTGCGCATGGGCCTGTCGCCGCAGCTGACGCTGGAAGCCGCGATCCTGCGCGAGGGCGGATTCCCTGACATCGACGCAGGTTCGTCCGTTAGCCAGCTCGTCTATGTGCGCCTGAGCGGCAACAATCCGCCCGGCGAGGAGCGCATCCTCGAGCTCAAGTTCAAGCAAGGCGACGAAGCGCAGCCGCCGGATACGGCTGCCGCTGAGGCCCGGGCCAAGCTGGAAGCGCTGATCCGCGCGTTCGAGGACGAGAACCAAGCCTACACCTCGCTGAACCTGCCGATGTGGTCCAACCGCTACGGCACCTATGACGACCTCGCCCGCATCAAGGAGTGGTCGGCGGCGGGCGGACTGGGGATCGAGGAATGGTGAAGGCGCCGCGTCCCATCCCCGATGAAGTGCGCGCGCGGCAGGCGCGCGCATCCGATCCAGCGGCATCGGCCTTCGTGTCGGCCAATGCCGGCTCGGGCAAGACCCACGTGCTGGTGCAGCGCGTGATCCGTCTGCTGCTGTCGGGCGTGCCGCCGGAAAAGATCCTCTGCATCACCTTCACCAAGGCCGCCGCCGCCAACATGGCCGAGCGCGTCTTCACCACGCTCGGCCATTGGGTGACGCTGGACGATGATGCGCTCACGAAGGCCATTGTTGCCGTCGGCATCCCGCATCCCAACGCAAAGCTGCGACGCGAAGCGCGAAAGCTGTTCGCCTGCGCGCTGGAAACGCCCGGCGGATTGAAGGTGCAGACCATCCACGCGCTGTGCACCCGCCTGCTCCAGCAGTTTCCGTTCGAGGCCAACGTGCCGGCGCGCTTTTCCGTCATCGACGAGCGCGACCAGACCGACATGATGGAACGCGCCAATCTGAAGGTGCTGCTGGAGGCCGCACGCGACCCGGAGACGGTCACCGGCCGTGCGCTGCTGACCGCGATGGCCAGCGCCGCCGACGTCACCTTCAAGGAGGTCGTGCGCGAGGCTTGTCTGAGCCGCGATCATTTCATGGCCTGGACGGACGAGGCCGGCAACGCAGAAGCTGCCGCCGCGCAGATGGCGGCGGTGCTGGGCGTTGATGCGAGCGACCGCATCGAGGACGTCGAGACGGAGATTCTGGACGGTCCGTTCCTGCCGCGATCGCGCTGGGACGACATCGCCTTCGCGCTGGAAGATGGCAGCAAGTCCGACAACGACCAGGCCAGCCGGCTCCGCGAGGCAAAAGCCTTTTCCGGCAGCGCGCAGGTCGATGCCTATCTCGGCGTCTTCCTCACTGACGAGAAGCTGCCGCGCAAGGCGGTGCTGACCAGGAAGTTTTGCGATCACAACCCCTCCGTCGCCCGCCTGTTCGAGAACGAGGCGCAGCGCATCTGTGGATTGATCGAGAAGCGCCGTGCGGTGACGATGCGTGACCGCACGGCGGCCCTGCTGCATATCGCGACCGCGGCGGCCGCGAACTATCGGCGCGAGAAGCAGGAGCGCGGGCTGCTCGACTACGACGATTTGATCGACAAGACGCTGGCGATGCTCAACCGCGTCTCCTCGGGCTGGGTACACTACAAGCTCGACCGCGGCGTCGACCACGTGCTGATCGACGAGGCCCAGGACACCAGCCCGCGGCAATGGGACATCGTCGCGCACATCATCTCCGAGTTCACCGCGGGCGAAGGCGCGCGCGAGGGGCTGAACCGCACCATCTTCGCCGTCGGCGACGAAAAGCAGTCGATCTTCTCCTTTCAGGGTGCCCAGCCCCGAGAATTCGACGCGCGCCGGCGCGAGTTGCACCGCAAGTTCACCGCCGCCGGGCTGAAATTCGATCCGGTCGCCTTCACCTATTCGTTCCGCTCGGGTGCCGCGATCCTGCACTCGGTCGACCACGTCTTCCGCGACCCCGCGATCTACAAGAGCATCCATTCGGTCGAGATCGGCCATCCCCTGCACAATGCGCTTGCCGATGCAGCTCCCAGCGTGATCGAGCTGTGGGACCTGGCTGAAGCCGACGATCGGCAGGACATCGAGGGCTGGCGCGCCCCGTTCGACGGCGTCGCCGTCACCAGCCCCGAGGTCAAGCTCGCCCGCCGCATCCAGGCCGAGATCAAGCGTCTGGTCGAAAGCGGCACGCTGACCGGACATGAAGGCGAACGGCGGCCGCTGCGCTACGGCGACATGCTGATCCTGGTCCGCCGCCGCGGCAACGCGTTCGACGCCGTGATCCAGGCGCTGAAGCACGCCAACGTGCCGGTCGCCGGCGCCGACCGGCTGAAGCTCACCGAGCACATCGGCATCATCGACCTGATGAACCTTGCGGACGCGCTGCTGCTGCCGCAAGACGATCTCGCGCTCGCGGTCGCGCTGAAGAGCCCGCTGTTCGGGCTCGATGACGACGATCTGTTTCAGCTTGCCCATGGCCGCAAGGGCTCGCTGCGCCGCGCGCTCGGCGAGCACGCATCGACGAGCGAGAAGTTCGCCACAGCACTGCGCCGGCTCGAGGCCTGCGAGACTCGCGCGCGCGAGGAGACGCCGTTCGCCTTCTACGCGTGGCTGCTCGGCGGCGACGGCGGCCGCGCGCGCATCCTGCGCCGGCTCGGCCATGAGGCCAATGACGCGCTCGACGAGTTCCTGGAGCTGGCGCTGAACTACGAGCGCAAAGCGCCGGCCTCGCTGCAAGGCTTCATGGCCTGGCTGCGCTCGGCCGACACCGAAGTGAAGCGCGACATGGAAATCTCCCGCGACGAGGTACGGGTGATGACCGTGCACGGCGCCAAGGGCCTCGAAGCGTCCGTCGTGTTCATGGTCGACACGACGTCGTCGCCCGCGGACTCGCAGCGGGTCCGGCTGATCAACGTGCCGCGCGGCAATGGCGGCGAGGTGGTGGTGTGGGCCGGCCGCAAGGCCGACGATCCCAAGCCGGTCGTCGAGGCGCGCAAGGCCATGCTCGAGGAGACTGAGGACGAATACCGCCGCCTGCTCTACGTCGCGATGACACGCGCGGCCGACCGGCTGATCGTCGGCGGCTGCATGCCCGGCAATATGAGGACGGTCCGCAAGCTGAGCTGGTACGATTTGGTCGACACCGGGCTCACCGGCTCGGGCCTGGAGAAGCAGACGGTGGAGACGCCGCTTGGCAAGGTGACGCGATTCGCCCGGCCGGAGGACGTCGTTGCCCTCGGCACGCCCACGACATCCGTGGACCAGACGATCGCGTTGCCGGACTGGCTGCGGACGCCGGCACCGCGCGAGATGCTTGATGACGATTCCGTGCGCCCCTCGGGCCAGTCGGCGGAGGAAGGCCGCTCGGTGCGGTCAGGCGAATCGGTGCAGTCGCGCGCGCGCGCGCTGCAACGCGGCACGCTGGCGCACCGGCTGCTCCAGTCGCTGCCCGACATCGCCCCCGAACGCCGGCGCGAGGCCGCGCTCGGCTTCATGGCGCGCAATGCCTCGGACTGGGCGGAGGCCGACCGCACCGCGCTGGCCGGCAAGGTGCTCGCGCTGATCGCCGAGCCGCGATTTGCCCCGGTCTTCGCCGCCGGCAGCCGGGCCGAGGTCGCCATCGTCGGCAGGCTGGAGCGGCCGGGCCGACCGCCGGCGCTGGTATCGGGGCAGATCGACCGGCTGGTCGTTCGTCCGGACGAGGTCCTGATTGTCGATTTCAAGACCAACCAGGCGGCGCCCAAAAGCGCGGCCGAGGCGCCCGCGGCCTATGTCCGGCAGCTCGCGCTGTACCGGGCGGTGCTATCGAGGCTTTATCCCCAAAAGCCTGTCAGGGCCGTCCTGCTCTGGACCGAGGCCCTTGAATATATGGAGATTTCAGCCCCCGCGCTGGACGCGGCGCTGGCATCCCTTCATCTCAGTGTGAGCGTCCTTGACCCGGCAAGGGGCCGTTCATAGGTTGACGGCATGATCCCGGGCGCGATTCCCAACCGCGCCGATTCTTTCAACCGAGTGAGGTACTCCAATGGCCGTTAGCAAGGTTTCCGACGCCGATTTCGAAGCCGAAGTGCTCAAGGCGAACGGCCCTGTCGTCGTCGATTTCTGGGCCGAATGGTGCGGCCCCTGCCGCATGATCGCCCCCGCCCTCGACGAGATCGCCGGCGCGATGGGCGACAAGGTCAAGATCGTGAAGCTCAATGTCGACGAGAGCCCGAAGACCGCGTCGAAGTACGGCGTGATGTCGATCCCGACCCTGATGATCTTCAAGGGCGGCGAGATGGCCTCCCGCCAAGTCGGCGCCGCGCCGAAGGCGAAGCTGCAGCAGTGGATCACGTCGGCGGTCTGATCCGCGGCGCGACCGACTTAGATTTGTGCGGCGGCCGGCAACTTGCCGGCCGTTTTGTTTTGCCCGTAGCCCGGATGGAGCGCAGCGCAATCCGGGGCCGTCATCGCGTGTGGCACGATTCCCGGATTGCGCTTCGCTCCATCCGGGCTACTCATCAACTCGCTCAATGCCTTCGACGAGCGCCTGAAACATCGCAACCAGTCGCTTGGTGTCGGACGCCAGCGGCTTAAAGAACGCGGCGTCGGCGTCTTCGACTGCCACGACAGCTTTCCGCGCGAGATCGCGGCCCACCTTGGTGACCGTGATCGCCTTGGCGCGCGGGTCCTGAGGATGATCGATCCGCTCGATCAACCCTGCTGCTTCCAGCGCGCGCAACACCTGGGACGTGGTCATCGGATCGATGCCGCTGAGCTGAGAGAGCCGCACCTGGGTCAGCGTTTCCTCAGCGCCGAACCAGGTCGCCGTGGCCAGCAACACGAATTGGGAATGGGTGAGCTCGTAAGGCTGAAGCGCCACCCGCAGCCGGCGTTGCCAGGCGTTCGAGATCTTCCAGAGCAGGAAGCCCGGGCTTTCGGCGGGTCCGGACAGACGGGTCGGGAGTGGCGGCTTCGTCATCGCGCCCCCTCGGCCAGTTTGGACAGGCTCGCGAGCACCTCGGGAAAATCGGCGGAAACCGCCGGGCCGATCTCGGCGGCCTGCGGGCCGCGGGCATCGACGGCGTAGACAATGCGCGTGCGCGCCGGTCCAAGCGGCTCGATGCGGTGGGCGACAAGGATGACGAGATCGCCCACCCGTGTTTCGTCGACGAAGCAGGTGCCGGTCGCAAACGGTCCGTCGATGTTGATCTGCTCGATGCCCGCGTTCCAGTTTTTCCAGGCGGGGACATCGCGAAAGATGCTCCAGATCGTCTCTGGGGTCGCCGACGTCTCGATGGCGTATTCGCTCCGCCAGGTGTTTTCGTCGCTCATGGCACGCTCCCTCTTTAATATGCGCGCTTATAATAAGCGCACTTATTATCGAGTCAAGCCCGAACCCCGGATTTCGCTGCGCTCCATCCGGGCTACGCGGTGGCGTCTACTTGATCCATCCCGTCGCGAGCGCGTTCGCGAGCTCCGGCTGATTGTTGCGGCGCGCGAGCGCGGCCATCGTTTCATGGTCGTAGGCGATCTGGCGGAACGTCACCTGCCAGGCACCGTCAGTGAGTTCGAGGATCGCGTAGCGCGCGTGCGGCGTGCCGGCCTCGACGACATGCGGGAACGGATGCTTGTCGCGATAGCCGGGGCTGCCGACGCTGCCGGGATTGACGATCAGCCGGCCATCGCGCAAGCGCACCGCGCGGGCGAGATGGGTGTGGGCGCAGAGGATCAGGGATTGCGTGATGCCTTGCGCGAGCTGCTCGATGCGATCGAGCGGCGACAGCGCGACCGTGCCGTCGGGATGCACGGTGTCGAGCCAATAGACCTCGTCATTGTCGGGCGTCGCGTGGCAGAGGAAAACCCGGTCGCGGAACACGCGCGTCATCGGCTGCGCCCGCAGCCAGTCGAGTTGCGCGGCACTCAGCTGCGCATGGGCAGGACGATCCCATGAACCCATCTTCTCCGGCGGACGGTCGAGCAGGTAGCGGTCGTGATTGCCGAGCACGTGCACGGCCTCGAGCTGCATCAGGATCTCGATGGTCTGCCGCGCGTCGAGCGGACCGCTCAACATGTCGCCGAGATTGACGATGTCGGCGATGCCCTGCGCGCGGATGTCGGCGAACACCGCCTCCAGCGCGAGATGGTTTCCATGGATGTCGGCAATCGCGGCAAAGCGCATTGGCATTCCTGTCGTAGCCCGGATGGAGCGAAGCGTAATCCGGGAATCTATCGGCTTGGCGAGACCTCCCGGATTGCGCTTCGCTCCATCCGGGCTACGCAACCGCTATGCAGGAGGCGTGCCGTTGATGCCGAGCACGTGGCCGGCGAGATAGAGCGAACCCGTGATCAGGATGCGCGGCGGCACCTCGTAGGCGAGCTTCGACAGCGCGCGCAGCGCGGCCTCGATGCCGGTCGCGTGCTCGACCCGCATGCCGAGGCTGCGTGCGGCGTCCGCGAGGCGGTCGGCCGGCATCGCATTCTCGGTGTCGGGAATCGGCACCGCGATGATGTGACGGGTGAGGCCGGCGAAATTGGCGAGAAAACCTTGCGCATCCTTGTTGGCCATCATGCCTGCGATCACGACCAGCGGCCGCGACACCCGCTCTTCGAGATCGCCGAGCGCGGCCGCTGCGACGCGCCCGCCTTCCGCATTGTGCCCGCCGTCGAGCCAGATCTCCGAGCCCTGCGGCCCCCAGGAGAGCAGCTCGCCCGAGGTGATGCGCTGCATCCGCGCCGGCCATTCGGCTCCGACGATGCCGGCCTCGAACGCCGCCTGATTGACCTTGAACGTCGGAATCGCGCGCAGTGTCGCGATCGCAAGCCCGGCATTGTCGAACTGGTGACGGCCGAACAGGCGCGGCGCGGCGAGATCCATCAGGCCGCGATCGTCGGAATAGACAAGGCGCCCATGCTCGACATTGACGTGCCAGCTCTCGTTCGCGGCAAACAGCGGCGCGCGCATGCGCTTGGCCTGCGCCTCGATCACGGCCATCGCCTCGCCCGCCTGCTCGGCCGAGATCACGGGCACGCCGCGCTTGATGATCGCCGCCTTCTCGCCGGCGATGGAGGTCAGCGTATCGCCGAGGAAGTCCGTGTGGTCCATGCTGACAGGCGTGATCACGGTGGCCGCCGGCGTGTCGACCACATTGGTCGAATCGAGCCGTCCGCCAAGACCGACTTCGAGCAGCACCACGTCCGCCGGGTTCTGCGCGAACAGATGAAACGCGGCGGCCGTCTTCAGCTCGAACACGGTCGCAGGCTCGCCGGCATTGACGCGTTCGACCTCTTCCAGCGCGGCGCACAGCTCGTCGTCGCCGACCAGCACGCCGCCACCGAGGCGGCCGAGCCGGAAGCATTCGTTGATGCGAACCAGATAGGGCGAGGTGTAGGCGTGCACGCGCAGGTTTGCTGCTTCCAGCGTCGCGCGCAGATAAGCGAGCGTCGAGCCCTTGCCATTGGTGCCGGCGATGTGGATCACCGGGGGCAGCTTGCTTTCGGGATGGCCGAGCCGCTCCAGCAGGCGGTGCATCCGCTCCAGCCCGAGATCGATACGCTTCTGATGCAGGGCCGACAGCCGCCCGATCAATTCGCCGAGCGGCGGCTTTGCGCTGTCAGGAGATGCGTTCACGCGTGCGGCGCGGCCGGCGCCGTCTCGGAAGCCGATACGATCTGCGCCGGGCTGACGACCGGCTGCACCGATTTCGACGCGGTCTCCAGCGCCGGAGCCTTGGTCAACAGGCGACAGAGCCGTGCCAGGGTCGGGCGCAGCTCATGGCGATGCACGACCATGTCGATCATGCCGTGCTCTTTCAGGTACTCGGCGCGCTGGAAACCTTCCGGGAGCTTCTCGCGGATGGTCTGCTCGATCACGCGCGCTCCGGCAAAGCCGATCAGCGCGCCGGGCTCGGCGATCTGCACGTCGCCCAGCATCGCGTAGGAGGCGGTGACGCCGCCGGTGGTCGGGTTGGTCAGCACGACGATGTAGGGCTGTTTTGCCTCGCGCAGCATCTGTACCGCAACGGTCGTGCGCGGCATCTGCATCAGCGACAGGATGCCTTCCTGCATGCGCGCGCCGCCGGATGCGGCGAACACGATGAACGGCGACTTCTTCTCGACCGCGAGTTCGAGCCCGCGCACGATGGCTTCGCCCGCGGCCATGCCGAGCGAGCCTCCCATGAAGTCGAAATCCTGCACGGCGATGACGACGGCGGCGCCTTCGAGCTTGCCATAGCCGACCTTGATCGCGTCGTTGAGGTTAGTTCGCGCACGGGCATCCTTGATGCGGTCGACGTATTTCTTTTCGTCGCGGAACTTGAGCGGGTCCGGCGTGACCTCGGGCAGCGCGACGTCGTACCAGGTCTCGTTGTCGAAGATCGACTTCAGACGTGCCACCGCGCCCATGCGCATGTGGTAGTTCGAGCCGGGAATGACGAACTGGTTGGCCTCGACGTCCTTGTAGAACACGAGCTGCCCGGAATCCGGACACTTGATCCACAGATTCTCCGGCGTCTCCCGCCGCAGCATGTTGCGGATCTTCGGCCGGACCACATTGGTAAGCCAGTTCATGGTTTGCTCCGATGTGCGATCCCGCTCCGGGAACCGCCTGAAGGGATATATGGCTGCCGGACCCTGCCCCGGCAAGCCGCCGTGTCGTCCGCCCCAAAAGCGGAATTATGGCCTATTCCGCCGCCTGCTGCGCGCCCTTGACGCCCTGGGCCAGGGAGGCCGTCAGTTCGGCGACGGCGTTAACGGTTTTGGCGGTGGCCCGGCCGTCTGCATCGAGGCTGTTCTTGAGCGCATCGACCAGCGCGGTACCGACCACCGCGCCGTTCGCATGCGACGCGATGGCGCGCGCAGTCTCCGGCGTGCGGATGCCGAAACCGACGCAGACCGGCAGCTTGGTGTGGCGCTTGATGCGGGCGACCGCTTCGCTCACCGCCGAGGAGTCCGCCGCCGCAGCCCCGGTGATACCGGTGATCGAGACGTAGTAGACGAAGCCCGAAGTGTTGGCGAGCACGGCCGGCAGGCGCTTGTCGTCGGTCGTCGGCGTCGCCAGACGAATGAAGTTGAGGCCGGCCTTCATCGCGGGCAGGCACAGCTCATCGTCTTCTTCCGGCGGCAGATCGACGATGATGAGGCCGTCGACGCCGGCAGTCTTGGCATCGACCAGGAACTTGTCGACGCCGTAGATGTAGATCGGGTTGTAATAGCCCATCAGCACGATCGGCGTCGCATTGTCGTCCTTGCGGAAGCCGCGCACGAGCTCGAGCGTCTTCTTCAGCGTCATGCCGGCCTTGAGCGCGCGCAGGCCCGCGGCCTGGATCGACGGACCGTCGGCCATCGGATCGGTGAAAGGCATGCCGATCTCGATCACGTCGGCGCCGGACTTCGGCAGCGCCTTGATGATTTCGAGCGAGGTGGCGGGATCCGGATCGCCGGCCATCAGAAAGGTGACGAAGGCCGAGCGGCCCTGCTTCGCAAGCTCGGCAAAACGGGTGTCGATACGCGTGGTCACTTGCTCTTGCCCCTCAGGATGTCGCCGACCTGCGGGACGTCCTTGTCGCCGCGGCCGGAGAGATTGACGACCATCAGGTGATCTTTTGCCCGCTTCGGCGCGAGCTCCATCACCTTGGCGATGGCATGCGCGGGTTCGAGCGCGGGGATGATGCCTTCCAGCTTTGACAGCAGCTGGAACGCAGCGAGCGCCTCGTCGTCGGTCGCGGACAGATAATTCACGCGGCCGATCTCGTGCAGCCAGGAATGCTCGGGACCGATGCCGGGATAGTCGAGACCGGCCGAGATCGAATGGGCGTCCTGGATCTGGCCGTCCGCGTCCATCAAGAGATAGGTGCGGTTGCCGTGCAGCACGCCGGGGCGGCCGCCCGCGATCGATGCCGCATGCAATTGCGTCAGCCCGTGGCCGGCGGCTTCGACGCCGAAGATCTCGACGGTGGAATCGTCGAGGAAGGGGTGGAACAGGCCCATCGCGTTGGAGCCGCCGCCGATGCAGGCGACGAGCGAGTCCGGCAGGCGGCCTTCGACCTCCTGCATCTGCGCCTTGGTCTCGTTGCCGATGATCGACTGGAAGTCGCGCACCAGCGTCGGGTAGGGATGCGGGCCCGCCACCGTGCCGATGCAGTAGAACGTGTTGTGCACGTTGGTGACCCAGTCGCGCAGCGCCTCGTTCATGGCGTCCTTCAGCGTGCGCGTGCCCGACTGCACCGGGACCACCTTGGCACCCAGCATCTCCATGCGGATGACGTTGGGCTGCTGCCGCTCGACGTCGACGGCACCCATATAGACCACGCATTCGAGGCCGAAGCGCGCGCACAGCGTCGCGGTGGCGACCCCGTGCTGGCCGGCGCCGGTCTCGGCGATGATGCGCTTCTTGCCCATGCGTCGCGCCAGCATGATCTGGCCGAGCACGTTGTTCACTTTGTGCGAGCCGGTGTGGTTGAGCTCTTCGCGCTTGAGGTAGATTTTTGCGCCGCCGAGATGCTCGGTGAGACGCTCGGCGAAATAGAGCGGCGAGGGCCGGCCGACATAGTTCTTGAGGTAGCCGTTCATCTCGGCCTGGAAGGCCGGGTCGGCCTTGGCCGCGGTGTAGGCCTTCTCGAGATCGAGAATCAGCGGCATCAGCGTTTCGGCGACGAAGCGGCCGCCGAAAATGCCGAAATGGCCGCGCTCGTCGGGGCCGCTGCGGTAGGAATTTGGCTTGGCGATGTTCATCGGACGCTCAACTCTTGACTTGCATCTTGGGTGGCGCGCGCGGCGCGGATGAAGGCCTTGATCATCTCGGGGTCCTTGACGCCGGAGGCGCTCTCGACACCGGAGGACACGTCGACGCCACCGGCGCGGGTGACGCGAAGGGCTTCAGTGACGTTGTCTGCGTGAAGCCCGCCCGAGACCATGTAGGGCAAGTTCAGATCGAGGTTTTCGAGCAGGTGCCAGTCGAACGGCGCCCCTAAGCCGCCGGGCCGCGTCGCGTCCTTCGGCGCGCGCGCATCGAACAGGATGCGGTCGGCGACCGCGGCGTAGCCGGGCAGCACGGCAAGATCGGCTGACGTTGCGACCGGCACCGCCTTCATCACGGGGCGGCCGAACTTCTGCTTGATGTCGCGCAGCCGCGCCACGCTCTCCTTGCCGTGGAGCTGGAAAATGTCCGGCGACAGCGCGTCCATGATGTTGTCGAGCGTGGCGTCGTCGGCATCGACCGTGAGCGCAACCTTGAGCGCGCGTCGCTGCACCTGGCGGCCGAGATCGCGGCCAAGCTCCAGCGACAGATGCCGGGGCGAGGGCGGAAAGAACACGAACCCCACCATGTCGGCGCCCGCGTCGAGCGCTGTTTCGAGCGTCTCGCGCGTGGACAGGCCGCAGATTTTGACGAGCAGGGACATGGTCTCAAAGCAGGTAAAGGCCGCAACTCCGCGGCCGGAAAGCAGGGTTTTCGGTTGCGGCCGCTTCTACAACGTCGCGCGCTGCTTGTCTCGCCCGACGGGCCCGTAAAGGCCCACCCCGACGGGGGCGGGGAGGCGCTGGGAATCGGGCTTCGCCGCGACCGCCTGGGCCCGCAAACCGGCCAGTTCGGTCCGGGCGCTGCGCGCATCCGCCTCATGCCGGCGGGCCGCGCGGCGCCAGTGCCGCTGGCCGAACCAGACGGCACAGCCGCCGGCCAGGACGCCCAGCGCCGCCACCAGGATCAGCAGCACGAACAGCGGCAGCGTGACCGACAATGCCGGGTCGTCGGAGACAAAGGGATCGAGGGAGACCGTGACGAAATGCCGGTTGGAGACGGCGAACACCACCAGGATCAGACCCAGCGGAATCACGATCAGCGCGGTCAGGAACTTTCGCATCTTCGCTCGCCTTGAATCAAGCTTCCGGCCGCATCGCTCGCGACCGCGGGAAACCCTGACGCCGGCCTCAGTCTGCCGCGCCGGGATCCGGATGGTCGCGGTTCAGCCGCTCGCGCATTTCCTTGCCGGTCTTGAAGAACGGAACGCTCTTCTGATCGACGGGCACATGGGCGCCAGTGCGCGGATTACGCCCCGCGCGTGCAGGGCGATGCTTGACCGAGAAGGCACCGAAGCCGCGCAACTCGACGCGGTCGCCGCGTGCGAGAGCCGCTACGATCTCTTCGAGAATCGCATTCACAATGTTCTCGACATCCCGCTGGTACAGATGCGGGTTGTGCTCGGCGATACGCTGAACAAGTTCGGATTTGATCATCGAGAGATAGGACCCGGAAGCGTGCGGATGACCATTTCCGTGAAAATACCGTGATCTGTCAAGACGCTAAATCAAGGTTGAGCGTCGTGAAAATGCGTGACAAATGCCAAAAAAGCAGGCTGTCCCGACACTCGCCGGACGCGAAAACCCTCAATTGCTCGCCCACCCCCGTCAGTTTGACGCAGCCGGCTGCCACAACGCGAGCATTCCATCCATTCCGAACCGATCAACGGCCTGCGCGACGCCGGTTTGCCCGATTTGATGCGCAATCGAGCCCAAACCCAGCGCTTCCAGCGTCACGGCAGCAGCAGTCTTGAGGAACGGCAGGTCGCCGAATCGCGTCTGGAGCTTGTAGTCACGTACCGAAAGCCCCTTCTTGACGCCCTTCTGCTCGACCAGCCAGGTCACTGCAGTCTTCTCGTCACCGATCTGGTCGATCAGCTTGAGATCGATCGCCTGGCGTCCGGTGAAGACGCGGCCGTCGGCCACTTTCTCGAGCTGCGTGTCGTCCATGCCACGCCGTTCCTTCACCAGTCCCTTGAACCAGGCGTAGGAATCCCTCACCAGCGCGTCGAGCGCGGCCCGCGCCTCGGGACTGGTCGGCTCAAAACCGTTGGGCGCGGCCTTCAGCGGCGAGGATTTTACCTCCTCGACCTTGACGCCGATGGTCTTCAGGAGCTCGGTGACATTGGGGTACTGGAACAGCACACCGATCGAGCCGACCAGCGAGCTCTGCTGCGCGATGATGTGGTCGCTCGCGATCGCCGTGATGTAGCCGCCGGAGGCGGCGAGACCCTCGACCACGACGACGAGCGGCTTCTTCGCCTTGAGCCGGACCAGCGAGTCGTAGAGCTGCTCGGAGCCCGCGGTGGTGCCGCCCGGCGAGTTGATGTGGACGATGACGGCGGCGGCCTGCGAATTCTCCAGCCGCTCCAGCGCCTGCGTGCGATCGGAATCGCTGCGGATCAGGCCCTCGATCTGGACCCGCGCAATCGAGCCGGCGGTTGCGAAGGTGCCGCGCGCACCGGGCGTCGCGATCAAAGCGAAGCCCGCAATCGCCGCGATCGCGATCAACGCGGCCACGACGCGCCAGAACGTCAGCTTACGGCGGATCCTGCGGCGATCGACGATGATGTCCGAATCGAGCGACATCGGAATATCTCCAAATGAAAGACCCAGGCGCGTTGTGCCGTCACGGCGTGACCAACGGCTTATCTGGATACATCAATTGCGGCGCAATTTGAAGAAAACAAGGCCTGCGGCTGCGTGGGCAAGGACGTCGCGACACCTTCCGGTGTCGTCCCCGCGAAGGCGGGGACCCATAACCACAGGGAGTGGTTGTGAAGCAAAGCAGGTAACTCCGAGTCTTCGCTAAACTGCTCCCTGTGGTTATGGGTCCCGGGCTCGCGCTTCGCGCGCCCCGGGACGACAGTTGAATATGCCGTCGCAACAAAAAAGCCCCGGCTCGCGCCGGGGCTTTGATGTCAGCAAAACGAGCGTTTCGCTTACTTGCTGTCGCGGTTCTTGAGCGCGGTGCCGAGGATGTCGCCGAGCGTCGCACCCGAATCGGAGGAGCCGTACTGCGCGATGGCTTCCTTCTCTTCGGCGACTTCGAGCGCCTTGATCGACACCTGGACCTTGCGGGCCTTCTTGTCGAACTGGATCACGCGGGCATCGACCTTCTCGCCGACGGCGAAGCGTTCGGCGCGCTGGTCGTTGCGGTCACGGGCGAGCTCCGAGCGCTTGATGAAGGTGGTAAAGTCGGTACCGGCGATCTTCACCTCGATACCGCTCTCCTTCACTTCGAGCACTTCGCAGGTCACGACCGCGCCCTTCTTGACATCGCCCGGCTCGGCGAAGGGGTCGCCTTCGAGCTGCTTGATGCCGAGCGAGATACGCTCCTTCTCGACGTCCACATCGAGCACCACGGCCTTCACCATGTCGCCCTTCTTGTAGTTGTCGATCACCTGCTCGCCCGGAAGCTTCCAGTCGAGGTCGGAGAGGTGGACCATGCCGTCGACGTCGCCCTCGAGACCCAGGAACAGACCGAACTCGGTCTTGTTCTTGACCTCGCCCTCGACCACCGAACCGGTCGGGTGACCTTCGACGAAGACCTCCCAGGGGTTGCGCATGGTCTGCTTGAGGCCGAGCGAGATGCGGCGCTTGACGGAATCGACTTCGAGCACCTGCACTTCGACTTCCTGCGAGGTCGAGACGATCTTGCCGGGGTGCATGTTCTTCTTGGTCCACGACATCTCGGAGACGTGGATCAGGCCTTCGATGCCCGGCTCGAGCTCGACGAACGCACCGTAGTCGGTGATGTTGGTGACACGGCCGGTGAAGCGGGCACCCAGCGGGTACTTGGCTTCGATGCCCTGCCACGGATCGTCCAGCAGCTGCTTCATGCCCAGCGAGATGCGGTGCGTCTCGTGGTTGATCTTGATGATCTTGACCTTCACGGTCTGGCCGATCGAGAGCACCTCGGTCGGATGGTTGACGCGGCGCCACGCGATGTCGGTGACGTGCAGCAGGCCGTCGATGCCGCCGAGATCAACGAACGCACCGTAGTCGGTGATGTTCTTGACCACGCCGTCGATGACCTGACCCTCTTCGAGGTTCTGCACCAGCTCCTGACGCTGCTCGGCGCGGGTCTCTTCCAGCACCGTGCGGCGGGAGACGACGATGTTGCCGCGGCGGCGGTCCATCTTCAGGATCTGGAACGGCTGCGAGTTGTTCATCAGCGGCGCAACGTCGCGGATCGGACGGATGTCGACCTGCGAGCGCGGCAGGAAGGCCACGGCACCGTCGAGGTCGACGGTGAAGCCGCCCTTGACCTGGTTGAAGATGACGCCGTTGACCTTCTCGTTGTTCTGGAACGCCTTCTCGAGCTTGCCCCAGCTCTCTTCGCGGCGCGCCTTGTCGCGCGACAGCACGGCTTCGCCGAGGGCGTTCTCGATGCGATCGAGGAACACTTCCACCTCGTCGCCGACCTTGATCTCGCTGTCACGGCCGGGGCCGGAAAATTCGCGCAGGGCGACGCGGCCCTCGGTCTTCAGGCCGACGTCGATGACGGCCATGTCCTTTTCAATTGCAACCACCTTGCCCTTGACGACGGAGCTTTCCTGCAGGTTGCCACCTGCGAAGGACTCGTCGAGCATCGCGGCGAAATCGTCGCGCGAGGGGCTATAGGTATCAGCAGAAGTCGAAGCCATTTGTTCTCCAGTTGCGGATGTCTTGCCGGCCGTTGGGTTCATGGGCGCATCGCACGCGCAGTGTCGGAAGGTCCGCAAGACCTTCGAGCGACCGCTTGCTGCCCCGGCCTGGCACCGGAACGGCGGAAGCGGGCCGGCTGAGGCCCGCGCGTTCGATACGTGGAAATCTTTGTCCGGAGCCTGGATCGCACCGGTCCCGAAACAGGCGGACCGGGGGGTATCGACCTCAAAGAGCGGGAGCGGGCGCTTCCTCCAATGACGGCTGCGGCTTAACCCCGCGACCGGCCCGCTCGGACGGCCTCGATAATGTCGATGGCGGCCCGGACGCCGCCTTCTATATCCAGTTGGGAGTTATCTAGCAAGTAAGCATCGGGGGCAGGTTTCAGCGGTGCAATCGGCCGGTTCTTGTCGCGTTCGTCGCGCTGGATGATGTCGGCGAGCACGGCCGCCTCGTCCGCCTCCTCGCCCCGCGCCTTGGCCTCCATGGTGCGGCGGCGGGCGCGAACCTTGGGGTCCGCCACGACAAAGATCTTCACGTCGGCATGAGGGCAGATCACGGTTCCAATGTCCCTGCCGTCCAGCACCGCGCCGGGCGGATCGGCGGCGAATTGCCGCTGGAAATTGACCAGGGCCTCGCGGACCCTTGGGATCGCCGAGACGATCGAGGCGCCCTCGCCGACCTTCTGGGTCTTCAGGGCAGGATCGCCGAACTTTTCCGGATCCAATTCCAGCGCCGCCGCGACCGCAGCCGCCTCGTCGCGGAGATCATGACCCGATTGCATCAGGGCGTAGGCGACCGCGCGATAGATCACGCCGGTATCAAGATGACGATAGCCGTAATGATGAGCGAGACGCTTGCCCAGCGTCCCCTTGCCCGAAGCCGCGGGCCCGTCGATGGCGATGATCATGAAAACTCGGCCCCAAGCGAACGCATCATCGGAATGAAGTCCGGGAAACTGGTGGCGATGAAGGCGGTGTCGTCGACAGTCACCGGCTGGTCGGAGGCGCAGCCCATCACCAGCGCGGACATCGCGATGCGATGGTCCATGTGGGTGGCAACGGTGCCGCCACCCGGAACGTGACCGTGGCCGTGGACGATCAGATCGTCGCCGGAGATCTCGACCTTGACGCCGTTGACGCGCAGCATCTCAGCGGTGGCCTCCAGGCGGTCGGATTCCTTGACGCGCAGCTCTTGCAGCCCGCGCATGATGGTCGTGCCTTCGGCGAAGGAGGCTGCCACCGCCAGCACCAGATATTCGTCGATCATCGAGGGCGCGCGCTCCGGCGGCACTTCGACGCCGCGCAGCTTTGACGCGCGCACGCGCAGCTGCGCCATCGGCTCGCCGGCATCGCCGCGCACTTCGCTCTCCTCGATCGAGGCGCCCATTTCGCGCAGCGTGGTGAACAGGCCGGTGCGCAGCGGATTGGTCATGACATCCGACAGCACGACATCGGAGCCCTCGGCGATCAGCGCCGCAACGACCGGGAAGGCCGCCGAGGAGGGATCGGCGGGCACCACGACATTGGCGCCATGCAGCTCGGGCTGGCCTTTGAGCGTGATGCGGCGGCCGTGCAGGCCCTCCTTCGTGGAGGTGATGTCGGCGCCGAAGTGTTTCAGCATCAGCTCGGTATGGTCGCGGCTGGCCTCGTTCTCGATCACCGTGGTGGTGCCCGGCGCCGCGAGGCCCGCGAGCAGCACGGCGGATTTGATCTGGGCCGAGGCGACCGGCGTCTGGTAGGTGATCGGCAGCGGATCGCGCGCGCCCTGGACGGTCAGCGGCAGACGGCCGCCCTCGCCGCCGGAGACGACCCTGGCGCCCATCTTCTCGAGCGGGTCCAGGATCCGGCGCATGGGACGGCCGCGCAGCGAGGCATCGCCGTCGAAGACCGCCGAGATCGGGCAGCCGGCGACCGCGCCCATGACCAGCCGGCAGCCGGTGCCGGAATTGCCGAAATCCAGCGCGGCCTTGGGCTGGGCGAAGCCTGCCACGCCCACGCCCTGCACCTTCCAGGCGAAATCGCCGATGCGCTCCACGCGGGCGCCCAGCGCCTGCATGGATTTGGCGGTGTTGAGGACGTCCTCGCCCTCCAGCAGGCCCGAAATCCGGGTCTCGCCGACTGCGAGCGCGCCCAGGATGAGGGCGCGGTGGGAAATCGACTTGTCCCCGGGCACCCGTACTTTCCCGGTCAGGGGACCGTTTGCGCGCGACTGAAGCGGCCTCGGTTGGTCGGAATGGGTCAAGATTGTGTCCTTGAATATGCCCCGGAGAGCTGGGGCGCAGGTACCACATGGTCCGCGCCTCGTCACCGGCATGTCTTTCTCCCGTAATGCGCTATTGACAGCGGGCCGCCAACTAGCCAAGTGAAACACCGCTTTTCAGACATTCCCAGGATTCCTCTGCCGTGGCCAAGTCCGAACTCGGAACCAAACGTATTTGCCCGACCACGGGCAAGAAGTTCTACGACCTCAACAAGAATCCGGTGATCTCGCCCTATACCGGCGAAGTGGTCCCGATCGCGCCCGTGGCGCCTGCGCGCGCCACTCGCGGCGCCGAGGCCCGCCACGCGGCCGCCGCGGACACCACGCCGGAGCCGGCGGAGGCCGAAGAGTTGGTCTCCCTCGAGGAGGCCGATGCCGAGGAGAACACCGGCAAGGTCAAGGCCGTCGTGCCCGAATCGGAGGACGATATCGAGGTCGACGAGACCCTCGACGACGACGATGACGATGATTCGACCTTCATCGCCGACGAAGAAGAGGGCGATGAGGACGTGACCGACATCATTGGTGATGTCGGAGGCGATGAAGAGACTTGAGATCAGCCCTGATCTGTGAAAAAGGGTGCACCGCGCGAGTCGCCTAGGGCTCGCCGGCCGGGACGGATCCCCCAGGATCCTCCCCACTGGAAGACTTAAGGGGCCATAGCTCAGCTGGGAGAGCGCTTGCATGGCATGCAAGAGGTCGGCGGTTCGATCCCGCCTGGCTCCACCACGCTTCGCCCTTCGGGCTACGCGTGGCGCAGCCGCGCAGGGCCCGATGGGCGAAGCGTGGTGTCCGGCGAAGCCCGTAGGGCGAAGACGGACTGGTAACGATCCTCACCATCCTATCGACTGGTTGCGCGGAAGCCGCCAATATCCGTGGACTACGCGTGGCGCAGCCGCGCAGAGCCCGAATGGGGAGCGTGGTGTCCGGCGTAACCCGCGGGGCGAAGACGGACTAATGACCTTCTCCTACCCTGCCCTAGCGACTGCCCAGGCGGAAACCGTCAATGTGGTATGTCTACATCCTCCGCAGCATCGAATTTCCCGAGCAGGAATACATCGGGGCCACTGAAGATCTGAAACGGCGCATTCCAGAGCACAACGCCGGCAAATCCGCTCACACGGCCAAATTCAAGCCATGGATGCTCGTTTGGTATTGCGCCTTCCCCGATAAGCTCAAAGCCCTGGCATTCGAGAAGTATCTCAAGTCGCATTCGGGCCGTGCTTTTACGAAGAAGCGCCTCTACTGAAGCCCCCCTACTCCCCGATCACCGCATTGAGCCGATCGCGCAGCGCGACGATCTCGTCTTTCATCGCCACCAGCTCCGACACCGAGCAATCCGACGCCGCCAGGATCGACTGCGGCACGGCGCGCGCCTTGTCCTTGAGTGCGTGGCCCTGCGGCGTCAGCGCGATCAGCACCTGACGCTCGTCCTCGCTCGAGCGGGTGCGCTTGACCAGGTGCGCGGCCTCGAGGCGCTTGAGCAGCGGCGTCAGCGTGCCCGAATCCAGAAACAGCCTCTCGCCGATGTCCTTGACCGGCACGTCGTCGCGCTCCCACAGCACCAGCATCACCAGATATTGCGGATAGGTCAGGCCGAGGCGGTCGAGCAGCGGCTTGTAGACGCGGTTGAAGGCATGCGCGGCCGAATAGACCGCGAAGCAGATCTGGTTGTCGAGGCGCTGCGGGTCCAGCGCCGATAATTTCCGGGGCATAGCGAATCTCACGCGGTTTCCTCCATTCTGGGACCGGCCGGCCAGACATTCAATTGCGAACAATTAAATGTGAGGCATGCAAATTTCAATTGCGCACAATCTAATTGTTTGCGATACATGCGCCGTCCCAACCGGAAGACCTGAGGAGACGAAAATGTCCGTGAACGTCCTGTACAAGACCAGCGCAAAAGCCACCGGCGGCCGCGACGGCCATGCCGCGACCCTCGACGGCGCGCTCGACGTCAAGCTCACCACGCCGAAGGAACTCGGCGGCGGCGGCGGCGCCGGCAACAATCCCGAGCAGCTGTTTGCGGCCGGCTACGCCGCCTGCTTCATCGGCGCGATGAAGTTCGTGGCCTCGCAGGGCGGCCCGAAGGTTCCCGCCGACGCCGCCGTCACCTCGACCGTCGGCATCGGTCCGCGCTCCGAAGGCGGCTTCGGCCTCGACATCGACCTCGCCGTCTCGCTGCCGGGCCTTGCCCGCGCCGAGGCCGAAGCGCTGGTCGCCAAGGCGCACCAGGTGTGCCCCTATTCCAATGCCACGCGCGGCAATGTCGACGTTCGCCTGACGGTCGTCTGATCGAAAGTGCGGATTGGCTGGCCCGGGATCCCCCTCGGGCCGGCCGCTTCCGTTTGATTTGCCGGATCCTGTTTTGCCAGCTCCTGTATTGCCATGCCGCGGGATTGACGCGCGGCGGTGCATGCGGCCCTACGCAACAAGCCATTGCTGGCGCAAAAAAACCTCGCTAGGCCTGTGACCAACGATCGACACAGGGAAGCGAAGGCATGAGTTCTGAAGCCGTCATGGGTGCAATGAGCGGACTGCGCGTCATCGATCTCACGCGCGTGCTCGGCGGTCCCTACTGCACCCAGATCCTCGCCGACCATGGCGCCGACGTGATCAAGGTCGAGCCGCCCGCCGGCGACGAGGTGCGCGACTGGGGCCCTCCCTTCCACGACGAAGACGCGGCCTATTTCATCGGCATCAACCGCAACAAGCGCTCGATCGGCCTCGACCTCGCCTCCGAGGGCGGCCGCGTCGTGCTGCTCAAGATGCTGGAGACCGCCGACGTCCTGATCGAGAATTTCAAGCCGGGCACGCTGGAGAAATGGGGCATCGGCAACGACGTCCTCAGCAAGAAATTCCCGCGCCTCGTGCATTGCCGGATCTGCGGCTTCGGCGCCGACGGCCCGCGCGGCGGCAATCCCGGCTATGACGCCATCATCCAGGCCATGACCGGCATGATCGCGGCGACCGGCTCGCCCGAGAGCGGCCCGATGCGGATCGGCGTGCCGCTGGTCGACATCACGACCGGCCTCTATGCCGCGATCGGCATCCTGATGGCGCTGTCGGAGCGGCAGCGCTCGGGCAAGGGCCAGTTCCTGGAGACCACGCTGTACGAGACCGGCCTTGCCATCATGCATCCGCACACCGCGAACTATTTCATGCATGGCAAGCCACCCGGCCTGACCGGCAACGAGCATCCCAACCTCGTGCCCTACGCGATCTTCCCGACGAAGACCGACAACATCTTCATCGGCGTCGGCAATGACGGCACCTTCAGAAAGCTCGCCAAGGAGATCGGCAAGCCCGAGCTCGGCACCGATCCGCGCTTTGCCCGCAACAAGGACCGCATCGCCAATCGCGAGGCGCTGCGCGCCGAGCTGGCCGCCGTGTTCAGCCAGCACGAGGCCGAGCCGCTCTGCAATCGCCTGCTCGCGGCGGGCCTGCCCGCAGGCCCGGTGCAGAAGATCGACCAGGCGCTGACCAACCCGCACACGATCGCCCGCGGCGATGTCATCGAGAAGGATTGGTACAAGGGCGTGGCCTCGCCGATCCGGCTCGACCGCAGCAAGCCGAGCCTGCGCCGGCTGCCGCCGAAATTCAGCCAGCACTCGGCGGAGGTGCTGGGCGAGTTCGGGTATTCCAAGGCCGAGATCGACGCGATGGTCGAGAAGGGCACGGTCTGCGGCCCCGAGCGCAAGCGCTGAGATAAAGACGAAGATCGAGTGTGAGGGCAGGTGCACTCCCTCTCCCGCTTGCGGGAGAGGGAGTCTCTACATGGGACAATCCCCAGAGGAGCGAACCCTCACCCGCGCCTTTGGCGCGACCTCTCCCGCAGCGGGAGAGGTATTCGAACCCGCGGCCTGATCGTCAGCCACACGCCAATGCCGCACTGCGGCGCGAGCACGCATGTGCAGCGCGAATGGAGGAGGCTGCCCGCGGCGTCTTCGCCTATTTGACGGCTTCCCTTTTCCCGCGCTTGCCGCTTTCGTTTCGGCCGCATACACAGTCATGTGAACGTCATATGGCGCTGCTAGCGCAAGCGCTTCTTATTGACGGGCAAGGGAGGTTTTCTTGATGGCTCTTCGACACTTTGGGGCGGCTGCCGCATTTGCAATCACGGTCGGCATGTCGGCCTCTCCGGCCTTGGCCGTGACCGAAATCCAGTGGTGGCACGCGATGACCGGCGCCAACAACGACGTCATCGTCAAGCTTGCCACCGACTTCAACGCGTCGCAGAGCGACTACAAGGTCATCCCGACCTACAAGGGCAACTACCCTGATACGATGAACGCGGGAATCGCCGCGTTCCGCGCCGGCAATGCCCCGCACATCATGCAGGTGTTCGAAGTCGGCACCGCGACCATGATGGCCGCGACCGGCGCGGTGAAGCCGGTCTACAAGCTGATGGCCGAGGCCGGCGAGAAGTTCGATCCCAAGATCTACCTGCCCGCCATTACCGGCTACTATTCGACGTCGAAGGGCGAGATGCTGTCGTTCCCCTTCAACTCGTCCTCGACCGTGATGTGGGTCAACCTCGACGAGCTCAAGAAGGCGAACGTCGAGATCCCCAAGACCTGGCCCGAAACGTTCGAGGCCGCCAAGAAGCTGAAGGCTGCGGGTCATGACACCTGCGGCTTCTCCGGCTCCTGGGTCACCTGGGTCAATCTCGAGCAGCTCTCCGCCTGGCACAACGTGCCGCTCGCCAGCAAGGCCAACGGCCTCGACGGTTTCGACACCGTGCTGGAGTTCAACGGCCCGCTCCAGGTCAAGCATCTCGAAACCCTGGTCGAGCTCCAGAAGACCAAGACTTACGACTATGCCGGCCGCACCAACACCGGCGAAGGCCGCTTCACATCCGGCGAATGCCCGATCTACCTGACCTCGTCGGCGTTCTTCGGCAACGTCAAGGCGCAGGCCAAGTTCGCCTTCACCGCGGTGCCGATGCCGTACTATCCGGACGCCAAGGGCGCGCCGCAGAACTCGATCATCGGCGGCGCCTCGCTCTGGGTCATGGGCGGCAAGTCGGCCGAGGAATACAAGGGCGTCGCGAAGTTCCTGACCTTCCTCTCCGACACCGATCGCCAGGTCTACATCCACAAGGCCTCGGGCTATCTGCCGATCACCAAGGCGGCCTACGCCAAGGCGAAGGAAGAAGGTTTCTACAAGGATCAGCCCTATCTGGAGACCCCGTTGCTTGAGCTGACCAACAAGGAGCCGACCGAGAATTCGCGCGGCTTGCGTCTCGGCAACATGGTTCAGCTCCGTGACGTCTGGTCGGAAGAGATCGAGCAGGCGCTCGCCGGCAAGAAGACCGCCAAGCAGGCGCTCGACGCCGCCGTCGAGCGCGGCAACACGATGCTGCGCCAGTTCGAAAAGACCGCAGTGAAGTAAGGCATCGAAGCGGCAGGCCGCGACCCGGCCTGCCGCTTCCCATGACATCATGCAAAAGCAAGCCATTTTCCAGTCAAAGCTATTGCCTTACGCGCTGGTTGCGCCGCAGCTCGCGATCGTCCTGATATTCTTCTACTGGCCCGCCCTGCAGGCGGTGATCCAGTCCTTCCTCCTCCAGGATGCCTTTGGTCTGTCGAGCACCTTTGTCTGGTTCGAGAATTACATCGAGCTGTTCAAAGACCCCGCCTATTTCGAGGCGATCGTCCGGACCTTCTTCTTCTCGTTCGCGATCGCCGTGTCGTCGCTGTCGTTCGCGCTGCTGCTCGCCGTGATGGCCGACAAGCCGCTGCGCGGCTCGATGCTCTACCGGACGCTCTTGATCTGGCCCTATGCGGTGGCACCACCCGTCGTCGGCGTGCTCTGGATCTTCATGCTGCATCCCTCGCTCGGTGTGCTGTCGCGCTATCTGCGCGGCCTGGGCGTCGACTGGAATCCGCTGCTCGACGGCAACCAGGCGGCTGCGCTGATCATCCTCGCCGCCGCCTGGAAGCAGATCTCCTATAATTTCCTGTTCTTCCTCGCCGGCCTGCAAGCCATCCCGAAAAGCGTGTTCGAGGCCGCCGCGATCGACGGCGCCCGTCCGATGCGGCGGTTCTGGACCGTGACCTTCCCGCTGCTGTCGCCCACGATCTTCTTCCTGCTGGTCGTCAACATCGTCTACGCCTTCTTCGACACCTTCGGCATCATCGACACCATGACCCGCGGCGGTCCCGGAACATCGACGGTCACGCTGGTCTACAAGGTCTATTCCGACGGCCTGCTCGGCGGCAATCTCGGCAGCTCGGCGGCGCAGTCGGTGATCCTGATGGTCATGGTCATCGTGCTGACGGGAATCCAGTTCCGCTTCGTCGAACGCAAGGTGACCTACTGATGGTCGAGGACGAGGGCATCAGGCGCTACGTCGCCCATTTCATTCTCTGGATCGGGATCGCGATCGTCGCGTTCCCGGTCTACATCGCGATCGTCGCCTCGACCCAGGACAACGCGCTGATCGCGAACGGGCAGATGTCGCTGCTGCCGGGCGGGCATTTCTTCGAGGTCTACTACCAGACCATCTTCGTCGGCACGAGCGGCTCGACCCGCGAGCCCGTCGGCAACATGATGCTGAACTCGCTGGTGATGGCGCTGGCGATCGCGATCGGCAAGATCGCGATCTCGATCATCTCGGCCTATGCGATCGTGTATTTCCGCTTTCCGTTCCGGATGGCGATCTTCTGGATCATCTTCATCACCTTGATGCTGCCGGTCGAGGTGCGCATCTACCCGACCTACAAGATCGTCGCCGATCTGCACATGCTCGACAGCTATGCCGGCCTGTCGCTGCCGCTGATCGCGTCGGCCACCGCGACGCTGCTGTTCCGCCAGTTCTTCATGACCGTGCCGGACGAATTGCTGGAGGCATCGCGCATCGACGGCGCCGGTCCCTTGCGCTTCTTCTGGGACACGCTGCTGCCGCTGTCGCGCACCAACATGGCGGCGCTGTTCGTGATCCTGTTCATCCTCGGCTGGAATCAATATCTCTGGCCGCTGCTCATCACCACCCGCGACGACATGCAGACCATCCAGGTCGGCATCCGCAAGATGATCACCACCACCGACGCGCTGACCGAATGGCCGATCGTGATGGCGACCGCCGTGCTGGCCATGCTGCCGCCGGTGTTCGTCGTCGTCGCGATGCAGAAGCTGTTCGTGCGCGGCCTGGTCGAGACCGAAAAGTGAGTTTTCATGGCTAACGTCACCCTGCGCAACGTCCGCAAGACCTACACAGGCGGCTTCGAGGCCATCAAGGGCGTCAACGTCGATGTCGCCGACGGGCAGTTCTGCGTGCTGGTCGGTCCCTCCGGCTGCGGCAAGTCCACGCTGCTGCGCATGGTCGCGGGGCTCGAGACCGTCACCGGCGGCGAGATCGACATCGGCGGCCGCGTCGTCAACCAGATCGAGCCCGCCGATCGCGACATCGCGATGGTGTTCCAGAACTACGCGCTCTATCCGCATATGAGCGTCTACAACAACATGGCCTACGGCCTGCGCAACCGCGGCATGGCCGAGACCGAGGTCAAGACCCGCGTCGAGGAAGCCGCGCGCGTGCTCGAGCTCACATCGATGCTGGAGCGCAAACCGCGCCAGCTCTCCGGCGGCCAGCGCCAGCGCGTCGCCATGGGCCGCGCCATCGTGCGCCAGCCAAAAGTGTTCCTGTTCGACGAGCCGCTCTCCAATCTCGACGCCAAGCTGCGCATCGCGATGCGCGTCGAGATCCGCAAATTGCAGCGCCGGCTCAACACGACGTCGATCTACGTCACCCACGACCAGCTCGAGGCGATGACGCTCGCCGACGTTCTCGTGGTGATGAACGGCGGCCAGGTCGAGCAGGTCGGCAATCCCCTGGCGATCTACGAGAAGCCGGCCACGACCTTCGTCGCCTCCTTCATCGGGGCGCCGCCGATGAATCTGATGTCGACGCGCGCCGACGAGATCAAATCGCAGCTCAACGGGGCTGCGACGGAGGCCGGCATCCTCGGCATCCGCCCGGAGGATTTCGTCATCACCGACCAGACCCCGGCCGGCGGCGTCGCACTGCCGCTCACCGTGGAAGCGATCGAGCGCGTCGGCGCCGAAACCTTCATCTACGGTTCCCGCGAGCAGGAAGACCAGCGCGTCGCGGCCACGCCCGGCGAGCTGCCGCCCGGCGAGGTCATCGTCCGCATTCCCGGAACCGAGGCCCCCGCCATCGGCGCGAGGATCCGCGTCGCCGCGATACGGCCGAAGTTGCACCTATTCAGCGGCGACGGGCGGACGCGGCTGGAGGCCTGACCGGTTCCGAGGCGCCCCCTCGATCAAAACCGCGAAAACAACCCCATGCACAGTAGAAGGGGGCCTGTTTTCATTGGGATAAATCGTCAGTCAGATTCGTCATGCCCCGGCTTGCCGTCTTCGCTGAAGCTTCGCCGACACCGAATGCCCGGCGAAGCCTTGGCGAAGCCGGGTCCCGGGCATCCACGTTCCTGGCGCCGCAGCAAGGTCGTGGATGGCCGGGACATAGGCGAGCGGAAGCGACGCCGTCCTGCAGACGGCTATGCCCGGCCATGACGATCAGGAAGCAAGGCCTGGCGACGGTGGAAGCACTGAATCCACAGGCCTCCGCTACGTCCTTGAACCGACACGGGGTTATGACCATATTGCTGACCAAGGGGCGCCGCTTCCGGGCCCTGAAATGCCAAAGTCGCTTCGAGAGGACTTTGTAAACTATGTCTCGTGTTCCCACGTTATCCAGTCCGTTCCTTCTGGGCTTCGACGAGATCGAGCGCGTGCTCGATCGGGTCGTCAAAGGCGCCGACGGTTACCCTCCCTACAATATCGAGAGGTGCGACCGGTCGGACGGCCAGCCCGAGCGTTTGCGCATCACGCTGGCAGTCGCCGGATTCACCCGCGACCAACTCGATGTAACCATTGAGGAAAACCAGCTCGTGATTCGCGGGCGGCAGCAGGACGACAAGACCCGGCAATACATCCATCGCGGCATCGCCGCGCGCCACTTCCAGCGCACCTTCGTGCTGGCGGAGGGGATGCTCGTGCTGGGAGCGGATCTGAAGAACGGGCTGTTGTCGGTCGATCTTGCCCGGCCTGAACCGGAGAGGATCGTTAAGACAATCGCTATCAATGAGCACGAATAATGGAACGAGTAGCGGACTCGACCGCTTAGTTTCTGTGAAGGAGTCGAGACCATGAGTGAAGGTCACGTTGCGTTCGAATACGAAGCCAAGAACGTCTCTCCGGAGACGCTGGCAACCCTCGGCGAAGGCCATATCGCCTATGTGAAGCAGATCCGCTCCGAAGACGTTCCGGGCCTGTTTCCCGAGGCTCCGAAAATTGCGCCGGGCCTCAAGCTCTTCGCGCTCCACGCCGCCGACGGCACGCCGATCATGCTGACCGACAGCCGCGAAGCCGCAGTCGCCAACGCCTGGAGCAACGAGTTGCAGGCGGTGAGCGTGCACTGACGCACGCGCGCGCAGTCGTGCGCGGTTGACGAATTCAAATACGCGGGCATGCCTCGAGGCGGCCCGCGTATTTTTTTGGCGCCTGGCAGATGACGAGACCCCTCACGGTGAGGGCGCTTGCTAGGGCGTGGACTCTCGAAGCCGTCGCTTCAGCTCCTGACATGCAGTCCCGCTTCATCCCCAAAACGGACAAGAAAACTCCGTCGCGGCACGTCCGCTAAGGGCCATAAACTGCCATTGAAGATGAAGGCACGATGTTTTTACTCGATCCTGAAAGCCTATCTTGGTTGAAAAGGCGCGAGAGGCAGCGAAATGCTACCGGAACCAATTGCTTATTGCTTCTACCGTTATCGCGGGCTCTGCCTTCACACATGGATCGTCACGACTTTCACAATCATTGTGGCCGCCGCTCCGCTACAGGCTTCAGCAGCACCAAACGCGTCAGCGTGCGGATACCTCGCTGGTCTGATTGATAAGGCACCGCCATCAGGGCCCTTGTTCCTACCCAGCTATCCGACCGTCCAATCGGGGCCTCTGCATGGCGCCGCCTACCTCTATGACAATGCGGTAGCCGCCATCGCGTTGGTCGGTTGCGGTGAGCAAGACAAAGCGTATCGGATTGGCTCGGCGCTTCTCTGGGCCATCGATAACGACCGCACCTGGCATGATGGACGGCTCCGGAACGCTTACGCCGCAGGTGTGGTGGCGAATGGCCCCGTCAAACTTCCGGGGTGGTGGGACAATGCTCAGAACAAATGGTTAGAGGATCGATATCAGGTGGGCAGCGACAATGGTAACATGGCATGGGCCATGTTGGCATTGCTGTCGCTTGACGATGTGAACGCCGGCTCTCGGTTCCGCGATGGTGCTGCACGGCTTGGCGCCTGGGTCGCGCAATGGGCCGATACGCGCGGTACTGGCGGTTTCACGGGCGGTACGTTTGGGCACGAACCGACGCCGGAAGTGCGGGCGTGGAAATCGACTGAACATAATACTGACCTCGCCGCCGCGTTTGGCCTTCTTGCGATCCGTCCAGGGGATTCGCGCTGGCGTGATAAGGCAACGGCTGCTGAGTACTTCGTAAATACGATGTGGAATCCGGCATGCGCCTGTTTCGCTGCAGGGACCGCTGAAGACGGCGTCACCCACAATCCGATTTTGGCTCTTGATGCTCAGGTCTGGCCTTTAATAGCGCTCCACGGAGCGGTCGAGAAATTTGCATCGGCAATTACGACCGCCGAACAGCGAATGAGTGTCGACGAGGGCTTTTCTTACGGTGAAGACCGAGACGGTGTGTGGACCGAAGGGACGGGCCAAATGGCTCTCTTAATGAAATTGCTCGGCAGGACTGGGAGGGCAAACGCGTTGATCGCTGTAATCGAATCCCAGAGGTCGCCGGATGGTGGGTTCTATGCCACAACTGTCCGCGAGTTACCGACCGGGTTCGTGTTGGATACTGATCCGACCAAGCCGCGACTCTATTTCCGATTGTCGCATCTTGGCGCAGCTTCGTGGGCTGCCCTCGCGGAACGTGGGTTCAATCCCTTTACGGTGACAAAAGGACTCCCGTAGTTGAGTCGCGGTGCTTCTCGTCTCCGCCTCTCTTTTGGTCTTTTTGATTTCGATATGTCCTCAAAGGGCCAACAGCGGAAGTCAGCCGTCCACACATGGCCCTTAGCTGATGCAGTGCATCATCGCCGCTGCTTCCGCTCAATGCTGCAGCCGCAAGCGCGGCGTTGCTCGAATATGCAGCACGTGGCCCGGCCAAAGCCAAGTGAAGGCGGTGGGTGAGGGAGGCTCCTCCACACGTCAGCTATGATATGCTGTGCCTTTCTTCATCGCAGGAGATAGGCTGACGTGTCCGACACTCAGAAACTGACGCCCGCACTCTCGACGCCTGAGCGCGACCTGATGAGGCGAGAAATATATAAAGGACTGGCGGACAGAGCGGCTGGCCGCGTCAAAGACCTCGATGTTGACGCCATCCTTGCTAAAGGAAAGGAGCTATTGCAGAAGCGCTCAATCTCCAATGTAAGGCAATTCGCAGTTGATGGTCGAAAGACGCTCTTCTTGCTGCTTCTCCTTTTTGCGATCCCCGCGGACGACTGCTCCGCGCAGACACCGCCGCCCCCAGTCGACGAACATGCGTTCGAGCGCGTGCCGCCGACAGTCGTGAAGAGATTGGCGACCCGCTTTTCGCTAGGCGCATTCGCCGGCCGCTTCGAAGAGACGCGGCTCGGCGCGGTTCGCGAAGCCGTGGGCGAAGGGACCATCCAACACCAAGGCGACGCTGGAGATAGCATCTATTGGCTGTGTTATCGGCGCGCGCAGCATCGATTATGGGTCGTGTCCAGCGGAGAGACGGGCGGCCCGGACCATCTCGTCACGGAAATCGTTGAAGAGCTCACCGAGAAAGACGCCGGGGCCTCGGCCGATTGCGCCATCATCCCGGAAAAGTTCTCGCCCGTCGTCTTCGACGGCAAGCTGCATTTAGGTATGTCGCGTCAGGAGGTGATCGCGGCGTTGGGACCGCCGTCGAAGTCGGAAGCTGCTCAGATCGTGTATTCTCACGAGGGAAAGCTCGCAGACGGTTTCGATGAGACCGCTTGGCTCATTCTCCGATTTGGTGAGGACAAGCTCGTGTCCATGCGCGGCGGCAAGACCACGACGAATTGAAGTGGCTGCTAGCAGCGTTCAAGCTTCACAGCGTGATGCGAGCGAGTCAGGCTCGCTCACAAAGCCACTCGCTTGCGCCGTCCGCTACTGGTCAAACATTTGCCGGGGCCCCACGCTCAATGCGTAGGTTGAGAGCTGAGGGGTTGTAAAGGATCACGCCGAACGCCTGCGCGTGATGAAGCAACCTTCACGAGAACTTGAGATTATATCTACCTCAAGGGTAATGCCGCTATATTGAACGAGACGGCACGCCCGAGTACCCCTGATGTGCCAGCGACTAATTCAACCATCAGGAGAGGATCTCAGAATGCTCGAATCCACCTTGTTGCATGTCAAAACCACGGCTGGAAGCACGGCCAAAACTTACGAAATTGGCAATCTGCCAACTGTGGCCACGATTGTCGGCATCATCGTCTCGTAGGCAACCTAGCTGTCACCCTGGATACCCATTTCCATTGGTTTAAGTGGGCGGTGTTCTAAGTAGCCTAGAGACGAATAAGGGGGATACCTTGCCCTGTGTCGGCTACGGGTTCATTTGCAAACATTCCCGAACTAGCGACCCACGTCCGGTCCGCCCCTCGTAGCGAGGCATAGCGTCCCCAGGCCAGGATTTGAAGCCCCGCGGAGAGATTTAACGCCTGCGTTAAGTCGACGGGGTTGAGTCGGCACTTCGAAAGCGGACGTTATGTCTATGAGTACAGGCTTAGTCGCCTGAGCGGCTTGCCAGCCGCGCGCGGATGTCCGGCTTCAGCACCTTGCCGACCTTGGAGCGCGGCAGATCGTCCCAGACTTCGATCTGCTTGGGTGTCTTGACGCTGCCGATCCGCTGCTTGACGAAGGCCGCCAACGCCGTCGCATCGACGCTCTGGCCGGTGCGGGGCTGCACCACGGCAACGATCCGCTCGCCCCATTTCTCGTCCGGAAGGCCAATCACGGCGCAATCCTGCACCGCCTCATGCGCCCGCAGCGCGTTCTCGACCTCGATCGAGTAGACGTTGAACCCGCCGGTGATGATCATGTCCTTGGCGCGATCGACGATGTAGAGGTAGCCGTCGTCGTCGAGGTAGCCGATGTCGCCGGTGTGGTGCCAGCCATGCGCGGAGGCCTCCGCCGTGGCCTCGGGATTTTTGTAATAGCCCTCCATCACCAGCGAGCCGCGGACCACGATCTCGCCGCGTGCGCCAGTTGGCAGCAAATTGCCGTCACCATCCATGATGCCGGCCTGCACCAGCGGGCTGATCCGCCCGGCCGAGGCGAGACGCTCAATCGCGATCGTGCCGTCGGCATTGTAATGCTCGCCCGGTGCCATCATCGAGATCATCATCGGCGCTTCGGTCTGACCGAACAGCTGCGCCATCGGCCCGATACGCCGCAGCGCCTCCGCAAGCCGCGCGGCCGAGATCGGCGCCGCGCCGTACCAGAAGCATTGCAGCGAGGAGAGCTTCGCGGAGTCGAGCTTCGGATGATCGAGCAGCATGTAGATCACGGTCGGCGGCAGGAAGGTGTGCGTGACGCGGTAGCCCTCGATCAGATCGAGGAATTCCGCGATGTCGGGGTGATGCATGATCACGATGCGGCCGCCGAGCGCCATGATCGGGAAACACAGCACGCCGGCCGCGTGGGTCAGCGGCGCGAGCGCGAGATAGACCGGGCGGCCCTTGAAGGGATAGCCCATCAGCGTCAGCGCCGTCATGGCCTCAATGTTGCGGCCCGACAGCATGACCCCCTTCGGCTTGCCGGTGGTGCCGCCGGTACCGGGAATCATCGCGAGATCGTCGATCGTCGCGCGTTGATAGTGGTCGTCGGCGAGGCCGGCGAGCCAGCTGTCGAACGAGGGCGCGAAGGGTAACTCGGCATCCAGGCAGACGAGCGTGCGCAGCTTCGGCAGCTCTGCCCGCACCGCCTCGACCATCGGCGCGAAGCTCGAATGAAACAGCAGCAGGCTACAGTCGAATTGGTCGAGGATGATCCGGTTTTCGGCCGCCTCGTTGCGCGGATTGATCGGGCACCAGACCGCACCGGCGCGGGAAATGCCGAACACGCAGGCAAACGCGACCGGATCGTTGCCGGAGAGGATTGCGACCTTCTCACCGGCAGCAATTCCCGATCGCGCGAGCCCGCGCGCAAACCGGTAGCTCAGCCGTTGCACCTCGCCATAGCTGAGGTCGCGTCCATCCATGGTGAGGCACGGCGCGTCGGCGCCGAGCGAGGCACCTTTGTCGAGATAGTCGATGAAGCGCATGTTCGCTCCCGAAGCGGCAGCGGGTGACGCGGGGGACCGCGCCACCCGCGATTGACCTAATCGTGCACGGTCAGAACAGGCTTGCTGACGAGCCCGAAGCTGCGCAATTGTCCGAGCAGCTCGTGATGGCCGAACGCCTGGCAGCCGGAGGCGAAGCCCACGCGCTTGGGCGGCTGCTGCAGCAGGTGCGCCGCGGCATAGGCCTGCAGCAAGCCGGTCTGCTTGTAGTTGCTGTTGCCGTAGATGATGCAGTGCGCGCGCCCCAACGGGCCGGAGGCATGCACCGAATCCAGCGACTTGTTGACACGCGGGTTCTCGCGCGGCGGCATGGTGTTCATCACACCGGCGGCGGTCTGCGCCAATGCGGCGTAGCGGTCGTCGGGGTTCATATCCTTGGTCGCCTGCAGCGCGGCGGCGACAATCTGCGGCACGCCCAGCATCAGCGCGCGGTTGAACACGCCGCCCAGCACCTTCACGTTGGCCACGCGCGGATCGCGCTTGAACCACACCGGGTGCGAGGTGCCGCCCCAGGGCAGCGCCAGCGCCAGCTCGTGCTGGCCGGGGATGGCGAGGTTGTAGAGGCCGGCATCGGGCTGATGCTCGACGTACTTGTTCTGCTCGAGGTAGTAGGCCTTGGCCATCGCGGCGTTGACCAGGATGGTCTGCGTCGATGCGATGGTCGGGCTGCCACCCCAGAACACGGCGATATCAAGCGTGTCGAGGCCGGGCGTCTCCAGGCAGAGCTGAGCTGCGATCTCGCCGGTCGTGTACATCTGCGCGATGCCCGGCGCCAGCAGCAGGCCGGCATTGGCGAACTTCGTGCCCCACTCTTGCTCGAGCGTCATCAGCCAGTCCTGCTCGCCGGTGGTGTCGGTGTAATGACACTTGGAAGCGAGGCAAGCCTGCACCACTTCGCCGCCGAATTTGGCGAAGGGGCCCACGGTGTTGAGCACCACCGAGGCGCCGTTGAACAATTCTGTCAGCGCAGCCACGGTGTGCGGCACCTTGACCACCTCGTAGTCGGCGGTCTCGATGCCCGCCACATTCGACTTCATCGCGGCGTT
This sequence comes from Bradyrhizobium sp. CCBAU 11361, assembly GCF_028128935.1. Taxonomy (NCBI): domain Bacteria; kingdom Pseudomonadati; phylum Pseudomonadota; class Alphaproteobacteria; order Hyphomicrobiales; family Nitrobacteraceae; genus Bradyrhizobium; species Bradyrhizobium sp. CCBAU 11361. The sequence goes on from NZ_LBJZ01000179.1 coordinate 70,400, forward strand.
GAGCTTCTCGTTGCTGCGGCCCGCGGCGATGAAGGGGATGTTGTATTCGCGTAAGTATTCGCAGACCAGCCGGCCGGTATAGCCGGACGCGCCATAGACGATGACGGGCTTCTTCTTGCTCATTGCGTTCCTCCGAAATGCTTGTTGTCGGCCTTGTTGTTACATGCCCATGCCGCCATCGACCGGCAGTCCGATGCCGGTGATGAAGCGCGCCTCGTTCGAGCACAGGAACACAGCAGCATCGCCGATGTCCGTGACCTCGGCGAGACGGCCGAGAGGGGTTTGCTCCACCACCGAGCCGACTGCGGCGTTGACGTCAGCCGCGAGCCCGACCTTGACGATGTCGTTGGCGAGCTGCATGCCCATGTCGGTCGGGATCAGGCCCGGATAGATGCAGTTGACGCGCACGCCGAAACCGAGCTTGCCGGCTTCCATCGCTCCGACCCGCGTCATGCGGTCGACCGCGGATTTGGTGCCCGAATAGACCGCGATGCTCGGGAAGGCGATCGTTGCCGCAACCGAGGCGATGTTGACGACGGCGCCGCCCTTGCCTGCGGGCCCGCCCGGGCGCATGGCGCGGAAGGCGTGCTTCATGCCGAGCACGGTGCCAACGATATTGACGTCGCACATCCGCCGCGCGTCCTCGGCCTTGACCTCGGAGATCAGCGACGTGATCTCGATGCCGGCATTGTTGATCAGAATGTCGTAGCCGCCGAGGGTTGAGACCGTCGCAGCAACCGCCCGCTCCCATTGAGCGTCATCGGTGACGTCGAGCTGGACGAAGCCCGTGGCGACGTCTTCCTTCGCGATAGCGGCTGCGCTGGCGCGGCCGGTCTCTTCCAGGATGTCGGCGATCATGATCGAGGCGCCGGCTCGCGCCAGCGCTTGCGCGATGGCCGCGCCGATTCCTCTAGCACCGCCGGTGACCAGGGCTTTCCTGCCTGCAAGGTTCTTCCCACTCATGACGCACTCCTCCGTTGCTGGTGATCGATTCGTGCTGCGCCATCAGGCGCGCGCCAGGTCGATGGGCGCAGGCCTTTCGGCGGCGTCCAGCGAAGCGTTCCTCCATGGTCGGACGTCTTGACGACTGTCCAAATTCTTGGTGCGAACCTCCGCCAGAATCTTGACACTTGTCAAGAACGAATTTGACAGTTGTCAAAGGAAGTGGTTGTGAGGGGATGGAGCATTCCGCGGTCGACGCGGTAGAAGTCCTTGAAAGAACGGGACTGAGGAAGGGACGAGATGGCGCGGCAGGTGACGGGAGCGGCCCGGCGTGTGGCAGATGCGGCCGAGGTGCTGCGCGACGAGAAGTTCAACGCGCGGCGCGTCGAGCTTGCCGAGGCCGCGCTCGAAACGCTTGGAGAGCTAGGCTTCGCACGCACCAGCCTGCGCGAAATCGCGCAGAACTCGGCATTCACGCACGGCGTGTTCCACTATTATTTCAGCGACAAGCTCGACCTGATCTGCTGCTGCGTCCGCCACTACAAGGCGAAGTGCGTGACGCGATATGACGAGGTCGTCGCGACAGCAACGAGCCGCGACGAACTGACGGAGGGGTTCCTCGCCAAGCTCGCAGCAACGCTGCAGAACGAAGCCCGCATGCACCGTCTTTGGTACGACCTGCGCTCGCAGGCGATGTTCGAGGCGGCGTTTCGCAAGGACGTGCTCGAGATCGACAAGAGCCTGGAAGCGATGATCTGGCGCATCGCCTCCCGCTATGCCGAGTTCGGCGGCAAGCGGCCGGCGTCGTCGCCGGCCGCGCTCTATGCGCTGTTCGACGGTCTGTTCCAGAGTGCGCTGCTCAAGCACCTCGCGGGTGACAAGACGGCTGTTCCCGAACTGCTCGACGAAGTCCGGCGCCTGCTGCCGACGGTCTGCTGAAGCGCTCCAGCCGCGCCGGCGAAGGTCATATCGCTTTTGCGAAGCAGATTCGTTCTGAGGACGTGCCTGTTTTCATTTTGAGCGATGATGTTTCCGCACCGTCATTGCGAGCGCAGCGAAGCAATCCAGACTGCTTCTGCGGAGGCAGTCTGGATTTCTTCGTCGCATCAGCGCAAAATTGCTTCGCAATTTTGTCGCGAGCTCCTCGCAATGAGGGTGTCGAGAGACACGCGCTCGAAACGACGGAGTGGAAGGGTCCAGCGCGTTCTGCCCACGCGTCACTTCAGAAAGCCGAGCCCTTCGCGGGCCGTGTCGTAGGCCCATTTGTCGCTCAGTGGCAGCGCGAGCACGCTGTTGAAATCCGCCCGCGCGTGTTTGGCGTCGGACATCATCATGTAGAGCAGGCCACGATTGGCCAAGATCTCCTGGTTTTTGGGATCGAGCCGAAGCGCCTCGTTGTAGTCGGCGAGCGCACGCATGTGCTCTCCGATTTCGCGGAGCGCGCCGGCGCGATAGCTATAGGTCTTCGCATTTTCCGGCTGCAACCGGATCACTTCGTCGAAATCGGCAATGGCTCGGCGAAGATCACCCTTCTTGAGCCACGCGGGGGCGCGGGCGCTGTATGCCTTCGCGTAAGCGGGTTTGATCCGTATCACTTCATCCAGCTCGTGGATGCCGCCGTCCATGTCGTCCTTCCTCAGGAGGGCGATAGCCCGACAATAGTGACCGCCGGCGGCATTGGGCTCGAGACGGACCGCGTTGCTGCAGTCGTCGAGCGCCTGGTCTGTCTCGTCCTTGTCGAGATGGACGAGGCCACGCAGCTCGTAGGGCCATGCGGCGGCCGGATTGCGGCGCATCGCCTCCTCGTAGTCGGCGACGGCATGGTCGTAATCGTCCTTCGCCCCGTACGACTGTCCACGGATCACGAGGGCCAGATAGGCTTGCGCGGGATTGCGCTCGATGGCCTCGGTGAGATGCGTGATCGCCAGATCGTAGTCGCGCTTGTTGAAATGCTCGATGCCGCGAGAGGTATAAGGCGGCCCGTAATTTGGGTCGAGGCGAATGGCCTCATTGAAATCCGCCAGGGCGAGATCCCGGTCGCCTTGGACGGAATAGGTGAGCCCCCGGCACTGATAAGCCCGCGCGAAATTCGGATCGATCCGTATCGCCGCGCTGCAATCCTCGAAGGCATGATCCCTGTCGCGCTTGTTGAAGTAGGCTTCGCCGCGCTTTTCGTAAGCAGCCGCATTGCCCCGGTCTGTGGCGATGATCCCGGTCGTTTCCGCGATGATGCGATCGTTCGACGCATCGTCGGCACGGGCCATGGCCGTCACGGCGATGGTGAGAGCACAGAGCAGACCGAAGACACGCCCTGTCGAACCGCAACTCATGTCTCAAAATCCCCCGATCGAACGCGAATCCTCGGGGACGACATCGCAAGCCCCGGCTGCGGGATAAGTCGAAGACGGCGCGGCTCGGGTTCGAACGGGGGGAGTTACGCCGCGGTCGCCGGCGGCAGCGCCAGCACCGAATAGATCGCCTGGGCGTCGCGCGAGGCGCGCAGCTTCTTGGCGATGTCCTGGTCGCGCAGCAGGCGGGCGATGCGGGCGAGCGCCTTGAGGTGGTCGGCGCCGGCGCCTTCGGGGGCGAGCAGCAGGAAGACGAGATCGACCGGCTGGCCGTCCATCGACTCGAAATCGATCGGGCGGTCGAGGCGCGCGAACAGGCCGAAGATCTTTTCCAGCTTGGGCAGCTTGCCGTGGGGAATGGCGACGCCGTAGCCGACCGCGGTGGTGCCGAGCTTTTCCCGTTGCAGCAGCACCTCGAACACGGCGCGCTCGTTCTGCCCGGTCAGCTCGGCAGCCTTGGCCGCGAGTTCCTGCAAGGCCTGCTTCTTGCTGTTGACCTTCAATGCCGGGAGAATCGCCTCGGGTGCGACCAGATCGGTAATCGGCATGGAGGGTTTCCGAGGTGAATTAAACCGTCAGGTTCCGAATTGGCCAGCTTGGGGAGAACCACGCCGGGCCGGCGTCAAGAAGGTGAAGCAAGAGGGGGACTTAGCCCCGGTCCTGATGTGGGGCGCTTCTACTCCAACGCAATCCCGGTGCCAACTCCTGCGTGCGGCTTTGCCCCGGTCATTGTTAAGGCCTGCGGATCGTACGGGGCCCGAATCCGGCCCTAACCGCCCACTTTGCCATCTGCCTTGCCTCCGGGCGGGTCGATCCAGCCCACATTGCCGTCGGCCCGGCGGTAAATGATGTTCACCCGACCGCTGGAGCCGTGCTGGAATACCAGGCAGGGTGCCCCGCTGAGGTCGAGTTCCATGACGGCTTCGCTAACCGAAAGCTGCTTCAGGGAGGTGGTTGCCTCGGCGATGATCACCGGGCTGTAGCCGGTCACCTCATCCTCGTCCTCACCCTCGCCCGGCGCCTCCAGCACGTAGCTCGTGGCATCCATGGCGGCGAGCGCGGCGGAGGCGACATGGGCCTTGCGGGCCGAACGATCCTTGAGCCGGCTCTTGTAGCGCTTGAGCCGCTTCTCGATCATCACGAGGGCCTGATCGGCGCTGGCATAGGCGTCCGCTGCGTTCGAATCGGCCTCCAGCGTAATTCCCGAATCGAGATGCAACGCGCAATCGGTCCGGAAGCCGAAGCCATCCTTGCTCAGCGTGATGTGGCCGGAATAATTGCCGTCGAAATATTTGCGCAGGACCTCTTCGGTCCGGTCGGAAACGCGGCCGCGCAGGGCGTCGCCGACACTTACGCTCTTTCCCGAAATGCGGAGAGTCATGTGAACCTCACTTGGTTAGGTTCTTGTCTGCGCGTGATCCATGCGGAAAACCGCTGCACATTTTGCGCCAGCGCGGCCCTCCGGGTCCGGATCATGCGCACGCATGGATCGGTCTCGATGGGAGGGCGAGAGTAGCGCGATTTGGCGCCAGCGCAATCAGGCCGGCTCAGGGTTGCGCGAGCGATCGGACATTGCGGTAGAGAGGACGTTACCAAGAGCGCTCTGCTTGTCGCGGCGGCGTTGCACCGAGGATGGAATGCGCATGGCTTCGCGGTACTTCGCGACCGTGCGGCGGGCAATATCAATGCCCGAGGCGCGTAACCGTTCCACGATGGTATCATCCGACAGGATCGCGGCCGGCGCTTCCGAATCGATCAGCTGCTTGATGTGGTGGCGCACGGCTTCGGCCGAATGCGCCTCACCGCCGTCGGCCGAGGCGATCGAGGCGGTGAAGAAATATTTCAGCTCGAACGTACCGCGATTGGTCGCCATGTATTTGTTGGCGGTGACGCGCGACACCGTGGATTCATGCATCTGGATGGCGTCGGCGACGGCCTTCAGATTCAGCGGCCGCAGATGCGCGACGCCGTGGGTGAAGAAGCCGTCCTGCTGGCGCACGATCTCGGTTGCAACTTTCAGGATGGTGCGGGCGCGCTGGTCGAGCGCACGCACGAGCCAGGTGGCGTTCTGGAGCGCGTCGGTGAAATAGGACTTGTCGCCGTCCTTGCCGATCTTCTTCGACAGCTCGGAATAGTAGGTCTGGTTGACCAGTACGCGTGGCAAGGTGTCGCTGTTGAGCTCGACATGCCAGCCGCCGTCAGGACCCGGGCGGACATAGACATCAGGCACCATGGTCTGCAAACGCGCCGAGCCGAACTTCATGCCGGGCTTGGGGTTGAGACGGCGGATCTCGCCGATCATGTCGGCGATGTCCTCGTCGTCGACGCCGCAAACCTTGCGCAAGCCGGCGATGTCGCGTTTGGCGAGGAGATCGAGATGCTCGACCAGCGCCTGCATCGCGGGATCGTAGCGGTCGAGCTCGCGGAGCTGGATCGCCAGGCATTCGCTCAAATTGCGCGCGCAGACGCCGGGCGGATCGAATTTTTGCAGCACGGCCAGGACGTCCTCGACGTCGGCTTGCGAGGCGCCAAGCCGCTCGGCGGCCTGGCCGAGATCCGGCGGCAGATAGCCGGCCTCGTCGACGAGATCGATCAGGTACTGGCCGATCATGCGCTGCGCAGGTGCGGTGAATGCGACCGAGAGCTGTTCGGCGAGATGGTCGCCGAGCGTGACTTCGGCGGCGACGAACGCCTCGAGATTGTAGTCCTCGTCGCCGGAGGCGCCGCCGCCCCATTCCGTGTAGGTGGTCGGCGCCGCGTCCTGGGCGTTGCGCGCCGCGGCCTCGGCCGGCTCCTCGGAGAAGACGTTGTCCAGGCCCGTGTCCAGGGTCTGCTCGATCTCGGCGCGGGTGCCGAGATCCTTGCTCATCCATTCTTCCTGGCCCGGCTCGAAGGCCTCGCCCGGACCGCCGCCGGGCTCGTCGTTGTGGCCGCCGTCGGAATCGCTGAACTGGCCGGCCTCGGCCGGGGCCTCCCCGCCGGGGGCCTCGTCATTGGCCCGTTCCAGCAGCGGATTACGCTCGAGTTCCTCTTCCACGAACGTCGTGAGATCGAGATTGGACAATTGCAGCAGCTTGATCGCCTGCATCAGCTGCGGCGTCATAACCAGCGACTGCGATTGCCGGAACTCTAATCTCTGCGTGAGCGCCATGAAGCAAGAACCGATCCCAAAAAGTTGGTCCGATTTTTGCTTATCCTAGTCCGAGCCCGATGTACACGTCTTGACGTAACGCAAAAAAAGGCTAGAGGCGGAATTCCTCGCCAAGGTAAAGCCGGCGAACGTCCGGATCGGCGACGATCTCATCCGGGCTGCCCTCGGTCAAGATTTCCCCGGCATAGACGATATAGGCACGATCGGTGAGGCCCAGCGTCTCGCGCACATTGTGGTCGGTGATGAGCACACCGATGCCGCGATTGGTGAGATGGCGGACGAGATCCTGGATGTCGCCGACCGCGATCGGATCGATGCCGGCGAAGGGCTCGTCGAGCAGCATGTAGTTCGGACGCGTCGCCAGCGCGCGCGCGATCTCGACGCGGCGCCGCTCGCCGCCGGACAGCGCGATCGACGGCGATTTGCGCAGGCGCGTGATGTTGAATTCGTCGAGCAGCGAGTCGAGCTGCTGCTCGCGCTTCTTGCGCGAGGGCTCGACCACTTCGAGCACGGCGCGGATGTTCTGCTCGACGGTGAGGCCGCGGAAGATCGAGGCTTCCTGCGGCAGATAGCCGATGCCGAGCCGCGCGCGCTGATACATCGGCAGCTTGGTGACGTCGTGGCCGTCGAGCTCGATCGCGCCGCGATCGGCCTTGATCAGGCCGGTGATCATGTAGAACACGGTGGTCTTGCCGGCGCCGTTCGGGCCGAGCAGGCCGACCGCCTCGCCCCGGCGCACATAGATGCTGACGCCGCGCACCACCTGGCGGCTGCCGAAGGCCTTTTCCACGCTATGCACAGCCAGGAAGCCCGGCCGCTTCAGAAGCTGCGGCCCGCCGGCGCCGTTCGGCCGGCCGGCGGCCCTGACCGGGTGAACCGCCTGGGCCCGCGGCGGCTCGGCTTGATAGTCGGCCGGGAAGTCGGCTTGATAATCACCTTGGAACTGGTCGGGCGCATGCAGCGGCTGGTCCCGGGCGATCGGCGGCGCATCGCGCACCGGGCTCGCCACCAGCCCGCCGACGCTGTCACCGAGCGCGGTGATGTCCCCACGTGCAAATCCTGGCCGGCCGCGCTTGGCGGGGCGCCGACGGAACATGCTGAAAAGATCGACCATCCCCGCCTTCTAGCCTCGCGCAGTTTTTTGCGCGGTCTACGCGCGATCTGCCGCACCGGCGTTACGATTCGCCGGCGCAACATGAGTGAAGGGATGTCTCATGCCCAGTGAAACACGCCCGATAAGCGGCGGACCCCGCTTCGAAAGCCCTGCGCGCTAGATACAGTCTCGCCGGGCAAGCTTCAACCTCGGATCGGGAGCGTCCGACACAAGCTATTGAGTTTGCTTCGGTTTAGTTGCGCCGGGCAATTGCAGGGGCGACGCCGCGCCGGGCTTGCCGCCCTGCCCGCCCTGGCCACAATCATTGCTGCCGCCCTGCGGCAGCAGGGCCTGCACCCTGCCATTGTCGGATTCCACACGCGACACGCCCGTCGTCATGTCGACCATCAGACGGTCGCCGCGCAGCACGTTCTTGCACTGCGTCAGGACCACCTGGCCCGTGCCGCCGAGCATGGTGATGAGGTTGGTCTTGGTGTCGAACACGGCGGTGTCGCCGGTGACCACCTGGTCCTTCTGGGTGACCACGACATTGCCGCGCGCCTCCAGCCGCTTGATCGAGGAGCTGCCGCCCGGGCCCGGCGTCGCCGACTGCATCGGCGCCGACTTCGCGCCCTTGGCCGCCGCGGGCTGCGGCGAAGCCGGCTTGTCTCCGCCGGATTCGTAGAACACCACCAGCGTCTTCGAGGTCATGGTGGTGTCGCCCTGCACGACCTTCACATTGCCGGCGAAGGTGGCCTCCTTCTTCTTGTCGCGCATCTCGAGCGAAGCGGCCTCGATCTGGATCGGCTGATCGCGGTTCTGCGAGAAGCCCTGCATCGCGTTCGGCACGCCCTGCATCGTGCTCTGTGCGATGGCCGCGCCCGTTGCAATCAGCGCGACGCCGACGGCCAACGCGGCCGCACCGATGACGGCGCACCTTTTGCTGTCGTTGCGCGAAAAAAACCTGATCATGAAAATCACTTTGAATTGGCGGACTTGTTCTGCGGCGAACGTGTCTTCACCGGCGGCGCCGGCTCGGCCGGTGCAGGCTGAGCAACGGCAGGGTCATCCAGCTTGTCCAGATGCATCACCACATTGCCCTCGAAGCGGATGAGATCGCCGCCTTCCGTGATGCGCAGCCGATCCGCCGTCAGCGTGCCGTTGGTCAGCTTGACGTCGACACGCTCGTCCGACGAGACCGTACCCTTGTTCATGTCGACGAAGGCGGAGTTCAGCCGCGCCTCATAGCCGGTCGAGGTGCGCAGGAAGATGTCCTTGTGCAGGTCGAGCTGCTGCTGCTTGTTGTCGAAGCGGCCGGTGCGGGCATCGAGGAACAGGGTCGACTGGTCCTCCATCAGCACTTTCGCACGCAGATCCCTAAGGTCGACATGGTCGGGGTCGGTGATGTCCTGCGTTGCCGTCTTGGCCCAGAGCTCGTAGGGCCGCTGGTCCGGCGTGAAGCCTGACATATGCGGCGATTCCATCGTGATCTTGGTGCCCGACACCACCATGTTTCCGGAATCGAGCGGCAGCTTCGGCAGCAGCATGCGAAATGGATTGAAGACCGAGACGCCGACGATGGCGGCCAGGGACAACAGCACCGCACCCGGGACCGCGACGCGCAGAATCCGGACCAGACGGCTATGGCGCGCCGCGCTGGCAAACTTCGCCGCGAGCGCGGCGTCGTAGGTGGGATTCTGGGCCGAATTCACCTGGGCTCCTGAGGTGTCGCTCGCCTTGTCCGGTCAAGTGCGCGCCATTGTACCCGGCGCCGCCTGAATATGCAGCCTCGGACAGGCCGATACGAAAGTGTCCGAAACGGGGCGATTGGCCCAACCTAGCCGCCGGTCGAGGTGTCAGGAATGCGCGAAAATGTCCTCTTCCTGCCAGCCCTGGAGGTCGAGCAAGGCGCGGGTCGGCAGGAAGTCGAAACAGGCCTTGGCCAGCGCCGTGCGTCCCTCCCGCACCAGCATGGCGTCGAGCCGCTCGCGCAGGGCATGGAGGTGCAGCACGTCGGAGGCGGCATAGGCGAGCTGCGGCTCGGTCAGGCTGTCGGAGCCCCAGTCGCTGGATTGCTGCTGCTTGGAAAGGTCGACATTGAGCACCTCGCGCACGAGGTCCTTGAGGCCGTGGCGGTCGGTATAGGTGCGGGTCAGGCGGGAGGCGATCTTGGTGCAGTAGATCGGCCCGGTCATGACGCCGAAGCTCTGGTACAGCACGGCGACGTCGAACCGCGCGAAGTGGAAGATCTTCGTGATGGCGGGATTGGCCAGCAGCGCCTTCAGGTTCGGCGCGTCGGTGTGGCCCTTGGGGATCTGCACGACGTCGGCGCTGCCGTCGCCGGGCGAGAGCTGCACCACGCAGAGCCGGTCGCGGTGCGGGTTCAGCCCCATGGTCTCGGTGTCGATCGCCACCGCTCCGGTGTAGCGGGACAGGTCGGGCAGGTCGCCGCGGTGCAGGCGTACGGTCATGGCGTTTCAAAACCTCGGGTCGAATCGGTCTGTCGACACAATAGGCTAATTCGGATGGCCCGCGATGTAGCCATTGCGGGCCGTCCGCGCAACCGCGGTCATGCCCATACAGGCCCGGGCGGATCGCCGCCGTGCGTCTCGCGGCAGGTGCGTGGACCCGATCGAGGTTGCGAACGGAAATGGACGGTTTCTAGCTCCCCGGGCTGTTGCATGGATCCCACAACCCGGCGCGAGCTTCACGGTCCGGCAGAACTTGCGTCATGCGCCCCGTGAAAATCGTCCCGGCCCACCCCATCTGTGGCCGGTCCCCCGCGCCCTTGCCCGCTCGCCACCAATAGGATGTCATGACCGAACAGACGCTCGCTGCGCCTATCGACGATCAACAGGACCGCCCGCGCGGCTTTTCGCGCTACCAGTCCCTCCTCATCGCGCTGCTTGCGTTCACGCAGTTCACGATCATCCTCGACTTCATCATCATGTCGCCGCTCGGCGCCATCCTGATGCCCGCGCTCGACATCACGGCCACCCAATTCGGCGTCGCGGTGTCGGCCTACGCGTTCAGCGCGGGACTGTCGGGCATCCTGGCCGCCGGCTTTGCGGATCGCTTCGATCGCAAGCGCATCTTGCTGTTCTTCTATGTCGGCTTCACGCTCGGGACCCTGCTCTGCGCAATGGCGCAGACTTACCACGTGCTGCTGCTCGGCAGGATCGTGACCGGATTGTTCGGCGGCGTGATCGGCTCGGTCGTGCTGGCCATCATCACCGACCTGTTTCCGTTGCATTTGCGCGGCCGCGTGATGGGATTCGTCCAGACGGCGTTCGCCGCGAGCCAGGTGCTCGGCATTCCGGCCGGGCTGTTTCTCGCCAATCACTGGAGCTGGCACGTCTGCTTCGCTGCGATCGTCGGCCTGTCGATCGCAGCGATCGCCATCATCGCCTTCGCCATGGAGCCGGTCGACGCGCATCTGCGGCTGAAGCAGGACAAGAACCCATTCCACCATCTGATCGCGACCGTCGGACAACCGCGCTACACGCTGGCCTTCGCGGTGACGACATTGCTGGCGACGGGCGGGTACATGCTGATGCCGTTCTCCAGCGCCTACACCGTGAACAATCTCGGCATCGACATGCTGCATTTGCCGACGATCTATCTCGTCTCCGGCCTGTTCAGCATCGTCACGGGGCCGCTGGTCGGCCGGGCGAGCGACGCGTTCGGCAAATACCCGACGTTTGTCTTCGGCAGCGTGGTGTCTGTCATCATGGTGCTGATCTACACCCATCTCGGCCACGTCTCGCTCGCGACTGCGATCCTCGTCAACGTCCTGATGTTCGTCGGCATCTTCTCGCGCATGATCCCCTCGCAGGCGCTGATGTCGGCGATCCCCGACCCCAGCCAGCGCGGCTCGTTCAGCGCGATCAGCGCCTCGCTCCAGCAGCTCTCCGGCGGGCTCGGGTCGGCGCTCGCCGGCGTGATCATCGCGCAAGCGCCCGACGGATCGCTGATCCATTTCGACCGGATCGGCTACGTCGTCGTCGGCTCGGCGATCGTGTCGCTGGTCGCGATGTATTTCGTGCAGAAGGCGGTAGCGGAGCGGGCGGGGAAGAGGGTGGTCTGAGGGCGGGCCTGCGGATCGGTCCCGCTAACGATCTTCGCGACGGCGAAGCAGATCGGGAGCGATCCCATTTTGGGGCCGAATCCCGCAAAATGGTGCCCAGGAAAGGATTGCGATAAAGCCCGCGTTAGACATTGATTTATAAGTTATTTTTTTTACGACTGCTACCGTTGTTACACAGTGACGTTGCGGCCTATTCACCGCAAGTCATTAGAACCGTTGCTCGTCGGACCAATCATCATTAAAAGCGGGCAACACGCTTCGGTTTCTACGAGGGCGTGCATAAGAGATATCGGGGGGCTACCTTACGCATGCCAGGCGAGTTTTTCGAAGAATTGCCTCACAATTGCCCGCCCCACAATACGCCGAAAATGCCGTCATTGGTTGTTCTACGGTTGGTAAGAAGCGCGAAGCCGACCATGGATGATTTTTTGTCGCAGGCATCGTTAGGACTGGAGCGGCGGGGCGACACTGACGAATGCTGCCATGCCTCATGCTCGGTGTTCAAAGTCGATGAAAAGGTGAACCGCGCTCAGCAGTTGAGAAAGCTCCCTAGAATTCGGTCCCGCAAGCACGTCGCATTTCTAAACCTCGGCCCAACAGCCGGACGAGCGAAGGTAAGCCAGCACTCGAACCACATCGATCTCTGGCTTTTCAAAGCGTTCAATCCGCTCAGCGCGATACAATCCATAGAAAAGTTGGCATAGGCTATGGCCACGACCGCTAAGCGAGCGAAGAGCCGGGGGGCACGGTCTGCGCAGCTCGTGCAAACCCTGGTCTACTACGACGGACCTCAAGTCGTCTCGCTTAAGTCGAGCCGAGGCTTCGACATGCTCGCCGTTGCAACTGAACGGGAAGACCTGACATACGCCTTCTTCGCTTGCGAGATAAAGCCGGCGACACTGCGAAAATATTTGGCTGACCGAATCGACCTAAACTACGTGTTTAAGTTTGCCGATTACGGCCGCTATTACTTCTTTGATTGGCAAGAAGTTGAGGATGGTCGGGTCGCCCTGATTGCTGCGTCAGACGAGGAGATAGCGAACGACAGCAATTATCCCGAGCCAGGCTTCTTCGCCAGAGATCACTCCCACCCCATCTCGACGACGGTTGATCAAGCTCGCCAGACCTTCGCTATTGACGGCAAGTGGGAGGCTTCTGACTTCTCGCGCTTCTACAGCAAGATAGCGGACATCTATGCCTTTCTTTTTGTGGTGGGTCAGATCCGAGACGGTGAGATCAAGCAAGTTGACCTTGGGTACGTGAAGAACACGATCTCCAGTTACTTTTGGCAGGGCGGTGGTAGCTACGTTGGATTTTACGACAACATCTTCGACCGAGTTGGACTGTATAATCCTCTTGACGTGAAGAGAATTAGTTACGCCTCCCCCGGCACAATCGAACTTGAGGGGAAGAAGGAAGTATTTGTCGACATCAAACAGCTATTTGACAAGTTCGACGACTCATTTTTTGAGACTAGAGAAATCTACAAATCCATTCGCGCTAATCTTAAGGGGCAGAACCTACTAGGGGCCGAGCGAAGCGTTCGATTAGGCAAGAGGCTTGCCGAGGCGTTGAAGAGTCAGTCCGACAAATTAGCGAAAGCGCTAAACATCGCTGACACAGAAGAAGTGTTTGAGCTCTGCGATCAAAACGAGCTCGTATATGCAAAGGTAGTATTGTCGTTGTTTCGTCGCGCCCGTGATTTGTACTTATTCCACGCCGAGGGGCGCGTTCAACTACAGGGTGACGCAAGTTGAAAAAGGCTCTGAGTAACGCCTGATCCTACAGCAGTCTGCTCACCTCCCGTGCGAAAACAACACCAGAGCATGGCGTCCTCCGGAATGAATTGTGAAGGGCTCACAGATTCGAGACGTCACCTCGTGTCGGCGGCCCCCTGTCTCCCCGTGCCACCGCGCAACGACAAGCTACACTGTTGATGCGAGGGAGCCGGGCAAAATTCGGGTAGGCCTTAAAGCATAAACCAGCGTTTATGTTTTAAGATCTCTCAGGCCGTTGACCTGGCTGGCCTTCTCAAATTAGCCACGGCCCGACGACAAACGGCCGACATTCGCTAGATGCGTTCGTCTAGTGCCGCAGCGTCCCCTCGAACGGCAGGCGCCTGAGAAATCATGGTGTTGTTAGCAACGTTGGAATCATTCCCGACCAACAACACAGCATCGCGCTAGGGTTGTTTTTGATAATCACCCTTCGCTATGTCACACAATTGGTTGCCTGCTCGAACCTGCAGGTTCATTTTCGAACCATTTATGGAATAACGGAAGCTACATTTGAATTGTGGGGCCTCGATACAAAGATTAGCGCCTGCGGCGCTGCACACCAAGGTCTCGTATGTTCCCGAGCCACTGACCGCGTTGATCCCGGGCCCTGTAAATGAAAGAACGACGTTGCGTCCAGGTTTGAATTCCATCTGGTTTCCACTCGCATCTTGTTGCCAAGTACCGAGCAGCGGATCATTCGGTTGAGATGTCTGCGCTTCAGCAAGCCTGGAAGCAGAAACAACGATTAACGCTTGAAGTCCAATTGCCGCAAAAACGAAATGGAAGATTCTTCGCATCCCTGCAAACCCCCGCTTCCGAAATGGTTATTTTCAATAGGTGCAACCTTTGGTAAGGTTAGTCTTGTTATTGGTGATAGGCAAGGGGATGAAAGATGAGCTTGAAGTGGAAGTTCAGCAGTATTGCGGTGGCGTTGTGTGTTGCGACCGCAGGTCAAGCCAAGGGACAGAGCGACCCATTGGAGCTGTTCTCTGGCACTTGGCTAAGCGTCGACATGCAAAATTCGCAACACATAACGTTTACACGAGCCAGCTTGAGGTCAAGAGAGGCCAACTTGCCCTTCGGGCAATCCGTTATCACAGTATCGGACGGTACGAACGGTTCGAATTTCAAAGTTTCTGGTACGGGATTTGATTGCAATTATTACGTCTCTTTCGTGAACAACCGCGACATGATTTGGGAATGGAAATCAGGTAACTCCCCGGTCTGTCCTCGATCGTTGCATCTCAAGAAAGACCCGTAGGGTTACTTACAATTTAGAAAACTCCTCAGTCCGAGTCCAAGCAATATGCGGTCAGTTTTGCGACTGATGCTAGTGCTCGCGTGCACTGCGCCTATTTTGGGTTTTTGTTTTGAAGGGTGGAGCCAGTCAGATCCACTCCTCCCGCTCGAAGGGCTTTGGGTTACGCTCGATCGACATATTTCCTTCAAGCGGATTGATGCAGATAGGCTTGAAGTGGCGTTGTCTATGGGAAACGCCATCGTAACAGCCTCAGATGGCCGGTCGGGCTCCAATATCAAAATTTCTGGAACTGGGTTTGAGTGCTACTACAAATCTATATTGGTTGAAAATACAACTCCGAAGGAGCTCCACTGGGAGTACAAGGAGGGCACTTCATCTACATGTTTTCGATCCGCCGATTATAAGCGAGCAGACTCGCGCACAACACTTCGTATGGCCGGGGCTACCTACTACGGCGAGGTGCGAAACGATTTGCCGAACGGCGAAGGTACACTAACTGGCAATGACGGATCCAAGCGTACGGGGACTTTCAGAGATGGCCTCCCTAATGGACTGATTGTTGAAGATCTTCCCGATACTAGCCACTTCGAAGGTCGGTATGTGAACGGCGTCCGCTCCGGACCTGGCAAATTGAGCATGCCCAATGGGGAGGTCTATGAGGGCGCTTTTGTTAATGGAGCGTATGAGGGAAATGGGACCTACACATGGCCCGATGGGGGGCGATACGTTGGGTCGTTCAAGGGTGGGAAATATCACGGCAGCGGAACACTAACGCAAAAGGGCAACCAATATATTGGCAACTGGGCGAATGGCCAACGCAACGGTCAGTTTACTGAGACTTACTCCGACGGTGGTCGCTTCCAAGGAATGTACGTCAACAATGAGAAAAATGGCCAAGGGAAATTCATCTCAGCTTTAGGAGAAACCTACGACGGATCGTTCAAAGACGGAGCCTATGAGGGAAGCGGAACATTCACCTATCCAAATGGGACTAGGTACGTTGGATCCTATTCTAAGAATAAGAGACACGGGAATGGCTCACTATATTGGTCCGGTGGTCAAAGCACTGGCGGATGGAGGGACGGCCAAAAAAATGGTCAGTTCATAGAGATCTATGCAGATGGGTCTCGCTATGAGGGCCCCTTTGTAAACGGCGTCATCGTCGGGCAGGGCAGGCATGTCAGCTCCGACAGGAGCGTCTATGTCGGGTCTTTTACCGACGGAAAATATGATGGGGCCGGCACGCTGACGTGGCCTGATGGCAAAACAAAATACTCAGGGTCCTTCAGTCGAGGCATGCGGACAGGAAGCGGAACGCTAACCTGGGACGGCGGTCAAAGTACGGGCGAGTGGTTGGACGGTCAGAGGAATGGGCGATTTGTTGACACCTATGCCAACGGCTCGCGTTACGAAGGCTCTTACGTCAACAACGTTGTGAGCGGACAAGGTAAGTTTATTGGCTCAGACCGGAGTGTTTATGTCGGAGCATTTGCGAACGGAAACTTCGACGGGAACGGGACGCTGACGTGGCCTGATGGCAAAACGAAATATTCTGGTTCGTTCGCCCAAGGAAAACGAACCGGAAAGGGCACTCTGACGTGGGACGGCAATCAGAGTACTGGCGATTGGGTAGACGGTCAGCGAAACGGTCAGTTTACCGAAGTCTATGCAGACGGCTCTCGCTATGAAGGTTCGTACTTTAACAACGTGAAGAGCGGGCAGGGAAGGCATGTAACCCGGGACGGCTACGTCTATGTTGGATCTTTCGCCAATGGGAACTATGAAGGACTAGGCACTCTAACGTGGCCTGATGGCAAAACAAAATACTCAGGTTCTTTTATTCAAAGTAGGCGAACCGGGAAGGGAACACTAACGTGGGACGGTGGTCAAAGCACGGGCGATTGGTTGGATGGTCAGAGGAATGGACAATTTGTCGAAGTCTATAGCGATGGTTCTCGCTACGAAGGTCCCTACGTCAATAATGTCAGAAGTGGCCAAGGGAAGCTCGTCGGTGCCGACCGGAGCATCTATTTCGGCTATTTTGCCAACGGCAATTATGAGGGCAGCGGTACGCTAGTCCTGGCTAATGGCAACAAATATGTTGGTTCTTTTCAGGCGGGAAAATTTAGCGGTAGAGGCACATTCTATTGGAATGGCAATCAGTCGACAGGAGACTGGAGCGATAACAAGCGTAACGGTCGCTTCGTTGAAATCTATAGCGACAGCTCTCGTTTCGAAGGGCAGTACGTGAACGATTCGAGAAATGGACAAGGACGCTACACTGATCCCAACGGTCAAGTTTGGACAGGAACTTTCGAAGATGGGCGGGCCGTCAGCCGTTAGGACGATACCAAATTCGATCAAAGCCTGAGCCACAAACTCCACTTCGGCATTGAAGAACCCTGCGTTGATGCGTGCCCTTTCGGCCAGCCTCTTTTCCCCTTCGATCAGCCTTCGATTTAAAACTCCGTTTGTGTGCGTGCCCTTAGCAACCGTGCAAACGGCCAGACGCCGCATTATCAAATCCCTGCTTTGTGTTAGCAGCCGAAACGGAAGACGGTCCGATCGGATTCGGCATTGAAGGAGCGCTCCCGATGCTGATGTTTCAGGGATACCAACCGGGAATCCGGACTCTCCGAGGCTGGGCAACATCCGCGCTACAGGAAGCGAGCGCTGTCAGAGAATGCGAAAGGCACGGCTTGGATGCAGGACTTTGCTGATCCGCATGCCCGAGACCGAGCCATAACAAAGCCAGCGAGAATCCACCCCGCTGCCGACCAGGCCGTTGTCGAGACGTTCGAGTGCAATGATGTGCTCGCGGTTGGTCAGAACGTCCCGCTTCTCGCGTGTTCTCCACATTGTCTCGCCTCCTAGCCATCGATAACCCCGCGCCGAAATCCCTGAAAGGGTAACAAATGTGAGACGTGACCTCGTTGCGACTGCTTCGTGGCTTCCCCCGTGCCGGCAATCGTTCTCTTGATGACCTCCTCACCGACTCGACCTAACGATGAACTCGAAACTCCTGACGTCTCCGATCTCCGCTTACCAGCCATCGCGCAGCTGATCGGCAACAGTGGTGATGTGCGAACTGAGTCGATTTGACTCATGGCGTACTCATTGGCGTGCGAATTCCGCGTGACTAAAAATGGTGTCAACGCTCGTTGACTAAGTTTTTCGCGGGCCACCATCGAGAGGGAAATGACCGTGAAACGCCGATTTGTTGCCTACTATCGGGTGTCCACCCGCAAGCAGGGTCAATCAGGTTTAGGCCTCGATGCGCAGAGAGCCGCCGTTGCGAACCACCTAGGGGACGGACTCGCGAACGTTCTGGCTGAGTTCACGGAGGTCGAGAGCGGACGTCGCAACGATAGGCCTGCCTTGGATGAGGCACTGACGGCAGCACGTCTGCACCGGGCAACCCTTGTAGTCGCGAAGGTGGACCGGCTGACCCGCTCGGTGGGCTTCCTAGAGAGGCTACTAGAAGCGGGGGTGGACGTGCGCTTTGCTGACCTCCCTGCCATCGAAGGACCCACCGGGCGCTTCATGCTGCAACAGATGGCAGCGGTGGCGGAGCTGGAGGCGGGCCTGATCTCCGCACGCACCAAGGCAGCACTGGCAGCGGCTAAGGCACGGGGGCAGCGACTGGGGGGATATCGAGGAGGGAGTCTATCCACCAATGCCCAAGCAAGGGGGAGAGACGAGCAGTCGCGGCTTGCCGACAGACGAGCGGCAGACCTCGCACCTCTGCTCATGAAGCTTCGAGCGAGGGGGATCACCTCACCCACCGAGATCGCACGAGCACTGACGGCGCAAGGCATACCAACGGCAAGAGGGGGAGCCACGTGGTCAGCTCCACAAGTCACGCTGATCGAAGCACGGCTCGCTAGATTGCAAATCTAAGATTGGGCGAATTGCTCCTCTCGCAAACGCAGCCAAAATACCTACATCCATAGGGGCGTCCTATTTGGAAAAAGGAAATGTCTGAGAACGGTTTTACATCTGCTTCACCTCCGAAGGTGCGAGTATACATTTCGATCTTCAAGAGAAGCTCGCGAGCGTGCTTCGGTATTTGCATCAAGTGGTTTGGCCATGACATCTTCGCTGCCGGATGGTTCGGCGATCAAAAGCCAAATGCTCAAATGATCGCACTCGACTGCGCACTTGCTGCCATCGAACAATCTGGGATCGACGTGCAGGTGGAAGCAATCTTCCGCACGGAATACATCATGCAGCGGCTGTCCATGGCGACCACTCGCAAGATTGCCGAGCAGCACGGGATTTTGTCCCGTCCGATGGTTGAAGACAAAGATCGTTGGCAAGACGTCGCGTTGAGAGTCATCGGGGCGAACGTCAAGATCAGGATGGCGCTCTCGGAAGAGGAGCAAAAGCAGCTGAATGTTATCGATCGGAAGCTCGAAGACCGTTTCTACGAGGATCGAGACTTTCGTTACTCCTTGCGGCCCATCGAGCCGACTATCGACCTCCCTGAGGTAACGCCTGGATAGACTTTGACGCCGGCTTCAGCAGATTTTGATCACCAATGACTACCGACAATCGAATCAGGCGAAAAAGGGTCCTGAAGGAGAGCATCCGATTGGGGCCGCTCGCAGCAGCGGCCACTTGCGCGATTCCGGGCTGCGGGCGCCAGACCATGAAAGCGGCCCGCGAAGGCCTCGCCCCTCACCACTGTAGGCGCCACGTTGAGCACCGGCAGCGTCATGGCTCCTATTGGCGGCCGAGCTTCAAGGCTTCCGAGCTGCGGCCATACATCACGGCGGCAACCGCGTATGTCGGCCTTCGGGCAGCCAACGATAAGTTTATTGCCGCCGCGATTGCGGACATGGAGCGGACGCTAGAGGACGCCGGCCCAGTGGAGATTGCGACGCGCCTCAAAGGAATGTCCGCCACTAAGCGAGCCAAGATCGGACTGGCGCGGCTCCGCGTTGAAGGCGTGCTCCCGCAACGCATCGTCTCTATCGTCCTCGCTGTCTCCGCTCTGATCAAGGCAGACGCCACGGCGCCCCGCGCAAAGGAGTTCCGGACGGTCCAGATTTGCAAGGCGGTTCACCGGCTGGCCTCGGGCACGCATCGAGTGTGGGTCGTGGAGGACCATCAGGGCAGAAAGCGGCGGACCGAAATGCACGCCTTTCCCAAGTCAACCGGGCGGGTTCTGCGTGAGATGGGGCGCATGTTGGAGCAGCCCTGCGAATGGGTCATCGAGAAGCATGTCGCGGGCGTCCTGGCCCATCGGCAGCGCCACGGCCGGCCCCGTGCGGTGAGCTAATCCATGCCCGGAAGAAATCGCGAGCCGCATCAGTCGAGCGAGCTATCTGGTCGGAGTGAAGCAGTGCGTGCATATCGAGGGTTCGGGGAGGCCACTTTCAACACGTGCCTCAAATCCCCATGACGCAATCATCCAATATAATGTGGTTCGATCCACTGCTCCGAACCAAGACGACCGAGCTTGCCCAAGCGATCCAATCTTTGCGCGATGCGCTGCTGCTCCATGAGACCAATAGCGGCGCGAGGAAGCGAGCGCGGAAAGAAGTGGACAGAGAGAAGTTCGGCCTCGCCGTTGAAGCGCTGGCCTGCAACTTGATACTGCTCAGCGCTATCGACTCCAGGCCCAAGCTCGCGGTGCCCCGGTCGCACGGTTTTCTTTGGCCGGGCGATGGCAGCGCCAACCCGGTATATGGCCAGCACTTCTTATCCGCGATAGATGGGCTTGCATCGCTTGGCCTGATCGAAGAGGAGCAAAGGGGATATAGGCTGTCCGATAGAATGCGCGTGCCGTCGCTCATTCGACCAAGCGCGGCGCTCGCTCAGCATCTGCCGCTGGCACCACCCGATTGGCGAAGCGTCAAGCAAACCGGCGGCCGCGCTCTGATCATCTTGAAGGAAGGCAAGGATGACGACGGGCGAGCGGCCACGATCGCCTTCCCGGAGACGGCTAGGACCCGCCAGCTTGCGAGGCAGATGCTGCGCATCAATGAGTTTCTGCGCCATGCAGATATCGAGGTGACTGGGCAGAACACCGGCCTCTTCTTAGGAAAAGATGGCCAAGTCATCGCGCCGTATCGCCGTTCTCTTCGGCGCATCTTCAATAACGCCAACTGGCAGCACGGAGGCCGGCTCGCGGGCGGTTTCTGGATGGGTATGGAGCGGGCCGAGCGGTTTGAGCGCATTCGGATTGACGGCGAGCGAATTGCCGATGTCGATTACAGGCAACTCTTCCCGCGCCTCGCGTATGTGCGGGCGGGACAGCCGCAGCCGGAAGGCGACATATATAATGTGGCCGGTGACGGCTCCGGGCGTGATGGCTGGAAAAGGCTGATGAACGCCATGTTGTTCGCGGATGGGCCGTTGCGGAATTGGCCGAAGGGCACGCTTCAACATTTCCCCTCGGGCACGAAACTCCGTGACGCCATTGAGATGTTGGTCTCGCATCACGCACCCATCGCTAGTTTGTTCGGCACTGGGCTCGGCTTTCAGTTGATGCGCATCGAAAGCGACATGCTGATCGGGATCATCACGCATCTCGCGAACGTTGGGGTCACCGCCCTGCCGCTCCATGACGCGGTGCTGGTCTCAGAATCGAAAGCCTACGCGGCGGCGGACGAGATGCAGGCTGCTTTCAGCATGGGAACGGGATCTTCCTGCGCGATTGTTTCTATAGAATTTTACCCGCAATAACAGCCGCTTAGACGGGAAATCGGCCTTACGCCTCCGCTTATGGAGGAAGCTAAAAGGAGGGGACTTAAAGGGTTAGAACTTAGAGGTCCTTCTCTGGAGTTCCTCTTAGGGCTGCCTTCAAGTTAGGAGGGTGACGCCACCCCACCTCCATGATCACCCTAGTGCCGCCTCCAAGGGTCACCCGCTCACCGGCGCTAAAGGGTCACCTTCAAGCTCGGGTGAGTGACCACCACCCCTCCCATGAGGCCAGCACCCAGCACCCACCTTTGGCCTCCATGAAGCAGGCCCAATAGCCGCTCCCTTCTGATGGGAAGCGAGATAGTCATGAGCAAGCACGAAGCTTCTGTAGGCGTCGGACCTTTTGGGGCTCTTCCTCGCTGTTCACTCTGGGCGCAAAGCAGCAAGACAGCAACAGGTGCGCTATCCCTTGGCCGTCTGATGCCCGTTGACTGAGCCGATCAAGCTCCGGCGCTACCGTGCGAGATGGGTCAAGTGTTGAAAGTGACCTCCCTCGTAACACCGGACGAGCTAGGGACTAGACCCGGCCCTTCCGCTGAGGGACGAGTAACCGATCAGGGGTGGTCTTGAGGGCCTTCGCCAAGCGGGCCAGGACGATGATGGTGCAGTTGCGGGTGCCGCGCTCCACTTGGCTCACGTAGGTCCGATCTAGCCCCGCCTCTAGGGCCAAGTCCTCTTGGGACAGGCCAAGCGCCTTCCGGGCCCTTCGCACGGCTTCTGCCAACACTTCAACGATGCCTGTCTCGTCTTCCATCCACTGGAGCAGGCCGCCATGATGACTTTCGGTCTACGGACTATGAGTCCCATTTTCCCGTTGAGCGATGATGACTATCGTCTACATTATGCCGGCCACCACTGAGGAGTGCAGGAATGACCGCTACCGAGAGCACCACCCCAAAGTCGCACGAGGACGACCCCATCAAGGTTCTCTTCGATTTAGCCAGCTACTGGGCTACCGTCTGGGGTTTCATCGCGCTTTGCCTCTGGCTCGAACATCAGGTTCTCAACCGGCTGGATATCGAGTCGGGCAGCACTCGGGTCGCCATCCTTCTCGTCAGCACGCCGGCCATCTTCTTGGTAACGGTCACCCGCATCGAGAGGGACCCTAAGGCGCGGTTAACTTTGGAGCGGGCCCGTTACGTCGTGATCTTGGTCGCTGCTGCGCTGCTCGGGGCCTATCTTCACGCGAACCACAAAGACGATTCGTATGAGAATGCCCTGCGGGACGGCGCCGTGCTGGCCTGCTCAAAGATAGCGGCCTGCAAGGCGGCAGCAACCGAATATGCCAACACGCGCTAGGAGCTGGATCGATTTCGGTTTGCGAGAGAAGAGCAGACTTCCTCCCGCAATGTGGCGAGGCCGCTTGTCACCCTGGTCGGAAGTTGGGGCGCCGACCTACAACTAGACATTGTCAATTGCTTTCATTTTTCTAGTTCATGCTTTACGAATAGTACGTCCTCGGTGCGTTGGTTAGAGATGCACGGGTGCCGGCTGGGGAAACATGAAAAGTCAGATCACGAGAAGACAACACTTCGTCCCGAGATTCTATTTGGCTCAGTGGGAGAATACGAACGGCAAGGTCATTGTTCATGATCTTGCTGACGACACTGTAGAACAAAGGAACCCAAAGAATATCTTGTGGGAGGAGTACTATTACGAGGAGGACGCGGCAGCTCCCGACAACCGGATCGAGGATATCCTTGGCAAAATGGAGACTGACGCGGCTGTCGTCTTTAATACAATCCGTTCATTCGACGATGCAGATCCAGGCAAAATTGCGGATCGATTGAAATCCGATCTCACGAATGACGAGATTCAAATCATTCGCCGTTTCGCCGCCCATCAATATTTCCGTGTTCCTGGAGCAATAGATCACAAGCGATTCGAGCTCCAACCGAGCGGCATTCCTGATTCTGTTAAAGAGATGGAATTGAATCCCGGTAGGTTCGTCGAGAGTGGCGTAGCGTACCTTGAAGACGCCTTTCAGAAGTTAATGATCTTGCTGTGTGTTTCCTCCGGTCAGGACTACATCACTTCAGACTGGCCCTGCTTCGATATAGCGGATTCAGATGATGCGCCGATTCTTGGCGAAGACCTTGGCACGAAGCCGGGAGTTGCTGCCTATTTTCCAATTTCTCCGCGAATTGCAGCAGTTTTTTTCAACCCGCAGCTTCCGGAAGTTTCGTCGATCGCTGCCTCCCTGCTGCGCCCTCGCCTCAAAACAAAAGTACAATCGAATTCGAAAGTAGTGAACCAGAACAAGCTGGTCATTCAGCAAAGCGAGCGCTTCGTGATCGCTAGGGAGATATCTTCCCGGATTTTCGAAATAGCTTCGACGCGGAAGAAGGGCCGCCCAATAAAAGCCTGAACTTGCTTTCTGTGGCGGACCCGAAGGAATAGCCGGCTTCCGCCATTAGACGAGTCGCGTCGGCGAACGGCCGAAGGCATTGTCAGTTCTTTTGAGCTTCCGTCCGAGACATGCACACTGCAAGCAACCAGATTCCAAATCATTCGACGTATTAACCGAAGGCTGCTCGCGGATAAGCCGCATGCGCCAAAAGTACATCTAGCGCTTCTATCGTTTAAATGGCCGAATCACACTCATGGGAAGGGCTTCAGCACGTCGATGATTACCGGACAGGATGGAGCGCTGCATGGCGCACTCTGAGCAGGCTCTAAAGATCGAACTGACAAGGGGCGCCCTTAACAACGGCTACATATCGATACCGCCGCGGCAGAGTTTGTTTCCCGCTCGGTTCGTTGCGGATAATGCCGGCAAGAGCGAAGAACGGTTTAGCCTTGAGCTTCCGGGAGGACGACTCCTCCGCACCTGCATCTTGGGAAGGTACGGTCGCCTGCAAGCACGCCTCGGTTCGCTCTTCAAGGAACTAGGGCTCGAAGCTGGCGATTGCGCCGTTATCAACGCCGCCGATTCAGCACCCGATCTTTACTTACTAACGTTTGAAACCCGCGGGACACCTGCGCCCACGAATCTAATTCGGACGATAGAGCCCCACACGATGATGCCTGACCTGAACCGGATTTTCTTTGGCCCGCCAGGGACGGGCAAAACCTTCGCGACAATCGACGCAGCGCTTGAAATCCTCGACCCGGATCTTCTTTCCGAACATTCGGAGAAACGTGATGTGCTGAAGAGCCGGTTCGACGAGCTAGCAGCGGCGGGCGATATCCGCTTCGTAACCTTTCATCAAAGTTTTAGCTACGAAGACTTCGTTGAAGGCCTCCGAGCCGAAACGAGCGACGACGGCCAACTCCGCTATGAAGTTGTCGATGGCATCTTTAAAAGCCTGTGTACGGCCGCCCTCGCCCGCGTGACCCAACGGGAAGAGGCAACAATCGAACTCGCGGGGCGCCGTATTTGGAAAATGTCGCTTGGCAACTCACTTGGCGATGATGCCTACATCTTTGAAGAGTGCATTGAGAACAATTGCGCGCTTCTGGGTTACGGCGGCTCGACCGACTTCGGGGACTGCAAAGACCGGGACGACGTATTCAAACGTTTCGTTGAGAGAAACGAGTCCGTCACGCGCGATTCGTATCCCGTGTCGGCCGTGAACACATTCCTGTTCAAGGTAAAGGAAGGCGATTTATTGATCGTCAGTGAAGGGAATATGAAGTTTCGCGCCATCGGCGAGGTCGTCGGTCCCTATCGAAGAGTCGAACGCGAGGAGCAAAGTGACTCTTACGGACAGTATAGGCCCGTAAAATGGCTGCGGGTTTATAAGCCTGCCCTTCCTTTCGACCAGCTGATGAACAATCAGTTCAGCCAGATGACACTCTATGAACTGAGAGAGAGTGCAATCGACAAGCAAAAGCTCCGTGCTCTTCTCGGATCTCCACCGACGGAATCAGCGCTACCTTTCAAGGTTGGCGATCGCTTTGGCACCGGCTATTCGGTCGTTCATATTTCAAGTGATCTGATCGAATTGGAAAAGCCAAATGGGAACAGCCTTCCGATCGGCCTCAGCATCATCAAGGCGTTGGCCGAGCATGTGAGAAATGGTGAACTCACGCTCGACGATATCCGCGACAAGCACGTGTTCGAAAAGCTTCAAGATTCGAAATTGGAGCCTAGCCTGATCAACGGATACAACAACATCTTCCCGCGGCTAGTCGAACGTTATTTAGCAAGCGCCCCCCAGCCGGCGCAGAAGCCCTCAGCCAAGGTACTTATCATTGATGAAATCAATCGAGGCAATGTTTCACGTATCTTCGGCGAACTGATAACTCTGATAGAGCCGTCCAAGCGGAAGGGTGCGCCGGAAGCGCTTGAAGTAGTTCTGCCTTACTCGAAGACGCGTTTCAGCGTCCCGGAAAACGTATACTTGATTGCGACAATGAACACCGCAGACCGGTCGCTCACGGGACTGGACATCGCTTTGAGGCGTCGCTTTTCGTTCGTCGAAATGGCGCCTGACTCCGGCCAGCTTGAGGGTATCGAGGTATCCGGGATCGATATTGAAGAACTTCTCGAGACGATGAACCAGCGGATCGAAGTGCTTCTCGATCGCGACCATCGAATTGGCCATGCTTATTTCCTTCCACTACGCAACGACTCCACAGTGGAAAGGCTTTCCAAAATCTTCAGCCAACAAATTTGTCCCTTGCTGGAGGAATATTTCTTCGAGGATTGGACGAGAATCCAATGGGTGTTCAATGACCACCGCAAAGCCCCTAAGCATCGATTCGTGACTGAGGTCGGCGGCGATTTGGATGCGCTATTCGGCGACGGGATTACCCTCTCGCATCAAAGGACCCGATGGCAGATCAACTCAGAAGCCTTCAAGCTGGTAGAAGCCTATCTCGGTGTTATCGATCATCAGCGGCAGACTGCGTCACTAGAGTCGGAAGCCGAAGCGCGGAAAGGCAATCTGGTCATACGAAGAATGTTGACGGGTTCGATACAGGTTTGGGAAAACGGTGCCCGCCTCCCAGAGGCTAAGGCAACCCTGCGGGAGCTAGCCTCTGAATTAGGCCTGAACATTCATCATTCAACCGGAACCGAATTCAATACCCGTGCGCTCGGAAATGCTGTCATCAAAGCACTAAGTACTGGTGCTACGTGACGCATACAATCGTTGTCCGAGAGTACGCTAGGCTTACGGCTGATGCTGTAGAAACGCCTTCTCTTGATTGCGCGTGCATCACCCCATCGGCGTTCGATTGGCTATGTGATCTCATGTCGCGATTTAGCAAGTCAGGCGCCGCGCTATGCCATCTTGAGAACCGACGATGGCTCCGGTTGGACAACTATGTGGGGGTCCTAGAAACTCCGTGCGGCACTCGCTTGGAGATTCTGCCCAAACATTATAATGGGCGGGACAGCATTGCGCGAAGTCGAGCGCTATTGCGCAAGATGATTCAGAGTTCGCTTGATTTGCCGGTCAGAGAGGCCGGGCAGGCGGACTTGCAGCTGTTCGATGCGCCGCTCAGCGAATGGCTCATCGGGAAATTTCTCCTCTTACTTGATGATCTAGTTAAGCGCGGCATAAGGTTCGATTACCAGAGAGTCGAGGAGGAGCAAGTCTTCCTGCGTGGCCAGCTTGATGTGGCGAAGCAAATCCGTCAGCCACCTAGCCGTCGACATCACTTTCAGATTCGCCACGACATCTTCCTGGCAGACATGCCGGAGAATCGGCTGTTAAAGTCGGCGTTGGAAGCCACATGCAAATCGACCCAAGACGCTCGGAACTGGCGACTCGCTCACGAACTTCGCAGCCTGTTACAGCAGATCCCCGCCAGCACTGATATCGGGCTTGACCTCGATCAATGGCGAGACGACCGGCTGCAAGCCCGTTATCAGGCCATCAAGCCCTGGTGTGAATTGATCTTGCGGAAGCAGATGCCGATCGCACTCTCTCACGAATGGCAGGGCATTAGCCTGTTATTTCCAATGGAGAAGCTCTACGAGCGCTATGTGGCCGCTTGCCTTCGGAAGATGCTCCGCCGAGATGCCTCCCTCAAGCTTGGATCGCGCCTCCATCATCTATGCGAGCATGACGGCGGCAAGATATTCCGTTTGGAGCCGGACTTTTTAGTCTCGCACGCCGGCAAAAATTGGATTCTCGATGCCAAGTGGAAGCAGCTTGACGCTGCCAATCGAGCGGACAGCTACAATCTTCAACAGTCTGATTTTTACCAATTGTTTGCTTACGGCAATAAGTATCTACACGACCAGCAAACGGGTGAATTAGTTCTCATCTATCCGAAGGTCTCGGAATTTTCGACGCCGCTTCCTCACTTTGATTTCACTAAAAACCTTAGACTTTGGGTGCTCCCCCTCGATCTCGAGCTAGGCGTACTTAACGGTATCACCAGAACCAATCTTCCGCTGTCGTCTAACTACACTGACGCTATCGCGGTGTAACTTGCGATGCCGCTAGGCAACTCCCGATAAGGGCGACTAGTTAGGCGGAGCAGGGAGCCGCCCTCAAGCATCAAGTGTGTGCGAGCTTTCGCCCGCCCGCATGGAACTATGCAGCCGGGTAATTAACCCAACTGACGTCGACCCTTACGTGGCAGCGGAGAAACTCCGCCGGTAGCTGTCTTGAACGACTCCCCGGAGCAAACTAGCCGCTTAATAGACCGCCCTCAACTCCTTCTTTCTAAGATGATTCAACAGATCAATCTCCCGCCAGTTAACGAACCACGGGAAACGCTCGATTTCGGCGACTAGCACGTTCGAATAATGCGCAGTTGATATCTCAAGGCCCTTCAGCAGGACATGTGCGCACTCGCGCCTGAACTGTTTCGACAAGAATGGACAGGCAATCAAGTCGAGGAGAAGGTGCGCGTCATGCGATACCTTTCTCGGCATAGCTTTTGGCAGAAACTGCTTACCAAGTTTATCTTCAACCTCGTCGATGAAGTCTGGATCAGACGAACCAAAATAGAACAGCAACGACACGATCGAAAAATAGTCAGCGTTCTCGTCGTCGATTACCCGCCTACGTATGTCATGGACGTTCGTTTTGTATGCCTCGGGAAGCGCTGTCGAGGCCAAGATGATGTTCAGCATTTCGATTGGGACGCACTCCGTCATCGCGACACTCAGCAAGCTTGGGTTCGTAACCACTTCCTGAATGAGAGTTCGGACCCTTTCGAAAATGTGCTCAGCCGCAGCCGTTAAGTTGTCCTTGAAGAATCGAACCGAGAGAATGGTCGCCTTAGCCACTTGATACGACGCGGTGACAGTCGCGTGCACCGTGAAGAAATAGAATAGCGCAGAGAGCAGTGTATCGAACGCCTTGGCATAAAGTTCAGCGTCCTTTCGGACCTCTGCGGGCGCAGATGGAAAGCCCGCTATCAAGATCTCCAGCGTGCTAGTAATCGACCCGATTATGTAAGGACTGACATCTTCGTAACCAGCGCCACCGTTCGTGCTCGCCACCTTGATGTCATTGACAAATGTTCGCACCACCGACTCCGGCTCCCGCACTCTCCGCGGTTTGTGCAGGCGAGAGCTCTGATCGATTTCGGAAATCGACTCTCGAAACTTGTGCAATGCCGGCGAAGCGCCCGATATGATCTGCGATCTTCGCGTTTGCAGTGGCCGGGCGATCGTGTGCGTCTTGGCCTCGTTGAGGTGTAAGTTAAACATCAATAGACCGTCCGAAACGGCCCGTTGAACTACGTCCAGAGTCTCGGTCGTATTGGCGAATATTGCGTAGTCGTCGATATACCTGCGTATCGCAAAATCCGAGCCATGCACCAGGCCTGCGCGCTTTGCTCTCTTAAGCACGGCCACATCAACGGATTGCAGGATAATCTCAGCAAAAATTCTTGACGCCTCCGCGCCGACGGGGATGCCATTGGTTTCATTATAGTTTGAATACTGCATCAAAGAATCAAAGTCGTTTGCAAATGACACGGCAAGCGGATGCTCCTTGCCGTGTTGGATGTCCTTAACTGCCCAAGCAAGCGTATGGCTGTAGATAGACGAAAAGCATTTCGATACGTCCGTGAGGCGCATCATCGAAAACGTCTTCTCAAGGCCCAAGAACTCTTGCGAATTAAAGAATTTGTAAAAGCGATCATATCCCGCATAAGCAAAATACGAACCGGGATTCCGAACAGATTCGTCGTGAAGGAGCATATCGATAGCAGCTCCTTTGTATCTCTTCGACTCGGCACTCCGCGTCAGATAAAAGACGGAGCTGCCTACTTTTGCTGCGCGACGTAGAGACACTTCGGCGTGACGACAAAAATACGGAAGTAGATGTCCATACTTTTGATAAAAGCCGCATGCCTCTTTCTGCGCCGCCGGATGGGCCAGGCTCAACTGACGGCTCGCCGTTGTCGATAGCCTAATGCGATACCTATAGGGGACCGTATAGTGCTCAGGATTCGAAGTTATCAGCGACTCGACAATGCGCTTTAGTCCCGGCGCATCCGACGTCCTTCGAAGATTTGTGTGAAAGCCGTCGTTTGAGAAGACGATTGGGACATCCATAGGCGCGGTATCCGTGAGGACCGCGCGATCGGCGTTGCTTCTATCGATATTCCCTCGCCTTATGCCGGAACTAGCCATCGCGCCAGCACCGTCGTAGGTCTGCCAGTTCGGCCGCTGAGAAGTTGTAAAAGGTCCGCTGCCGAAAGCTTCGCTCGAAGCTAAACTTCAAGAAAGACCTTCTCACCCCGATAGAAATCTTTGCGGAAAGCCGCTTGGACAAACGACTGCGACTACCCACCAGGACTGATCGAAGGAACGTGTCTAGGTCGGTCAGCGCGGCGTGAGAGTTTACACGCCTATAGTTGCAGTAAAGCCCGGTGTTGCGCGAACGATTCTTCACGAAATCCCTGACGTTATAATTTCCAGTAAGAAGCTGCAATCTACGCTCAAATTTCCCGACGTCTCCGTCTCCCAGAAACACCGCAATGGAGCAGCAAAGTCGAGCCTTCAGCCGGGCGATCTTGGTACTCGCGATCGTTACCTCAACGTCTCGGAAGAGTCTTCTGTCACCATCCCGGGTGCTTTCATGTATTGAGAAAGCGTATCCCAGATAGTCGAAACGCCCCAAGATGGCTTTTCCATCCGACTTCTGTTGGACGGGAATATCTATCGTCTTGGTCTTCTGATGGTTCAGTTCGAGCCCCAAGGGCGTCAAGAGTCTTCTTATCTTGCGTGCGAATTCGCGAGGATTTTCACGAGCGCTTGTGACAACGATAATATCGTCCACATATCGGGCATGAAAATATATCTCTGGCAGGAGAGATAGTTCACGATCAAACGGCTGCAACGCAAATTCAGACAGCGTTGCACTGAGAGGAACGCCTCGTGGCAAACCTACGATGCCTCGTGACTTCAGTTCGTTCAGGTAGTTCAAGAGAACAATCGTAGCGTTTCTTGGCAGGGACGGGATATTTCCTACCTGTTCGAATAGACGCTTGGTATCCACACTTTCGAAGAACGCCTTAATGTCGAACTTGTAGACTCGGTGAGGGACCCCCTCTTGCAGCACAGTGGTTAGCCTTCGAATAATCGTATCTCGATCGGAGGGACGAATCTGCGTTGCCTGCCGAATCAGCTTGTTCAGCCCCCGCAGAACCACGGCGTGCGGCGTCGTTCGAACGCACTGCGCGGCTTTTCGCTTAATAAGGATTTGCTCAAGTTTAAGGGCGGCGAAACCGTATTGGACGACAGTCGTTGCCCGCCTCGCAAGTTCATCCGCGTCGTAGTGGCCCGCTACGCAATCGTCGTTGAGAAGGTCTCTGCCGTGAATGCAACTCGACAGAAACTCGGAATTCATTCCCGACAGCAAATGATGCCCCCGCTAAACTCTCGGTAGTAGACGAACTACTAACATCGATTCGCGTGCATTTCACCGATCTTGTGAGATACTCCCGAAAATGGGCCGCCTTTACGCAACGTCGATGGATGGAAATTTCGCGATGGCGTTCGCCTTCGCCTTAATAGTCACGTCTCCGTAGCCCTCCGAAACATTGCGCGGCGCATGCCCCTGAATGGCATCCAGTACGCGCATATCAACGTCCTGATCGATACCGACAGTCTTGAAGCGATGGCGCCAGCCGTGACTTGGATCAACGTTCTTATCCTTCACCACTTCGCGCACGAACTCATTGACCTTGTTACGCACCGTCTTCACCGCGTTGCGCACACCTAACTCGCCGGCCTTTGGATCAATGAACAGATAGCCGCCCCTCGACTTCTCAAAGAACGCCAAGAAGCCTTCCTCGATAACTTGCCGATGGAGCACAACATCCCGCGCTTCATCCGTCTTCACCGGTCCCGCCTCCGGCGTCACATGCAGCACCCAGAGCCTGCCTTCGCGCCGCAAGTCCTCCTTCCGAATTTGGATCATCTCACCCACGCGAGCGCCCGTGAAGGCACACAGCCACGGCACCCACCGCTTGGCCGCCGCCAGCTTCGGGGCTTCCCGGCCGGGCACGAACTCGCGGGCATGCTTCAGGATGGCGAGGGCCTCCGAATCATAGAACCCCTTGGACCGGAGCTTGCGCGACTTGCCTACCTTGATGGTGATTCCTTCGGCCGGATTGCTCGGGAGCCGGCGATTGATCACCGCCCAGCCGAATACCGTCTTCATCCCTGCGAGGTCGCTATCCTTCACGGTCTTCGGGCTCACGCCGCTCTGCACGCGGTAGTCCTTGAAGCGAACGATATCCTCGGGCGTGACGCGGCTCGCTGTGTCATGCTTCAGGAACGTCACGAGGCGGGCGATCGAATTGCGATAGCTCTCATAGGTGCTCTGCTTGCGGCCAGCCCGCTTGGCTTCCTTCCACCAATCTTCGACTAGTCCGGTGAGGGGGTTCTTGGAGGTGCCTCGCTTTGGCTTTTCCTTCGCTTCTGCCGGGGCCTGCCACTCGGGAAAGCGAGCGGCCTTGGGGTCGGGTGCGTAGTTCCCACCCGCGTTCCGCTGGCGGCTGACGAAGGCGTCCCGCAACGCCATCCAAAACGCGACGAGCAACATAACGCGCGATTCGCTATCCACGTGGCGGATGCCCTTGGTTAGTAAGAGGCGGTCCACGATGGCGCCGAGCGGCTTCTCCAATTTCTTGGGGTCGCCATCCTCGCCAACCCTCTCCCACATCGCTATGACGGCCGCCCAATGTGATTCCTGCTCGTCCTGGCTCTCAGTGTCTGGCGCCCACCCCACTCCGGGCGTGTGCACCATGGCGACACTCTGGGCGCGGCTCTCGCTGTCCGCCCAAACGCGATAGAGTTCGCCTGCCAAGGCCGTCGCCTGCCGGTGGGTGAGATGCACAGGGGTGTCATTGCGGAGCGCCTCCCACACTGTCGCTAGGCAGGCCGCCGCAAGCGCGTGACGCCTCTTAGCTTCACTAGGCTCGGTGGTGCGAAGAGAGAACCGGACGGCCTGGGCGCCCTCGCTAGGCGTCACGAAAACGAAGCTATCGCCAAGCGGTATCGCGAGTTCGAGACCGCCCGCTTTGCGTCGGACATCAGCCGGAATGCGCTGCGCGAAAAAAGGAAAGCGAGACCCGTCCCGGCGCATCGGCCGAACAACCCTGAACAGCAATGTTACACCCCATTGTTACACAGTTGGGGCCAACGCAACACTCTGAAAGGGCTTATCTATCTGGATTTGTTTAAGATCCAGAATTGTATGGTGCCCAGGAAAGGACTCGAACCTTCACGGCCGTTAAGCCACTGGCACCTGAAGCCAGCGCGTCTACCAATTCCACCACCTGGGCATGCCGGTTTGGGGCACGGAGGCGGTTACTAAGGTTCGGTGACGCGCTTGTCAAATCATGAGTAGGGATGCGGATTGCGCATCGCAAACCGGCCCGATACAAGCCTCGTCAGGCGCACTCTCCCTCAGGAATAGATCCCCATGGCATCGAATCTGGAAACTCTCGTCACGGTTTTCGGCGGATCGGGGTTTTTGGGCCGGAATGTCGTCCGGGCGCTGTGCAAGCGCGATTACCGGGTCCGGGTCGCGGTGCGGCGGCCGGAACTGGCTGGATACCTCCAGCCCTCCGGCAAGGTCGGCCAGGTCCATGTGGTGCAGGCCAACTTACGCTACCCGGCCTCGGTCGAGGCGGCGCTGCGTGATTCGGATGTCGTGATCAATTTGGTCGGCATCCTCACCGAGGGTGGCAAACAGAGCTTCGACGCGGTCCAGGCCAAGGGCGCCGAGACCGTCGCCAAGGCGGCGGCCGCCGCAGGGGCCCGCCTGGTGCATGTCTCGGCGATCGGCGCCGATGCGCAGTCGCCCTCGCGCTATGCCAAGGCCAAGGCGGCCGGCGAGGCGGCGGTCCTGGCCGCGGTGCCCTCGGCCACGATCTTCCGCCCCTCCGTGATGTTCGGCCCCGAGGACCAGTTCACCAACCGCTTTGCGGCGCTGGCCCGGATGTCGCCGGTGCTGCCGCTGATCGGCGAGAGGACCCGGATGCAGCCGGTCTATGTCGGCGACGTCGCCACCGCGATCGCGGATGCGGTCGACGGCAAGGCCAAGGCGGGCGCGACCTACGAGCTCGGCGGGCCGGAGGTGCTGACCATGCGCGAGATCATCGAGGCCATCCTCGAGATCACCGCTCGCAAGCCGATGCTGGTGCCGCTGCCGTTCGGACTTGCCCGCTTCCAGGCCAACTTCCTGCAATTCGCGCCGGGCGCGTTCAAGCTGACGCCCGACCAGGTCACGCTGCTCGAGCGCGACAATGTCGTGTCGGATGCGGCGAAGGCGGCTGGGCTGACGCTGGAAGGCCTCGGCATCACGGCGGATTCGCTGGAAGCGATCGCTCCGCAATATCTCTGGCGCTTCCGCGCCGCCGGGCAGTTCCAGCGCATGAGCATTTGAGCCCCGCTTAGGCCGCGGGCCCGGTTAACCTCTCCGGCTTGCGGGCAGGGCTATCGCATATGACTTTTGGCAACACCTGACTGCGCGCCTCGTCCTTCGAGACGACCGCTCCGCGGTCTCCTCAGGATGAGGCTAAGCAGCGCCGTGCCGTTGAAACTGCTGCCACGCATTCCGTCCTCATCCTGAGGAGTCCGCCTAAAGCGGGCGTCTCGAAGGATGGCCGCAGGAACCTCTTTCAAATGCGATTCCCCTGCGCCTGCGGGAGAGGGAGCGCAGTCTCGCCGGAGCCGGCTTCAAAACTTCAGCAGCGCCCTAGCGTCCCAATGCCAGCGCGATCAGGCCGAGCGTGCCGACGATGACGCGCCACCAGGCGAACACCACGAAGCCGTGGCGGGTGACGTATGTCAAAAACGTCTTCACAACGATCACCGCGGTGATGAACGACACCACGAAGCCGATCGCGACGATGCCCATGTGGTCCATCGTCATCTCGGAGCGGTTCTTGTAGAAGTCGTAGGCGAACGCGCCGATCATGGTGGGGATCGCGAGGAAGAACGAGAACTCCGCCGCCGCGCGCTTGTCCGCACCCAACAGCATGGCGGCGACGATGCTGGCGCCGGAGCGCGACACGCCCGGGATCATCGCCACGCACTGCGCGATGCCGATATAGAGATACATCAGCAGCGGAAACTTGGTGGCGTCATGCTCGCGCGGCTTGAGGTCGAGCTTGTCGACCCAGAGCAGGATGGCTCCGCCGACGATCAGCGTGAAGCACACGACCCACGGATTGAACAGCACGCTCTTGATGTATTTGCCGGCGACGAGGCCGACCACGACAGCCGGCAGGAACGCCACCAGCACGCCGATCACGAAACGGCGCGAAT
Organism: Bradyrhizobium sp. CCBAU 11361; assembly: GCF_028128935.1. Lineage (NCBI taxonomy): Bacteria > Pseudomonadati > Pseudomonadota > Alphaproteobacteria > Hyphomicrobiales > Nitrobacteraceae > Bradyrhizobium > Bradyrhizobium sp. CCBAU 11361. Next base: position 105,473 of record NZ_LBJZ01000179.1, read on the forward strand.
AGGTGTCGCCGGTGAAGAAGCCGATCACGACATCCCAGAGCTTCCTAAAGTAGAGCCCGACGATCGCGAGGATCGCACCCAACTGGATCAGAACCGTAAACGAATCCCAGAAGGCGCCTTCGCCGAGATGAAAAAATCGCTCCGCAAGCAGCAGGTGGCCGGTCGAGGAAACGGGAAGGAACTCGGTCACACCCTCGATGATGCCGAGGATCACTGCCCGTATTGCATCTGACATATTTACGGTCCATTTCCGCTGGAAAAGCGGGGTTCTTCTCGCCTATTCGTCCCCATGCTGCAATCGCAAAATACGATCATCACGGTCTTGCTTCGCGGTTTTGAAGGACTAGTGTGGCGCCGCACAAACATTGATGGATTCTTAAGCACCATCAAATAGTCAAAGGCTTCATGTTTACGCTGTTTCATCATCCGTTCTGTCCGCATTCGCGCTTCATCCGTCTGATCGTGGGCGAATACGGGCTCGACCTGAAACTGGTCGAAGAGCGCAGCTGGGAACGGCGCGAGGCATTCCTGCTGCTCAATGCCGCCGGCACCACGCCGGTCCTGGTGGACGAGGAACAGCCGCCGATACCGGGCGCGGCGATCATCGCCGAATATGTCGACGAGGCCTATGGCGCCGGGATGGGACCCAAGCGCCTGATGCCGGAGACGCTTGGCGAGCGCGTCGAGGTGCGCCGGCTGATGGCCTGGTTCAACGAGAAGTTCTTCGAGGAGGTCTCGCACCCTCTCGTCACCGAACGGATCTACAAGCGCTTCATGAGCGAGGACAGCGGCGGCGGTGCGCCCTCGGCCGACGTGATGCGCGCGGCCAAGGCGAATGTGCGCTATCATCTGGCCTATATCGGCTGGCTGGCGCAGACGCGTAACTTCCTCGCCGGCGACCGGCTCACCTACGCGGATCTCGCCGCCGCGGCGCATCTCTCGGCGATCGACTATCTGGGCGACGTGCCATGGAGCGAGGACGACGCAGCAAAGGCGTGGTACGCGCGGGTGAAATCCCGCCCGTCGTTCCGCCCGCTGCTGAGCGAATGGCTCGCCGGCGTGCCGGCGTCGCGGACCTATGTGGACCTGGATTTCTGAGCTCGGCCGATCTGTCTGAACTGAAGACGAAGTTGACGGCCGAGGCAAAGGCGCTCGGCTTCGACTGCATCGGCGTGACGGAGCCCGGCTCGATCGAGACTGCCGGAGAGCACTTCCTCGAATTCATCGCCTCGGGCGGCCATGGCGACATGGACTGGCTCGCAGCGCAGCCGGAGCGCCGCGTCGATCCGCGCGGGCTGTGGGCCGACGTGCGCAGCGTGATCATGCTCGGCGTCAACTACGGTCCCGACGCCGATCCGCTCGCGATCCTCGAGCAGCGCACGCGCGCGGCGATCTCGGTCTATGCGCAGGGCGACGACTATCACGATTTGATCAAGAAGCGCCTGAAGGCGCTGGCGCGCTGGCTGGTCGCGGCCGCACCGTCGGAAGTGAAGGTGTTCGTCGATACCGCCGCGGTGATGGAGAAGCCGCTGGCGCAGGCCGCGCATCTGGGCTGGCAGGGCAAGCACACCAATCTCGTCTCGCGCGAGTTCGGCTCATGGCTGTTTCTCGGCGCGATCTACACCACGCTCGACTTGCCGCGCGACGCGGCCGAGATCGATCATTGCGGCTCGTGCCGGGCCTGTCTCGACATCTGCCCGACCGCGGCATTCCCCGCGCCCTACAAGCTCGATGCGCGTCGCTGCATCTCCTATCTCACCATCGAGAACAAGGGACCGATCCCGCGCGAATTTCGCAAGGCGATCGGCAACCGCATCTATGGCTGCGACGATTGCCTTGCCGCCTGCCCCTGGAACAAGTTCGCGCAAGCGGGACGCGAGGCCAAGCTCGCCGCGCGCGACGAACTGCGTGCACCAGGCCTTGCCGAATTGGCGCGGCTCGATGATGCGGCGTTTCGTGCGCTGTTCACGAAGTCGCCGGTCAAGCGCATCGGCCGTGACCGCTTCTTGCGCAATGTGCTGATCGCGATCGGCAACTCGAGCGAGGTGGCGCTCGCGGAGGAGGCGCGGCGATTGCTGGGTGATGAGAGCCCGCTGGTGCGTGGCGCGGCGGTGTGGGCGCTGGGGCAGTTGATGTCGGGCAGCGCGTTCGATGCGATGAAGTCTGCCGCGATGAGCACCGAGCGCGATGAAAGTGTGCGTCAGGAGTGGCAAGCCGCCTCCTAACTCTGGGTGTCATTCCCCGCGAAGGCGGGGAATCCAGTACGCCGCGGCCTATCGGCTCAATCACTACTGCCTCTGGAATACTGGATCGCCCGCCTGCGCGGGCGATGACAGTGGCGTGTGGGGAAGCAAGCGCCACCCCTGACCACGCGAGCCACCACCCTTGATTTCCCCGCGCGTTCCTTCAAGCTCGCGCGTCATGACAAATATGCCTTTCTTCACCCGCGACGGCGATACATTCCATCCGACGGAAGTTGCCAATGGCCCGTGGGATCCGAAATCGCTGCACGGACGCGTCATCGTCGGCCTGCTCGGCTTCGCCATCGAGGAGCGCCACTCCGGCCCCGAATTCGTGCCGGCGCGGCTCACCGTCGACATGTTTCGGCTGCCGACCATCGACAAGCCGATCGAAGTGACGACGCGGCTGGTGCGCGACGGACTGCGCATCCGCGTGGTCGAGGCGGAATTCGTCTCCGGCGGCGTCAGCATGGCGCGCGCCTCGTGCCAGTTGCTTCGCAAAACGCAGAATCCCGACGGCAACGTCTGGTCGCCGCCAAACTGGGACGTGCCGAAGCCATCAGACATTCCCAAGCCGACCGATCCCAGGCTCGGCATGCACGGCAAATGGACGACGCGGCCGATCATCGGCCATATGGGCTCGCTCGGACCGCGCCGGCTCTGGATGAGCGAGGTGCGCGAGCTCGTTGCCGGCGTGCCGATGACGCCGTTCGTCCATGTCGCGGTTGGCGCCGATTTCGCGAGCCCGTTCGCGAACGCCGGCGACAAGGGGCTCGGCTACATCAACAGCGACGTCACGATCTATCTGCACCGCCTGCCGGTGACGAACTGGATCGGCTTCGATGTGGTGAACCATCACGCCACCGACGGTGTCGCGATCGGCGAATGCTGGCTCTACGACGAACAGGGCCCGATCGGCACCGCCACCGTCGCCGCACTGGCTCAGCGCAAGCCGATGGCGAATCCGTCGAAGCGGTAAAGACGCGAGGTCTCTCCACTTTGTCATTCCGGGATGCGCCGTCAGGCGCAGACCCGGAATCCATCGGGCCGCAAGCCGAGAGGTGGAATGGATTCCGGGCTCGCGCCAAGAGGCGCGCCCCGGAATGACAGCTACGCCAGATGCCGCGTCATCTCCGGCCGCGCCTTCAGCTCCGCGCCCTGCTTGGCGACGATCTTGGCAATCCGCTCCGGCGCAAATTTCAAATCGACAAACGCCGGCGCGGTGTTGGCGACCTCGTGATAGCCAGCGATCTTGCCGTCCTTCAGCGTCATGATCGCAACGCCCTCGAACATCGCCCGCGCGCCGTTCGCCTCCGGCAAGGTCGAACGATAGCTGAAGGCGTAGCGCGCGTAGAGCGTGGTGCCGTTGGTGACGGGATCGTGCATGTCCCAGCGGAAATCGGTCGCCGTGCGATAGAACCAGTCGTCGATCATCGCGGCGATCTTCTCGCGGCCGACGAAGGCGCCGTAGAAGACGTCGTGATAGACGCCGTCCTCGGTGAAGAGATCGGCGAACGCGCGGCCGTTGCGCTGCTCGACGGCATCGCAGAAGGCGCGCAGCATGGCGGTGGTGGTCATCGGCGTGGCTCCCTCTTCTTAGTCATGCCCCGCGAAGGCGGGGCATCCAGTACTCCGAGGCTTCTCAGCTTAATCACAATCGCCGCGGCGTACTGGATCGTCCGCCTTCGCGGACGATGACACCGAGTGTCTGGAGAGACCTCACCCGATCTCGGCCACCGCGGCAAGAATGCGCGCGATGTCCTGCGGGCGCGAGAGACGGTGGTCGCCGTCCTGGATCATGGTCAGCACGACGTCGTCGGCCGGCAGGCGGTGCGTCAGCGCGAAGGCGTGCTGCCAGGGTACATCAGGGTCCTGCGCGCCTTGCAGGATGCGGACGGGGCAGCCGAGATCGATGGCGCTGCCGAGCACGAGATGGTTGCGGCCCTCCTCGATCAGATTCCACGTGATCGGATAGGGCGAGCCGTCACCATACTCGGACGGCCGCAGCCAGACGCCCTTGGTCTCGATCTCCTTCTTCACCGCAGCCGGAAAATTCTTCCACATCAGCTCCTCGGTGAAGTCGGGCGCCGGCGCGATCAGCACGAGGCCCGCGAGCGACGCCTTGGCTTGCTGGTTCTCCTGCTGGTTCGCTTGCTGGTTCTCTTGGCGCTTCCTGATCTCGCGCGCGAGCAGCAGCGCCATCCAGCCGCCCATGGAGGAGCCGATCAGGATCTGCGGGCCGTCGCAGAACCGCGCGAACACCGCGACGCTCTCCTCCAGCCAGCGCCCGATGGTTCCGTCGGCGAAATCGCCGCCAGATTCACCGTGGCCGGAATAGTCGAACCGGACCGCGGCGCGGCCGTGGTCGCTGGCCCAGGCGTCCAGCGCCAGCGCCTTGCTGCCCCGCATGTCCGATTTGAACCCGCCGAGCCAAACGAGGCCGGGGCCCTTTCCGGCGCGGCGGCGTACCGCGATCCTGCGCGCGGACGCGCCCTCGCCCACATCGATGAAATCGAGCACGGTATCGGGAATTGCATCGGTCATGGAACGTTTACTCTGGCTGTGCGGTTTGAGCTGTCTGGGCGCGTTCCGTGGCACCGCCGGACATCGGTATTGGCCCTTTGGGACGCTTGCGGAACGAGGGCAAGGTGTCTATGTCGGTCAGCGTGCCGCCAGGCGTGACCAAAATGCCTCGCATTTAACGGTTTTTCGCTTCGCGTACGCGACTTGCTTGCCGGCAAACGCATCTTCCTTCAAGATAGCCGCTTCTTTCACAACTTTGGAGAACCACCCATTCGCCGTCCTAATAAAGCTCCGCCCGCTGCCAGCAAAGACGGGCCGCGCATCAATGATGATATTCGCAATGCGCAGATCCAGCTGATCGATCAGACCGGTGACAATAAAGGCACGGTCGAGACCGTCATCGCCATCAAGATGGCCCAGGAAGCTGGCATGGATCTGGTCGAGATTTCGCCGAATACCAGCCCTCCCGTCTGCAAAATCATGGACTACGGGAAGTACAAGTATTCCGCTCAGAAGAAAGCCGCCGAAGCCCGCAAGCGGCAGAAGACCGTCGAGATCAAGGAGATCAAGCTCCGCCCGATGATCGACGATCATGATTACGACGTGAAGATGCGCGCGATGCAGCGGTTCTTCGAAGAGGGCGACAAGGTCAAGATCACGCTGCGCTATCGCGGCCGTGAAATGGCGCACCAGGAGATCGGCACCAAGCTTCTGGACAAGATCAAGACCGACGTCGCCGAGCTCGCCAAGGTCGAGCAGGACGCGCGGTTCGAAGGCCGTCAGGTGGTCATGGTGCTGGCGCCGCGCTGACGCCAGTTATTTGGAATTGAGAGTTAACGGCCCGTCCGGTTCTCCGGCGGGCCGTTTGTGTGTCAGCTCCGCGTCGCCTGCCAGGTGCCGCTGCAGCGGTCGCCGAAAATGATGCCGCTCCACGAGCCGGAGCCGTTCACGCCGGCAAGCCGGCCGCCGCCACTGGCATGGGACGCGCCGACCGAGACATTGACCGCCACAGTGCCGGAGCGCTTGACCCTGCCCGAGACCCGGCCGCCGCCGGCGGACGAGACGCGGCTGCCGGTCACGGTGAAGGGGACTCTGTAGCCCGAGCTGCAATTGCCGCGGCTGGTGGCGAAGGTGACGTTCCAGATGCCGTCATAGCGGCCGCCGCGGGCATCGGCGGTGGACGGCAGCGCGGCGGCGGCGAGCACGGCAAGCAGCGCCAGGCGGCGCGGGCGGGCAGATTGCGGGAAATGGGCCATTTTGGTCCTTCCTCCAGGCGACACGGCCTGGACGACGAGGGTGGCAACTCCGGATAGTCGGCGGGCGGGTTTCGGCGGTTCATCGTTGCCAACTGGCTGCCGCTCTGGCATAAGCCCAGCCTTCATCGCCCGGCTGATTAAGGGCTGCCGTGGCGGTGTCCGTGCGGGTTTCGCGCTTGTTCGTAGAAACCTGAGCACAATCAACGCTCTAACGAGCATTTTTGACGGCCAGCCGCCTTCGCGGGCGGATTTCCGTGGCCATTAGGAGAGCCAAATGCCCAAGCTGAAGACCAAATCGGGCGCTAAAAAGCGCTTCAAGGTGACTGCCACCGGCAAAGTGATGCACGCCCAGCGCGGCAAGCGTCACGGCATGATCAAGCGGACGAAGAAGCAGATCCGTCAGCTTCGCGGCACTCGCGTGCTGTTCAAGACCGACGGCGACAACGTCAAGAAGTACTTCTTGCCGAACGCCTGATCGCGTCCACGATCACTGCCACCTCAGCCGCGCCTCGCGCGGCGATCCGAAAACCAAGTCATCTCTGAAGGATTTTTGTCATGTCTCGCGTCAAACGCGGTGTGACCGCCCACGCCAAGCACAAGAAAGTCTACAAGGCCGCCAAGGGTTTCTACGGCCGCCGCAAGAACACCATCCGCGCCGCCAAGCCGGCCGTCGAGAAGGCCCAGCAGTACGCCTTCCGCGACCGCAAGCGCAAGAAGCGGACGTTCCGCGCGCTCTGGATCCAGCGTCTCAACGCCGCTGTGCGTCCGTTCGGCCTGACCTACAGCCGATTTATCGACGGTCTCGCCAAGTCGGGCATCACCGTGGACCGCAAGGTGCTGTCGGATCTCGCGATCAACGAGCCCGCGTCGTTCCAGGCGATCGCCGAGAAGGCCAAGGCAGCTCTCGCGGCCTGAGGTCTCTCGGCTAGCGGGCCTTCTGGCCCGCAGCCTTCAGTGCGCGTTGCGAGTAGCGCTGGGCGACCTCCGCCCGGCAGAATGCCGTAAACGAGAGATACATGGTGCCGGACTTGTTCCGGTACTTGACGTCGCACGCGTGCATCTCGCTTTTGTACGCCTGCGTCTGCGCGGCACTGAGGCCGGGCTTGAAGTCCGCTTCGCATTTCTTTTCGACGGCGGCGCCGAGCTGGACATCGCCGCTCGCGGTCAGTTGGCAATCCTGAAACACCTTCATCGCGCTTTCGCAGCCCTTCTGCGCACTGATGGTGTCGACGACCTCGTCCAGCGTCATGGATTTCTCCATGCAGACCATGGCGCGCGCCGGGGTGCCGGCGACCGATAGAGCGACGGCCAGGACGGCCAGGCAGCATTTCGAAAGCATCGCAAAAGTCTCCTCGTATCCTCCCTTGGTGCCGGGGCCCCGTGCGAGGTTCAACCCAGCTGGTCGAGAGCGCGAAATGACCGGCTTTTTGCTTGACGTTACGCCCTTCGGGCGGCGACAACCCAGCCGAATTTGGCAGCAAGGATTTGACTGTGTCCGACCTCGCAACGCTTGAAGCATCCATCCTCGACCAGATCGCCGCCGCCGGCGACGAAGCCGCCCTCGAAGCGGTGCGCGTCGCAGCCCTCGGCAAGAAGGGCTCGATCTCGGCGCTGCTCGCCACGCTCGGCAAGATGTCGCCCGACGAGCGCAAGACGCAAGGCGCGGCGATCAATCAGGCCAAGGACAAGGTCACCGAGGCGCTCGGCACGCGGCGCGACGTTTTGAAGTCGGCGGCGCTCGATACGCGGCTCGCGTCCGAAACCATCGACGTGACGCTGCCGCTGCGTGACCCGCAGGCCGAGGCCGGCCGCATCCATCCGCTGAGCCAGGTCTGGGACGAGCTGACCACGATCTTCGCCGACATGGGCTTCTCGGTCGCCGAAGGCCCCGACATCGAGACCGATGATTACAACTTCACCAAGCTGAACTTTCCGGAAGGCCATCCCGCGCGCGAGATGCACGACACCTTCTTCTTCCATCCGAAGGAAGACGGCTCGCGCATGCTGCTGCGAACCCACACCTCGCCGGTGCAGGTGCGCACCATGCTGAGCCAGAAGCCGCCGATCCGCGTGATCTGTCCGGGCCGCACCTACCGCATCGATTCGGACGCGACCCACACGCCGCAATTCCACCAGGTCGAAGGCCTCGTCATCGACAAGCACTCGCATCTCGGCCACCTCAAATGGATCCTGCACGAGTTCTGCAAGGCGTTCTTCGAGGTCGACCACATCAACATGCGCTTCCGCCCGTCGTTCTTCCCGTTCACCGAGCCGTCGCTGGAAGTCGACATCCAGTGCCGTCGCGACAAGGGCGAGATCCGCTTCGGCGAGGGTGAGGACTGGCTCGAGATTCTCGGCTGCGGCATGGTGCATCCGAACGTGCTGCGCGCTTGCGGCATCGATCCCGACGAGTACCAGGGCTTTGCCTGGGGCATGGGCATCGACCGCATCGCCATGCTGAAATACGGCATCGCCGACCTGCGCCAGCTGTTCGACAGCGACGTCCGCTGGCTGTCCCATTACGGCTTCAAGCCGCTGGAAGTCCCGACGCTCGCGGGGGGACTGAGCACGTGAACCTGAGCGCCGTCCCGGAGCAATATCGCGGCCTGCGGTCGTTCGCCTTCGGCGACGGACCGGCTCTGGCCGACGAGTTGCTCGATCTCGTGATCCGGGGCGTCAAGACTGCGACATGCAGCACCGAGGACGAGCCCAACACCTCGACGCCGGGCGAACGCTGGATCGTGCTCGACGGACGCGGAGAGCCACGCTGCATCATCGAATCGACCGAGGTGAGCTATCGCCGCTTCGGCGAGGTCGATGCGGCCTTTGCCTTCGACGAAGGCGAAGGTGATCGCAGTCTCGACTACTGGCGCAACGCGCATCGCAACTATTTCGGTCGGCAAGGCAAATTTCGCGAAGACATGATGCTCATGTGCGAACGCTTTCGCCTGATCGAGGTTTTCTAGGAACGGCACCATGAAATTCACGCTCTCCTGGCTAAAGGACCATCTCGACACCGACGAGCCGCTGGAGCGGCTCGCCGAGAAGCTCACCATGATCGGGCTCGAGGTCGAGAACATCGAGGACAAGGCGAAGGCGCTGAAGCCGTTCACCATCGCGAGGGTGATCTCGGCCGAGCAGCATCCGAATGCGGATCGCCTGCGCGTCTGCATGGTCGACACCGGTGATGGCGGCGCGCCCGTGCAGGTCGTGTGCGGCGCGCCGAATGCGCGCGCGGGCCTCGTCAGCGTGTTCTCAGCCCCCGGCACCTACATTCCCGGCAAGGACATCACGCTCGGCGTCGGCACCATCCGCGGCGTCGAGAGCCGCGGCATGCTGTGCTCGGCGGCCGAGCTGCAGATCTCCAACGACCATGACGGCATCATGGAATTGCCGGCGGATGCGCCGATCGGCGCTGCTTACGCCGAATGGGCCGCGCTCGGCGATCCCGTGGTCGAGATCAACCTGACCCCGAACCGGCAGGACTGCACCGGCGTGCACGGCATCGCGCGCGACCTCGCCGCCGCCGACATGGGCAAGTTCAAGGACCCGACCATCAAGGCTATCAAGGGCGAATTCCCCTGCCCGGTGAAGGTCACGGTCGAGGACGCGACGCTGTGTCCGGGCTTCGCGCTTCGCCTCGTGCGCGGCGTCAAGAACGGCCCGTCGCCGGAATGGCTGCAGAAGCGGCTGACCGCGATCGGCCTGCGTCCGATCAACGCGCTGGTCGACATCACCAATTTCATGACCTACGACCGCGCGCGCCCGCTGCACGTGTTCGACGCCAAAAAGGTCAGGGGCAATCTCGTGGTGCGCCGCGCCCGCGACAGCGAGACGCTGCTCGCGCTCGACGGTCGCACCTACAATCTCGATTCCGCGACGTGCGTGATCGCCGATGAGCACGGCGTCGAATCGCTCGCCGGCATCATGGGCGGCGAGGCCTCCGGCTGCGACGAGAACACCACCGACGTGCTGATCGAATCGGCGCTGTGGAACGAGATCAACATCGCCCAGACCGGCCGCAAGCTCGGCATCAATTCCGATGCGCGCTACCGCTTCGAGCGCGGCGTCGATCCGGCCTTCATGGTGCCGGGGCTGGAGCTCGCGACCAGGCTGGTGATGGAGATGTGTGGCGGCGCACCGTCCGAGAACGTCGTGGTCGGCAAGGCCTTTGGCGATGACCGCGTCATCGATTTCCCGGTGACCGAGGTCAAGCGCCTGTCCGGCATCGAGGTGCCGCAGCCGGAGATGAAGCGCATCCTGACCCATCTCGGCTTCATGATGGCGGGCCCCGGCCCGGTGGTGAAGGTCGCGGTGCCGTCGTGGCGCTCCGACGTGCACGGCAAGGCCGACATCGTCGAGGAGATCGTCCGCATCTTCGGCGTCGACAAGGTGCCGATGACGCCGTTCGAGCGCGGCGAGGACGCGCGCAAACCGGTGCTGACCCCGCTCCAGCTCCGCACCCGCCGGGCGCGGCGCGCGCTCGCGAGCCGTGGCATCATCGAAGCGGTGACGTGGTCGTTCATTACGAAGTCTGCGGCAAAACTGTTCGGCGGCGGCCAGCGCGAACTGGAAGTAGCCAACCCGATCGCCTCTGATCTCTCCGACATGCGCCCGACCCTCTTGGCGGGCCTGATCGCGGCGGCGCAGGCCAATGCCGATCGCGGCTTCGGCGATGTCGCGCTGTTCGAGGTCGGCCAGGTGTTCAAGGGCGATCGCCCGCAGGATCAGTTCATGGCGGCGAGCGGCGTGCGCCGCGGCTTTGCCTCGTCCGAGGGTCTCGGACGGCACTGGTCGGGCTCGGCGCAGGCTGACCTGTTCGACGCCAAGGCCGATGCGCTGGCTGTGCTGGCCGCAAGCGGCGCGCCGATGCAGGCGCTTCAGATCGTGGCCGGTGGTCCCGGCTGGCTGCATCCGGGACGTTCCGGCACGATCCAGATCGGCCCGCAGAACGTGCTCGGCTATTTCGGCGAGATGCATCCGCGCGCGCTGGAAGCGCTCGGCGCCGACGGTCCGCTGATGGTGTTCGAGGTGATCCTCGACCGCATCCCCGAGGCCAAGAAGAAGCCGACCCGCGCCAAGCCCGTGATCGAGCTGTCGGCCTTCCAGCCGGTTACGCGCGACTTCGCCTTCATCGTCGACCGCACTGTGAAGGCCGGCGATATCGTGCGCGCCGCGCTCAGCGTCGACAAGAAGCTGATCACCGGCGTCAACGTGTTCGACGTCTACGAGGGCAAGGGCATCGATGACGGCAAGAAGTCGATCGCGATCGCGGTGACGATCCAGCCGCGCGAGAAGACCTTGACCGACCAGGAGATCGAGGCTGTCGCCGCGAAGGTCGTGGCGGAGGTGACGAAGAAGACCGGCGGCGCGTTGAGAGCATGATGCCGAAAAGTGTGCAGCGGTTTTCGGACGACATCATGCTCCAGAACCAGATAGCATGAGTCTCGCCGACTTCCTCCCGAAGGACGTCAGCCTCACCATTGCGATGGCGCTCTGCGCCGTCGCCTTCGTCTCAGGTACCGCGCGCGGCTTTTCCGGCTTCGGCTCGGCGCTGATCTTCATGCCGATGGCGAGCAGCTTCGCGGCGCCGCGGCTCGTTGCCGCCTTGCTGCTGGTGATCGATTTCGTCGCGGCGGTGCCGCTGCTGCCCGACGCATGGCGCAAGGCCGACCGCAAGGCCACCGCCGTAATCGTGCTGGGTGCGCTGATCGGCGTGCCCATCGGCACCTATTTCCTCAGCGTGCTCGAGCCCGTCACGACGCGCTGGATCATCTCCTGCTTCGTCGCCGCGCTGTTGCTCCTGCTGCTGTCGGGCTGGCGCTATCGCGGCAAGGACCACGCCTGGCTCTCGGTCGGCATCGGCGGCCTCTCCGGCTTCTGCAGCGGGCTGGCGCAGACTGGCGGGCCGCCGATCGTCGGCTACTGGCTCGGCCGCCCGATCGCGTCGATCGTCGCGCGCGCCAACATCCTGCTGTTCTTCGGCGCCTCGGACTTCTTCTCGATGGTCAGCTACGCGACGACAGGCCTGATCAGCCGCGAATCGCTGGTGCTCTCGCTCATCGTCGGTCCGGTCTATGCCATCGGCGTCGCATTCGGCGCCTCGCTGTTCGGCCGCGCCAGCGAAAAAATGTTTCGCGGCATCTGCTATGTGCTGATTGCGATGGCGGTCGTCTTTGGTCTGCCGGCGTTGGATGGGGTTTTGCGATAACTCCCTCCACGGGTCGTCCCCGCGAACGCGGGGACCCATACCGCGTGATCTATCGATCGCCGTAGGTGACAATACCAAACGACTATCTTCGCCAAACTACTCCCTGGGGTTATGGGTCCCGGCCTTCGCCGGGACGACGAGTGGAGTTTGAGGCTATGGCGCCGCGCGATGGCGAATGTGTTGCCGCTTGGTTGCCCTACTGCCGCGGCGCCTTGCGCCGCTTCGTCGACTGCGTCGGCACATCGGCCGGCTCGTCCTTGAGCGCGCCGATCTTGCGCAGCGCGGCGTCAGCGGCGCGCTCGCCGCTGTCCCAGGCGCCGTCGACGGTGCCCCACAGCGTCTCGTGGGTGGCTTCGCCGGCGAGGAACAGATTGCCGATCGGCTCGGTCAGGATTTTTCGCGAGAGCTGACCGCCGGGCGAGGACGCCGACATCGCGCCCATCACGAAGGGCGAGGCATTCCAGCGCGTCGCGCTGGTCTTCTGCACAATGGCCGCGGCCTCGCTGCCGAACAGTTTTGCGATCCATTCCTTCGCGAAGGCCGCCATCGCCTTCTCGCCCTGCTCCGACAAATCGCGGCCGAACGAGCCGCCGACATCGATCGAGCACAGCGAGGAGCCGCCGATATTGGCGAACATCAGCGCGGTGCGCGTCGAATTGCTCTGCTCGATGAGGATGTCGTCGCGCGCGAGCCCGAGCGGATTGCCCGGCAGTTGCAGCACGATGTGATCGTAGCTGCCGAGGGTGAGCTTCGACGCCGCGTCCAGCGTGCGCTTGGGAATATCGGGCGCGAACTTGATCGCGCCGGCGATGAGTACGTTGGTCGAGACCGTGATGATGGCGGCGCGGGCGGCGATCTTGCCCCCTTGCGTCTCCACGCTGACGTCGCGATTGCTCCAGCTGATGCGGCTCACCGGCGTCGACAGCGCGACCGGCGCCTGCTCGCCGAGCTTGGTGATGAGCGTACCCAGACCCTGGCGGCAGGCGATCGCGGCATTGCGGTCCTGTGCGCGCGCCTTGTCGATCGCCGACAGCTCCTTCAGGTCCTTGCCGGCAAAGCTCGCGCCCAGCATGAACTCGGCCGCGCCCGCCCAGTCGCCGAGATCCTTCGGCAGCACGGAGGCGCAGGAGCTATCGAGCTTGCCGCGCGCGGCCTCGTCGATGGCGCGGTTGGCGCGCACCAGCGCCGCCAGGAATTCCTCGGTCTCGCCGGCGCGCGCGTTGCGGCGGCCGATGCGCATCTTCTGGCCCGACGGCGCCGGCAGCACGTCGAGCCCGGCGCTGCGCGCCAGCCGGATCATCGGATTGGTCTCGGGATTGTGCATCCAGCGCGCGCCGCGGTCGAACGGCACGTCGAAGGTCGTCGTGTCCGTGATGCAGCGGCCACCTATTTGCGATGCCGCCTCGACCACCACGACCTTGCGATTGGCCGCCATGATGCGCCGCGCTGCGGCAATTCCGGCTGCCCCCGCGCCGATCACGACGATGTCAGCCTCGCGCGGCAGGGGTGCGGCGGTTGCGCGCAGGACCGGCATCGCCGCAAAGGCCGCCGACGCCGAAAGGAAACCGCGGCGCGTGATTGTCATGTCATGGTTTCCGGAGACTTGCGGCAAACGGGAACAGCCAGCGAACCTTGCCGTATCTCATGTTGCACGGCAACCATCATGGTGAATCAATGGTGCTTGATCTCACAGAGTGATGAACCGAATTGCAACACGTTTCGACCATGATAGAGAAGGGAAAAAAAGCGGCCGAAAAAGGCCGTGGGGGAGTTCGACATGGGGACGGTCCTAGATTCAGTCGGCAAGCTGATTGCCGCGTACCTCTCGAAGGAGGTGCCGGGCTATGAGCCGTTCACGCCTAGCGACCCCGAGCACCTGCGCGGCGTCATCGAGCCCGGCGACGTGCTGCTGGTCGAGGGCAACAACCGCATCTCCGGCATCATCAAATACCTGACGCAGTCGACCTGGTCGCATGCCGCGCTCTATGTCGGCCCGATCGAGGGTGCGGAAGAGCCCAATGGCGAGCCGCATGTGCTGATCGAGGCCAATATCGGCGAAGGCGTCACCTCGGCGCCCCTGTCGAAGTACTTCCCCTATCACACCCGCGTCTGCCGCCCGGTTGGGCTGTCCCATGAGGACCGCACCACGGTCTGCCGCTATGCGATCAACCGCATTGGCTTCGGCTACGACACCAAGAACATCGTCGACCTGATGCGCTTCCTGTTTCCGCTGCCGATACCGCAGCGCTGGCGGCGTCGCATGATCGCGATCGGCTCGGGCGATCCGACCAAGATCATCTGCTCGGCGCTGATCGCGCAGGCGTTCGACGCCGTGCGCTATCCGATCCTGCCCAAGATCACCAAGGCCGGCAGCCGCGCGGCCCGGCGCGAGATCCTGCACATCCGCGATTCCTCGCTCTACATGCCCCGCGACTTCGACATCTCGCCCTATTTCGAAGTCGTCAAACCCACCATCGTGCACGGGTTCGACTACACCACCCTGCACTGGGCCGACAAGCAAAAGCCGCTCGAGGAGGTAGCGGGCACATTCAGTGTGTTTCCAGAAACGATCAGTGCGCCGCCGCTCGTTCCTGAAGCGGCTGACGAAGAGGCGCCGGCTGAGATTCCGGCTGCGCAAGTGATGCGCGAGGCGGCTGCCGAGATGGACGCCACCTTCTCCGAGCATTTTGTGCTGCTCAACGAACTCGCGGTGTACCGCGCGCGCCGCGGAGACGCGTGCGAGGTCGCGGCGTAGCTCCGCCGTCGTCCTGGCGAAAGCCAGGACCCATTACCCCAGGCAGACGTTTGGCGGGGACCTGTCGTTCGGTACAGCTACCGAACGCAATCGATAGATTCCGCGGTATGGGTCCTGGCTTTCGCCAGGACGACGTTGGGGAGATATCGTGCGCTTCTCTCCATGACCGAAGAATACGGATCTACCTCTCCGCCCTTCCAATCACCGCCATCAACTCCGCGATCTTCTCGCGCTGATCCGCCTTGTCGCCGCTCGCAATCGCGTGCTCGACGCAATGGGCGACGTGGTCCTTCAGGACCTCCTCCTCGACCCGGCGCAGCGCGGCGCGCACCGCCGAGATCTGCGTCACGATGTCGATGCAGTAGCGGTCTTCCTCTACCATTTTCGACAGGCCACGAACCTGGCCCTCGATCCGGCCGAGACGTTTTCCGACAGATGCCTTGATGTCTTTGCGCATGCCGTCTATATACCCCTACCGGGTATGGGTTGCAAGACCGAGAAGGCCGGAGCATGGGAATGAACGACGCCGAACACAGCCATCATCACGACGCGGACGGTCACACCGGATGCGGCTGTTCGAGCAAGGCGGCGACGCCGCCGAGCGAGAAGCCTGCGGCAGCCTCGTGCTGCGGCGGACACGGCGATCATGCCAGCCACACGCATCATCATGACCATGGCGCAGCGGCGACGAAGGTCCGCGACCCCGTCTGCGGCATGACGGTCGATCCCGCGACGTCGAAGCACCGTTTTGAGCATCACGGCGAGATCTTCCATTTCTGCTCAGCCGGATGCCGCACCAAATTCGCCGCCGATCCCGCAAAATACCTCGCCAAGGAGAAGGCGAGCGAGCCGGAGATGCCCGCGGGCACGATCTACACCTGTCCGATGCACCCGCAGATCCGCCAGGTCGGACCCGGCAGCTGCCCGATCTGCGGCATGGCGCTGGAGCCGGAAGTGGCGAGCCTGGAGACCGGCCCCAATCCCGAGCTTGCCGACATGACACGGCGGTTCTGGATCGGCGGCGCGCTGGCGCTGCCGCCGGTGGTGCTGGAGATGGGCGGCCACCTCGCGGGCCCGCACAATTGGATCGATGCGACGCTGTCGAACTGGATCCAGCTCGTCTTCGCCACGCCCGTGGTGCTGTGGGCCGGCTGGCCGTTCTTCGTGCGCGGCTGGCAGTCGCTGGTGACGCGCAACCTCAACATGTTCACGCTGATCGCGATGGGCACGGGCGTCGCTTACGTCTACAGCGTCATCGGCACGGTCGTGCCGCAGATCTTCCCCGCCACTTTCCGCGGCCATGAGGGCGCGGTGGCCGTCTATTTCGAGGCAGCCGCGGTCATCACCGTGCTGGTGCTGCTCGGCCAGGTGCTGGAGCTGCGCGCCCGCGATGCGACGTCGGGTGCGATCAAGGCGCTGTTGCAACTCGCGCCGAAGACCGCGCGGCGCGTCGAGCCTGATGGCAGCGAGCATGAGGTCGAGATCGACGCGCTCCATGCCGGCGAGCATTTGCGCGTTCGCCCCGGCGAGAAGGTGCCGGTCGACGGCGTCATCCTGGAGGGGCGTTCCTCGCTCGACGAATCGCTGGTGACGGGCGAATCCATGCCGGTCACCAAGGAAAGCGGCGCAAAGGTCATCGCCGGCACGTTCAATCAGTCCGGCAGCTTCATCATGCGTGCCGACAAGGTCGGGCGGGACACGCTGCTGTCGCAGATCGTGCAGATGGTCGCCGATGCGCAGCGCTCGCGCGCACCGATCCAGCGCCTGGCCGACCAGGTCGCCGGCTGGTTCGTGCCCGCCGTCATCGTCGTTGCCCTCGCCGCCTTCGCGGCCTGGGCCTGGTTCGGGCCGGAGCCGCGGCTGGCCTTCGGCCTGGTCGCCGCCGTCAGCGTGCTGATCATCGCCTGCCCCTGTGCACTGGGCCTTGCGACCCCGATGTCGATCATGGTCGGCGTCGGCCGCGGCGCGCAGGCGGGCGTCCTGATCAAGAACGCGGAAGCGCTGGAGCGAATGGAGAAGATCGACACGCTGGTGGTCGACAAGACCGGCACGCTGACCGAAGGCAAGCCCAAGGTGGTCGCGATCGTGCCGGCTTCCGGCTTTGCGGACGACGACATTCTCCGCTGGGCGGCCAGCGTCGAGCGCGCCAGCGAACATCCGCTGGCCGACGCCATCATGCGCGCGGCCAAGGAGAAGCAGCTCACACTCGGCCAGGTCGAGCAGTTCGATTCGCCAACGGGCAAGGGCGCGACCGGCAAGGTCGACGGCAGGACCATCGTGCTCGGCAACGCGCGATATCTGTCGTCGATCGGGATCGACACCAAGACACTCGACGCTGAAGCCGAGCGGCTGCGCGGCGATGGCGCAACGGTCATCAACATGGCCGTCGATGGCCGGCTCGCCGGCCTGTTCGCGATCGCCGATCCGGTCAAGGCATCGACGCCCGAGGCGCTGAAGGCCCTCGCCGCCGAGGGCATCAAGGTGATCATGCTGACCGGCGACAACCGCACCACGGCGCAGGCGGTGGCGCGCCGGCTCGGCATCGCCGAGGTCGAGGCCGAGGTGCTGCCGGACCAGAAGAGCGCGGTGGTGACGAAGCTGCAAAAGGCCGGCCGCAGCGTCGCGATGGCCGGTGACGGCGTCAACGACGCCCCGGCACTGGCGGCCGCCGAAGTCGGCATCGCTATGGGCACCGGTACCGATGTGGCGATGGAGAGCGCCGGCGTCACCCTGCTGAAAGGCGACCTCGTCGGCATCGTGCGAGCGCGAAAACTGTCCCAGGCGACGATGAGCAACATCCGCCAGAACCTGTTCTTCGCCTTCATCTACAACGCCGCCGGCATTCCGATCGCCGCCGGCATCCTCTATCCGACCTTCGGCGTCCTGCTGTCGCCGATCATCGCCGCGGCGGCGATGGCGCTGTCCTCGGTGAGCGTGGTCGGCAATGCGCTGCGGCTTCGGGCGACCCGGCTGTGAGCAGCGGGAGTTAAGTGCGTAGCCCGGATGGAGCAAAGCGAAATCCGGGTTTTGCTAGTATATCGACATTGTCCCGGATTACGCTTCGCTCCATCCGGGCTACAGTTCAACGGATACTGGCGAGGCGCGCAGGAGCATTTTGATGCAGCGAATTACGATCACGATCGAGGACGATCTGCTGGCGGAGATCGACGCCGCCGCGGAGGCGCGCGGCTACCAGAACCGCTCCGAGATCATCCGCGACCTCGCGCGCGCCGGGCTGCAACAGACGACAGAGGATACCGCGCAGACCGGCCCCTGCGTCGCCGGCCTCGTCTATGTCTACGACCACGCCGCCCGCGATCTCTCAAAACGCCTGGTGCAGGAATTCCACGGCCATCACGACCTCGCGCTGGCGACGCTGCACGTCCATCTCGACGACAACAATTGCATGGAGATGACGGCGCTGCGCGGCGCGGCGGATGAGGTCAGGCATTTCGCCGATCACATCATCGCCGAACGCGGCGTGCGCTACGGGCGTGTGGTGATGATCCCGACGGGGGAAGGGAAACAGGCGAAGGTGCGGAAGCATGCGCACCGGCATGAGTAGGTGATCTATCATCGCACGCGTGGTGCGTAACCCTCTCCCACAAGGGGCCTGTTGCGTTATC